>CAYOVG010000132.1:0-17039 GCA_964407285.1 uncultured Syntrophobacteraceae bacterium
ACACGTGCATCGACTTCGACTACACGTACGAATGGACCGAGAACCCGTACGGGGTCGATCTCTTCGGCCTCGGGAACGTACTGCTTTTCACCGTTGGAAACGGATTTCACAACCTTGCGGACTTGAACGCCTGCGCTCCGAAAGGCATGTCGGTCACCTCGTGCCTCACGCAACAGGACCTGTCCCTCTTCTTTCAACACAGGGTGATGAACCTGCGGAAGCTGTTTCCCTACATTCCTGAATGCCTGAACGATGTCTTGATGCGCTTCAGCAACGGTTCCGAAGTCTTTTACGACGACGCCCGTGAGTTGATGGGGGATTTGCTGCAGTGCAGGGAGGAAATGAGGAGTGTCGGGCCGGTGGAGGAGTAGGGGGGAGGCGCGGGTTGCGGGGGGCGAGTTACGGGTTACGGGTTACGGGTTACGGGTTGTGGGTTGTGGGTTGTGGGTTGTGGGTTACGGGTTACGGGTTACGAGTTACGAGTTGCGGGTTACGGGTTTTCTACCACGAAAGAACACGAAAAGGAATAGACGAAACCACCTTGCCGTGGTCTGGATTTCCGGATCTGGTTGTGGCTCGGTCTCCCGACCGTGCCGTCCTTGAAGTGCTCTGGGCCGGTATCCCGGCCGCGCCGCAGCCTTCCGGAGGTCTCCTCCAGGATATTCGGAAACTCCAAGAACACCCGTGCACGGCGTCTCTCATTTCCCCTGCAATTCCCTGCTCAACGACCACTCCGGTTCCTGCTCCAGGAGCATTTCCCTGAATAACGGCACGCAGAAGGAATACTCCTGTTTGCTGCGCGCCGGCACGAAAGCCGGTTCAAGACGGGCTAGCGATTGCCTGATCTCTTCCGGCCTGTAGGAACAACCCTTCCCGTCGAGGATACGCAGCAGATCGGCCATGGTGAATCGATCGAGACCGACGGGTGAAACCGTCTCGACAGGTGCTCCGTACCTCCCAGTTGTATCTGGTGGTTGACTATAAGCTGTGAATCGCGATAACCTCTGATGACGGTATGGCGGTTGCAAGCTGGAGAAGGCGACTGACAGGGTTGGAGGAAAGATCGGGATTGGCTCGTGTGGTAGCGTATGGAGACGGCGGGCAGCCATAAGGGCCGCTAAAGAAGGGAGGTCGCTCGAGATATGGAAAAGAAAGTATTGGTGGCGGTGGACCTTTCGGAAAATTCACTCAAGGCGGTGGATTACCTGGGGGATGTGATGTCCTGCCATCCGGCGGTGCGGATCACGCTCCTGAATGTCGTCAAGGAGCCTTCCGAAGACATTATGCCCGATGCGGACGAGCGCGGGAACTGGGTGGAGCGGACCCGCGCCGAGGTGCTCGCGCTCATGGAGGAAGCGGCCCGGCGGCTGACGACCCGGGGCGTCGGGGAGCGGTGCGTGTGCCTCAAGATCGAAACCTGCAAACCCCCTGTGAGCGTTGCGGAACTGATCATGGCGGAACAAACGGCCGGCGGGTACGATACGGTGGTCATCGGCAGGCGCGGGATGAGCAAGAAGGAGGAATTCCTCTTCGGCAGCGTGTCCAGCAAGGTGGTCCGGGAGGCGAAGCACTGCACCATCTGGGTGGTGAGCTGATTTGACCGGGGTCGGGAGTCGGGGGGCGAGCGGGCGGAAGCCGGACGCCGGAATCCGGATGATGGGGCCTCCCTCCGGATGCACCCATATCACCGGCGCCCGATTTCCGTATTCCGGTCCCCGGCCTCCGTTTACTGCAGTACGGCCTGGAGTTGCGCCTTGACCGCTTCGGGAGAAAAACAGCGCATAACGTGTTCGGTCCCGTTTTGCGACAGGCGCATCCACAGCTCCCGGTCGTTGTAGACTTCGACGACCCTTCTCGCGAATTCCTCCTCGTCGTCGCAAATGAGGCAGTTTTGCCCATCCACGAGCCCCATGCCTTCCGCCCCGATGGAAGTCGTCACTACCGGCAACCCGTATGACATGCTCTGGCCGATCTTGCCCTTGATGCCGGCCCCGTACCGCAACGGAGACACGAACACCCTCGTCCCTTCGAAGTAGGGCGACACATCTTCCACGTATCCGGTGACGACGATGTCGGGGGACGCCAGCGCCTTGACGGCTTCCGATGGATGGCTTCCCACAACGTAGAATTTCACTTCCGGAATCTCCTTGTGGACCAGGGGGAGAATCTTTTCCACGAACCAGACGACGCCGTCTTCGTTGGGCTGATGCATGAACCCGCCTATGAACATCAAGCCATGCCGGTTCTCGAAGGTATTGTGCGCCGGTTCGGGTGCGTGAACGTTGGGGAGTATGGAAACCTTATCGGCAAAACCCATCTCGCCCAGGATCTTCTCTTCGACGGAACTCACCACGAGGGTCCGTTGCGAGAGGTAGGTGAGGAGCAGTTCCGTACGCTTTGCATCGCGCCCGGCAGTGAGGGCGTCTACCTTCGCTTTCCTTTCTTCCCGCAGGAAGCACAGGTCCACGGTGTCGTATACGATCCGGGCGTTCGAGTAGTTCTGCACCGCGTAGATGTAATTTATGGCGATGTGAGGGCGCGAGAGAATGGCGAGATGGATGTGTTTGCCGTATTCCTTCATGAATTCGACGAAGTCGAAATCGTCTTCGCCGTATACGGCTTCGACGCCGAGCCTTTGAAGCTCCAGCCCGTACCGCTCGTCATAGAGCAGATTATCCGGCCAGAAGATGACCTTGTGTCCCATTTCGACGAGGATCTTGACGATGCTGAACATCCGAAGAGATCCGGAATCCATGTCGAAAGTGGGGAAGTAATGATCGACAACCAGGATTCTCCTGTCGATCCCCCTTTCCCTGGCCAGGTAGAGGTCCTCGGGTCCCTTGTAATGGGCGGTTTCCAGGACCTCGCGCCACTTGTCCCTGAACTTGGAATAATTCACCTGCTGGTAGCTCTTGTAGCCCTTCGAGGTGTCTGTACCCGCCGTTATTCCCTCGTAATGAACGACTCTGCATTCCGGCTGGTAGATCACCTTGTAGCCGAGACTGCGGGCCCCGAAGCACAGGTCCGTATCCTCGTAATAGGCTGGAGCGTACCTCGGATCGAAGCCGCCCAGCCGCAGCCACAACTCCTTTCGGATCAGAAGACAGGCGCCGGAGCAGTAATCGACTTCCCGCCTGTAGTTGTACTGTGGGCGTTCCGGGTCGTCCAGCCTGCCGTATTGCCATCCCGTGGCGTCCTGCCATATGATGCATCCCGCTTCCTGCAGCTTTCCATTGGGGTAGATCAGCTTCGCCCCCACTATCCCCGCCTTTTCATCGCTCAGGGGAGCCAGGATGGCTTCCAGCCACCCTTCGCCGACTTCCGTGTCGTTATTGAGGAAAAGGTAGTGGTTGCCTCTTGCGGCATCGGCCCCTCGGTTGCACGCGGCGACGAACCCCTCGTTCCGCTCGTTGCGGATTACCCGGAGCCCCTTCATCGCTTCGAGCATCCGCGGAGTCTCGTCCGAGGAAGCGTTGTCCACAACGATCACCTCGTAGGCGCGCGCGCTGTTTTCGAAAATGGAGCAAAGGCATCTGAATGTGTAGTCGCTCTTATTGTAGACCGGAATGATGATGGATACCTCGATGCTTTCGAAAATGGGAAACGACAACGGGTACCATCCTTTGCCGGTCCGGGCTGCCGAAGGCGGTTGCTCGGGTATCCGGTCGTCCAACCGGTCGTCGGCCGGAGCCGCGGGGGCGCACTCGCCTGTCGCGGGCGCGGGGGGGGAGTCCCGGCCGGAGTCCGGGCCGCCCGATGCAGTGTCCGCTGTGGGAATACCGTCGTTTTCGCCTCCCGTATCGCATGCCGGGAGGACGGACGGGGAAGTCTCCTTCCCGCCGGATATCAGAGATACAAGCTTTCCGACCAACCACAGGGGTTTATGGATCAGCAGATTGCCGACGACCGTGACTGTCCGGCGCGCAAACCGTCTCGTGAAACAGCCCGGCGGCAGGATTCGGTTGTATATTCCGCTGAGCAGAGTCATCATGAGCCACACGAGCGATCGGCTCTGAAAGCTTATGGTTTCCCGCAGTCCGGCGTTCTCTTCCTGCAACCGTCTGACGTGCCCCATCTGGTCGGCCAGGTGCGCTTCCAGGTTCTTGCCGTGGAGCTTGTAGTCGGCGAGTGGGGTCTCCAGGTTCTTGCTGTGTACCCTGTACCCGTTGCAATCGTGGTAGAGCCGGTAAGTCTCATGGTAGAGGGCGCCCTTGTCGGCTCGAAGCCTTTCGATAGTCTCGTCCTTTTCGGCGTAAGCCTTTGCCCATCGTCTGGTCTCCCGCGTCAGCCGAATGGTCTCCTCGAAGAGCCTGCAGCTTTCGCCGCGGAAGCTATCGGCCAGGAGTTCGAGGTTCAAACGCGCCCGGTCGCATTCCCGCCTGATGCGGGAATTCTCTTCTTCCAGAAAAGCGATCCGGTTCCGATAGGGAGTCTCGATTTCAGCCTTCTCTTTCTCGAGGGACGCGATCCGGCTTTCGTACTGCTCGCTCAGCTCTGCCCGCTTCTTCTCCATTTGGGCTACGATTTCCTCGTGAGCCAGTCTCAGTTCCGATGTCCGTGCGTCCGCGGCGCTCCGTTGCTCCTCCATCTCTTTGAGCTGGGACAGCAGGGCTTCCCTCATTTCAGCCAACCGGGCGGAAAGAGCCGCTCTTTCCGCCTCCAGTTCGTTTATGCGTTCTTCATAAGCCTGCCGGGCCGGTTGAATCTCTCCGGCCCGTCCCACATCCATGGCATCGCTTTTTTGTTCTGCTTTTCGCGTCAATCCTGACTCCTGAACCGTTATGAATGTGCGGGCGGGCTGGAATTTCCCAGTTCGCCGTGGGAATGTAGCATCAACATGATCCGGTTGCACAGTATCCCCAGGATGAGAAGAACGAGCCATCCAAGCGGATGGATGTACCGCACGATGGGGAAAACCGACAAAACGGTGCCGGCGCACAGCACCGAACCTGTCGCTATCGCAACCGGGACGAGCAGAATCTTCCTCTGTCCGTCCACGAGAAAGAATGCCGCGCATAGGAAAATGGGAGACATGAGAAGCAGCCAATACCATGGAACCGCATTTCGATAGTAGCTCCTCGTGAGCGTCTGCGCCTGGTGCAACCCCTTCACCGTGAAGAAGAACACCTTTCTGAAGGAGGACTCGTCATTGTCGGGGATTACCCGGTCCGTTCCGATGTCGTTTTCGATCTTCTCACGAAGTACCCGGATATCGAAGTAGTCGAAAAAGGTGCGCAGGCCGAGCGCGGCAATGCCGATGGGGTCGCGCTTCAGAGCGTTGACGGCGGTTCGGGCCGCGACCCTGTTGCCTTCGGGATTCGGAATGTTCCTTTCGATCCGCTCGACGAGGCCGTCGGGGTCGAAGAGCTGTTTGTTGCGCATCATGCGGTCCGTAAGCTCGTAGGGAAGTTTCTCGAAGATCGTCGCCCGCAGACGGGGAACGGGAAAGTCTTCGGGTTTGACCACCGGGGCCCAAAGCGCCAGCAGAAAGTAACCGCTCCTGACATTATAGGCAGGCGGTTCACCCGTATAGTAGCCCACGATGTGTTTGTAGCCCGTATGCAGCGCGGCGGTGAGCGCGAGGGCGGCAAGCAGGTGAGTTGCCCCCCGCCAAGAAATCGCGGGACCGATATGCGGAAAGCATCGACGTCGGGACCGTCCCTGCGCAGGCTGATGGTCGGTGACGCGATGATCGGGTTCGGATGCGGCGAAAAGAACCATCAGCAAGGGGAGGAGGGGCGTGCAGGCCAGAACGAAGGGCAGGTAGCTCAACCTGAAGCTGACGAGCAAAATCCCGAGGACTTGAATGACGCAGAGGAGGGCGATGGAACGGTTCCGGATGTATTGAAGGGATAGAACCGCGTACAGGACGAAAATGAAAAGCGAGAGGGCTTCGGTCATGACGTAGCGCTCGTAGAGGAGCTGGATGGGCTCCAGCGCGCATAGAACGGCAAAAGCCATTGCCGTTGCGCCTGAAACGGAGAACAGCCTCTCCAGGGAGTACGCCAGCAGGATAGCCGAAAGCCCGCTCGCAAGCGCCTGGACGGCAAGCAGTGACGCGAGGGAGTGGCTGCGGACCGCGGTCCACTTGATGATGGAACCGTAGGTAAACGACCGGTCGGGGGGTATCCAATCGTACAGCGCGGCGCCGATATAACACAAAGAGTCGCCGTAGAATATGCCGGGGAGGGAATCGAGAGCGAAAAAAACAAACTTGATGAGAAAAACTAGTGGGATACAGAGCATCCAACCCCGGTTGATCGATAACTGCATGTCGTGTCTTCTCCCGACTCACGCCGTCGGGCGGTTACAGGATTTTTCTCATCGCATCTTTGTCCTCAGAATGCTTAAAAAGAAGCTGGAAAAGACGGCCTGGAGCCCCAGCATGATGAATGTAATGCTGGGAATCGTCAGCCGAAGACTGTCAGGGTAGGAGAGAGGCCCGAAGTGATGGAGTTTCCAGTAGAAGATGGAATAGATCAGCAGGCTGATGCCGACGATCAGGATGGTAAGGCCGATCAGCAAGCCGGTCTCCAGGTTGGCGGCTTTCAGGAACCTGTCGATACGCGGGTCGGGAGGAAGCAAGTCTTCCCGGATTGCGAAGGTCTTGGCGACGAGGCTGAAAAACACGAGTTGGAAGCCGATCAGGACCGACATGGAGCACACGAGCAACGTATTGGTATCGAAGACGACCCGGCCGACCGTTACGGGGGTAAACGTGAGAATCGCGCCGAAAAAAGCGCCGAGGAGAAAAAGCGTCATGCCGGGAATCAGGAACAGCCACCTGGGGCTGAAGAGAAGCAGGAACCTCAAATGTCTCCAGCCGTCTCGCCAGGAGCGCAGGTGAGGAGGGCGGGACCGCCCGTCCGGGACCAGGGTTGTCGGCACTTCGGCTATCCGCATCTTGTGCAGCGACGCCTTTACAACGATTTCGCTGGCGAATTCCATGCCCGTGGTCCGCAGCCCCATGCGCTCGAATGCCTGTTTGCTGAATCCCCGGAGCCCGCAATGAAAGTCTCCGCACGAACTGCAAAAGAGCAGACGGCCGATTCCGGTGAGAACCGGATTGCCGAGGTACCGATGGAGAAAGGGCATCGCGTTATCCGCGATTCCACCCTTGAAGCGGTTTCCCATCACGAGGTCGTAGCCCTCGCGCATCTTTTCGACGAAAGCCTTCAGGTTGGAGAAATCGTAGCTGTCGTCGGAATCCCCCATTATGACGTACTTGCCGTATGCGGCGGTGATCCCGCCCTTCAGGGCGTTTCCGTAACCCTTCTCAGGAATATCGACGACACGGGCGCCTTCGCGGGCGGCAATCTCCTGCGATCCGTCCGTGCTGCCGTTATCGGCAACGATGACTTCGCCGGCGATCTTCTCCCTACGGAGAAAGTCCATGGCTTTCCTGACACAGATGCCCACCGTTTCGGCCTCATTGAGGCACGGCATTACGATACTGAGTTCACAAGGTGACTTATCCATATTCATAAGCTCCAGAATTCCTCACTAGCTTCACTATTGAACGGGATCATGATAACATGACATGTTTGCGCAAGGTGGAAACCATGCAACAAAAGGAGATGGCGCAACAGATTGGAATGGTGTTCTCATCTCGGATATTCAGTCGATCTGTTGTATGTACCCTCGGTTGTAATCGTATATTACATTGAGATCATACTGTCTCATGATACTTATGCCCTGGCGCACCAGATCCGGGGGAGCTTGAAAATCATGAAGAAAGCCGTCATCTTTGTCATGTTGATACTGAATGGTTTTCTTGACGAGATTTGCATAGAACGCCTTGCGATAAGGAGATGCTTTCCATTCAATATTATTTGTAAATACATACCCTGATATAATGAATGCAATTGCTGCTGCCGATATAAGCAAGAATGGGAAGCTGCGTATATGACGAGGTATTGACGATGAAGATCGAAGGCTCGAGTAATCCAGGGATTTAAGGTAGTATAAGACTATCCATGTTATGCCGACTATCCCGCATTGCGTATCCGTCGTATATCTCGATGCCATTCCCCCGTACAACTCGTTTCCGTCGAATCTGGTCACCATCACCATAGCGGAAATAGTCAGTGAGTAAATCATGAGAGTCAGCGGGATCCAGGTGATCTTATGTATTCCGGAATAAAAAAACAATATTGCGCCAAATATATATAGGGTAAGTGTAAATATGCCTATGACGGGAATAATATTGTACTCGAAATATTTGAAATGAAATAAATCATTGCCATATACGCTTCCGGCCACTGTATTCAAGAAAAACTTGATATTAGGGATGAGCGATAAAAGCATCCGGCGAAGCTGGAATGATGAATTGTAAGTAGTACTGTGTACTATCGTTCCTATATCGTAGAAGTAGATAAATAGTGATATCCATGTTAAAAAACAAAAGATACATAAAGAAATTGAGCATCTCTTAAAATTGTTTCTTGTATTCAAAGCTATAGCGATGATTATGCTCAATACAAGTGCTGGAGAGTATGCTGCGCCAAATAATAGTATGATTCCACTAATCACCAACGAAAGCAAAACAGCGTTAACCACCGTTTGTTTCAGAGATTCACTAGACTTTATTACACTGTCCATAAGAATAAAGGAAATCAGAAACAACGTAACTCTGGCCATGGAGTACATTCCATCGCTAAAGACTATATTTTCCCATTGGATAAGACTGAATATAAGGAAGCCGATCGGCAAAAAGAAAAATGGAGCTGTATGGCATTTGGTCGCACAGAGGCTCTTTCTAAACGGGACATACAATATTGTGCAGTTAAATAGCAAGAAGATAGTTCCTATGTAAATTTCCATTTGAGTATTGAAATGGAAATACGCTGCATTGAGTATACGAAGTACCGAAAAGCCCGGAGCTCTATGTCCCGAACTTGGTTCCCATAGATGGGTAAAATTAAGATCACCACTTAGATATCTTCCTATCATAATCAATGATCTATGGTGATCCTGATAAGCTACGTTGGCTGTTGTATTATAGATATAATATATGTATATAACAGCTGGTATGGTGAGGATAGAAAGCAGAAGCAACAATTCTTCATATGACAAGATGTGCTCGCTATCTCTATCTTTAACCATAAATTCGATTCCTTATTCTCTGTATATTTACCTATGTTGATGATCAAAGAAGACATTCAGGTTGTGCTTTTGCAGTATTCTTAGAGCATTTCTTGTAAGATCGGGAGTGGATTGGAAGGGCTGAAGTTTGGAATCGTCGCAAGAGTCGATATTGAGCGCGGTCTGAATCAGATTCTCGTAATACGCCTTTCTATACGGGGAGGCTTTCCATTCTGTCAATTGCGTTAAGCAATACCCTGAAAAGATGAAAGCCATAACGATGATCTTGAAAGCGGCGCCGATGGAGAAGAAACCGGATTCAGCGTGGTTACCCGATTGTGCGTCCGGGTTAGACTCCGATTGTCGTTTCTTTCTCGTTAGTATGCTGAAAGCGAATATCCACACTACGGCGATGATGCCGTACTGGGTGTCGGTCGTATACCTGGATGACATTCCATAGTATATGGACCCGTAACTGAAACGTGCCGTCAATATCAGCACATGCAGCGTTATGGCGTAGAAAATGAAAAAAAGGGGCATGAACGTCTTTTCATACATCCTGGAACGGAAGAACGTTATTATGGAATAAAGGTAAATGAAGATTACGGCAATTCCTATCGGGCCGGGCAGTCTCTTGCTGAGTTGGTTGAACTCGTACAGATCGACGCCGAATACGCTTCCTCCGAAGGAGAGGATAAAGAACTTGACGGCTGCCGCCGGGGCGGCGGCGAGACCTGTAATTTGCTTCATCAGGCCGGCCCCGGATACATTTGGATCGTCCGCCATTCCGTATTTATAGAGGATCGTGGCGAGAACTGTGGTTGCCAGAATACAAGCTATGAGTATCGCTCCGGATTTGCGTTTCCTCAGGCAGTCGAGCAGCGTCACCGTCGCCATGGCGCACACGAGGGCTGGATAATAAGCGGAGCCGATCACGGTAATTGTTAAGAACAATAATATCAGCAGACGTATGACTTTGGAGGTATCGATCGAATCGGTGCGCACGAGAATCGCATCGAGTGCGGCAAAGTTAATTATGTAAATCGCCATTCTCAGCATTAGATAAGTACCGTTGCTGAAAACGATATTCTCCCACTGGATCAGGCTGAAAATCAGAAGCGCCATGGGGATGAAGCAAAACTGAACAGTCATTGAAGAAGTTGTGGATGGAAGGCTGTCTCTATAGAATCTGAACATAATAATGCAAGTGGCGAGAAGAACCAGCGAACCGATATGCATCTCGACCTGGGTATTGAAATTGAAAATGGCAGCATTCAATAACAGGATTGGTATATAGGCTATACTCCGGTGACCGGAGTGGGAAGTCAGCACATCTTCGAGAGTTAACTGATTGTCCAGAAATTTGTCCACGATAGCCAACTGATACATCTGATCCATATATACTATGTTGGCTGTGCTCTTTATGATATAGAAGTTATGAATTACAGTCAAGGAGGCTAGAATAACTATTAATAGCCATCTTTCTTTGATGAACTGAATAGCTCCGGCAACGCAATCTGCTGGATTACCGGATACCCTACTTGTCGTATCCGACATCTTAGTATCCTGACTTTATAACCGTTACTAATGTCTGTGTCTGTAAATACCGGATCTATCGGATTCGGCAATTCTAGGATCTAAATGAAAAGTTCTTATGCCCGAAAAAACTACAAATGACGGTAATAGATGTAAGAATAATTCCGGCAATATATGGAGAATACTTTTCCTGGTTGGTGACGTAGCTTACCGCGGCGACTACAAAAGGGAGAAGGGTTATATTGACTATTACGGCCACGCCGTAAACTGCATAGAATTTCATGTACTCCCTCAGATAATTGCCTTTCGTCTTGAAGACGAAAAACTTATGCCCGATATAGGCTACCGTTATGGAAATTACATTTGCGATAACACTCGCAAATATGTATGCATGTGGAACCAAACCGGTCAGCATATACGTAAAGAAGGCGTAAACAGCATAGCCGAAGAAAGTATTCCACGTCCCGACGATTACATACCTGATTATCTGCTTATCCGGGATCTTACCTTTCATGCTAAGAATCAAAGTTAATTCTTTCCTTCTCTATTACGAGAGGTCTCTTGAGAACCTGAGTGTGGATCGCTCCAATATACTCTCCAAGTACTCCGGTAAAGAATAATTGAACCGATCCGAAGAAGAATACGCCTATGACCATCGGAGCGATGCCGACCTGAAACTGATCCCAGAAAATTAACTTGTAAAGGAAATATACCACTGCTATCAGCAAGCTTATCGAAGACGCAAGAAAACCCAGCATAGTCGCTATTCGCAAGGGTACTTTGGAATGATTCGTAATCCCCAGCATTCCGATGTCGTACAGGGTGTAGAAGTTGTTCTTGCTGAATCCTCTCTTTCTATGCGGCTGCACGAATTCGATCAAGGCGCGCTCATACCCGATGTCACAGAGCAAACCACGAAAATAGGGATAGGGATCATCGATTTCCTTCAATATCTCGATAACTTTGCTATCGTATAACCCAAATCCGGTGGCGTTCTTGACGAGCTCCACTTCGGACAATGTGGTTATCAGGTTATAATAGAGCTTTCTGACGGCGAAGAACAGCGGAGATTCCTCGCTTTTACTTTTGACGCCCAGCACTATCTTGTAGCCTTCCTCCCATTTACGCAGGAAATCGGGAATCAACTCCGGAGGGTCCTGCAGATCGGAGGACATACCGATTGTCGCGTCGCCTCCGGACTGAAGCAGCGCGTGATAGCCTGATCGTATATGTCCGAAGTTCCTCGCATTTACGATTATCTTCACCCTCTTGTCCGTCGCAGCGATTTCCTTGAGAATGGATACCGTATTGTCTTTGGAGGAGTTGTCAATGTAGATCTGCTCATAATCGTACTGCGGGAGTTTCGAAAAAACGTTCTTCACCCGTTCATAGAGTTCTCTGACGTTTTCCTCCTCGTTATAACACTGGCATACAATACTGATGAATTTCATCCTGACTCCTGGTTGGTCGTACAGTTCCATCCTGCAAGGAGAACGAAGCGGAAAGCGACAGCTATATACCGCGATCGTAGATCAGCTTCTTGAGCGATTCATGGTTGGCGTAGGGGCTGTCGATGGAGTCGATCATGATGGGCTGGTCCTTGCCGACGCCTTTGAGCAGCACTTCGCCGCGCATGAGTTCTCGACATGAGATCTGGCCTTTCTGAAGAGGTACTGCCAGGTAGACGTCCTCATCCTGCAGGGAGTGGCCCTCGGGAAGGTCCCTCTTGGCGTAAACCCCGCGCACCAGCGCATTGAGATAGTCGATTTCCCTCTTGGGAGGAATGCGCTTATTGGTGCCGTTCGCCCCGCACATTTCCTTCGCGCGTTTAAATGCCTTGAACCACGTATCGACGTGTTCCGGCAGCGAACAGTAAGGTGAAACCTCGATTCCGTCGCATTCGATGTCTATGTGCCTCTCGAAGGTCCTGGCTCCCTTGGCGTATGCAATCATGATGGAAGCCGTCCAGTCCTTGTACTCGTGGGTCGAGAACCCTATGGTGTGATTCGGATATCTGCGCTTCAGAAAATCTATCTGATTCATTTCCAGTTCATGATCTTCCGAAGGGTAGAGAGACACACAGTGGTTTATGGCCAACGGGATGTTTCTGTTCTCGAAAAAAGTTACGAGGTCATCGACGTCTTTGAGGGAGGACCCTCCCGTGGATACGATCACGGGCTTACGGGTGGTGGCGATTTTTTCGATGAGGAGCCAGTCGTTGATGTCCGAACTGGCTATCTTGAGTATTTGAACGCCCAGGTCGGTGCAAAGCTCAACGGACTTTTCGTCGAAAGGAGTCGCGCACGTGATGCAACCGCCTTGCCGTATTGCTCTTACCAAAACGGCGAAATCATCCCTGGTCATCCTGGTATCCAGGGTCTTTTTGATGTAGCGGATGTCGGCCCGGTTTATGAAGTCCTTATGGATGAAGCTCTGCACATCTCTGAACTGAAGCTTTATTGCGGCTCTTACATTGTTGAACCGTACGATGCGGGAATAGTCCGTAACGATCCGGAGCCCTCTTTCAACGGATCCCCAGTGGTTGTTTGCAAGTTCCAACACGAATAGTTCATCGAAAATGTCCCTGTTCATAAAAAATTTTCTCCTTGATTAATCTATTCAGTTTCCGCTCGCCGTTTCGCCGAAGCCGTCAAGCTGTCCGAAAAGCCGTTGAGCGCCGGCGGTTCCTGCCGCCTGCGGTGTTGCGCGGCCGGGAGGGTCGGCTGTGCAACGACTCTGCAATCAATGCTCCGCGTACGGGATCAGCAGGTTTTCGAGCAGTTCTTCTTTGTCCAGGAATGGGAACATGTCCTCGAGCGGAGCGGATACGATCCTTCCGTCCGGCAACTGCTTCGAACTGATCCTGGGTTCGAATGCCTGCTCGGGGTCCAGGATCACTTCAGCCAGCGCCGGTCCCGGCGTATCGAGGACCTGAGCGATCTCGCGGGAAAACTCCCTCTCGTGAACGCGGATGGACGGGATGCCGTATGCGGATGCAACCTTCACGATATCAGGGAACGATACCCCCGATTCGGGTCCCGCGCCGGTAAGCTTTCCGAAGAAGTTTTTCTGTGTCAGCCTGATGGAGAGATATCCGTTGTTGTTGAGAACGAAGATCTTGACCGGGAGGCGGTGGTGCACGATGGTCTGCAACTCCTGGATATTTAGCTGTATGCTTCCGTCGCCGGCCAGGCAGATCACGCGTCTCCCGTCTCCCGCGACAGCCGCGCCCAATGCGGCGGGCAAATCGTATCCCATGGAGGCTGCGCCGGAATTGCTGAAAAGCCTTTGTCCCCTTTTGATGAATCCGGCCTGGAAGGGCGCGATGCAGGCCGTTGCGTTTCCGCATGCCACAATGTCGTCATCCGCCAGGCATTGGAATAGGACCTCGATGAAATGGTAGGGGTTGATCGCCGACCGGTAGCTGCGCTGGGAAGGCAAAACGGCTGGATAGCGATGAACGCGGTCCCGGCACCATGCCAGCCACTCTGCGTGTGCGGCGCAATCATAATTCGTTTTGTCCAGTTGCCGTTCGAACTCCTTCAGGAACAGGAGCAGATCGCACTGTATCGGCAGATCGGGTTTCACGGTGGGTTTGGCCAGTTCGGAAGGATCCACGTCTACCTGGATCTTGAAGGCATGACGTGCGAACGCCTCCCGATTGTAACCGGTCTGGCGAATGTTCAAACGGCTTCCGAGGACGAGCAGGAGGTCGGAATTCTGAACGGTGAAGTTCCCGGCCCTGGTGCCGATCGTCCCGGGACGGCCACAGAAGAGAGGGTCATCCGAAGCAATAACATCATGAGTCCATGCCGTGGTAACCGGGATGCGAAGCTTATTGACGACCTTCTCGAAAACTTCCAGGGCCCTGGCGATTCGAACTCCGCTACCGGCCATTATCACGGGGCGCTTCGCCGCTTTCATGCGGTCGATCACTTCGGTGCACCGGGCAATTATTTCTTCTCTATCCGGGTTGTCCGAAGCGAGTTCATCCTTGCCGGGGTCGTAGCCTTCTAACGTGGTCTCGTCTATCATGCTGGATTGCACGTCCACCGGAATGTCCAACCAGCATGGACCCGGCCGTCCGGAACCGGCCAGGTGGAGCGCCTTTTCCAGGTGATATCGAATCGACCGCGGATCATCGATCAGGACCGCGTATTTGGTGATGCCTTTGACCATCGAGATGATGTCGGCTTCTTGATCGCCGAGTTGCCGTAGTGTGAGATGCTCGTAGGAGGCCATGCACGTCTCGCGCTTGACCTGGCCCGAGATGATCAGCATGGGTATGGAGTCCGTCCATGCTCCGTACACCCCATTGAGCGCATTGATCCCGCCCGGTCCCGTGGTGACGTTTATCACACCGGTATCGCCGGTTATCCGGGCATAACCTTCCGCTGCGATGGCGCATGCCTGTTCATGATGATTGCAGATACAGCTTATGCGTTTCTCACTGCCGAATGCGTCGTTCAGATGCATGGCGCCGCCGCCGGTCAGCATGAATACGTGCTTCAGACCCCGGTCGGCAAGGAAACGTGCTATGAAGTCGGCGAGTCTAATCATGATAATGCACTTCTTTCTAGGATTGGGCGGTTACCCGTATCAGCGAGATACGCGGGGGATTCGGGGACGTCTGCTTGAATGTCTAACGTGGCGCTGCATACATTACGAGGTCGAATCCGCTGTGGTAGTGCGAACGTAGGTAGAATGAGTAATGGCGATTCCACTGGTGGACGAGCAGGGGGATCTGCCATAAATGCTCGGGGCAATGGTACAGGGAAATTGCGAGCCCCGGCCTGTCCCGGAGGATGAGTCGCCTTGCGCCGAGAAGGGCTCTGTATTCCGCGCCCTCCACATCCATTTTTATGAGTGTGGGCTTGAATGACGGAATCGCCTGATCGAGCGCGACGCACTGGACAACATGGTTGCCGTTCGCCGATATGCGGCTGGCTTGACCGGCCCCGAGTGAAAAGGATAGCTGCCGGGTGGTTGAGTAGACGCCGCAGGGCCACAGGAACATATCGTCCGGAAGGGTAGCGCGATTCCTCTCGACGAACTGTGCAAGCTTGATGAAGTTGTCGATGTCGGGTTCAAATGCCGCTATGGCTTCGACTTCGCTGTTTGCCGGAATTGAGGCGATCGTGTCCCCGTTGAAAGCCCCGCAATCAACGAATCTGATGGGACCGCTCCAGGGAGGTATGTCTTTTGGAAAGTATTGTCCGTCAGGATCGGGACGCTTCAGAGCCATGTAGTCACCGGTGAATCGAAACTCCAGGGTGGATAGGAATATTTCTCTGCTGAGTTCATCCTCCCACAGTGAGAGACATTCAGAAATAATACTTTCGAGGGAATGGTAGTACGTACGAGACGTAAGCCAGAACCGGCTGCCCAATTCATTCGGGAAGTAGTTATAGAAATCGAAAAACGTGATGACTTGCGAGTAGCCATGTGAAGCCAGCGCATGCATAATCGGTGGTATTTCCACATAGGCGTTGTAAATGGCTATTATGACCAGCATCGATGATCTTTCATCGATGGAGAGATCGTTCTCGTAGGGCTGGAGAATGGGAACACCGTGCCGGCAATCTCCGGGCACGGCCTTCATATCGAGAAAACACTTTACCGGAATTCCCCTGTCGGTAAGGATCTTGAACACATCCTTACCTGCATTGCCTGCTCCATATATTGCGACGTTGGAAGTCCCACGGAAAACAGGGTTGGGGGGCAAGGGAGTTTCCAGGAACCGGAACAGCTCTTTTATGCTGGTTATCATGCGTGGCCTTTACTATTCATGAGTTATTCCATGCATCGCCGTGGGCGCCAGGCGGCAGTCCTTTTGATCGCCTCCCGGAGACCGACGCCTTCCCGCAAACCGAGGCCTGCGCGCGCCCTCCCGGTGGCAGGCACGTAGCGTTCCGCGGGTTGACCGGGAGTGGGCTGTTTCGCAATTTGGACTTCCATCGCCGGACTGAATGCGGCTGCGGTTTCTCTTGCCAGCGCGGCGATGGTGACGGCGTTTTCGGACCCCACGTTGTAGGGGTGGCATGATTTCCCGCGGAAGAGGATCGTCCACAGCCAGACCGCCAGGTCCGCGGCGTACAGGTAGGACCTGTACGGCGTACCGTCTCCCATTACCCGGATCGGACCTCCTGAAAGCCCGTCACGGATGAAATTCCCCACGGCGAAATGGATATCCAGGGGCAGGTACGGGCCGACGAAGGCGAAGCACCTGGCGATCGAAGTCTTCAGGCCATGCTTGTCCGCATAGATTGAGCAAAGCATTTCGGCCATCCGCTTGCCTTCTCCATATGCCCACTTCGGGTCCGTGGTATCCGGGGAGCCGATGTAATCCTCCGGGATATGAGACACTGCCGGGGGCTGTTTTCCATACACGGCGCCCGAACTGGTCAGCAGGAAGCCCT
>CAYOVG010000133.1:0-16933 GCA_964407285.1 uncultured Syntrophobacteraceae bacterium
GGGCATGAAAATCGGGATACAGATGGGGACCGCCTATTTGTACACCCATGAGATCATCGAGTCCGGAGCGATCATACCGGAGTTCCAGCGGCAGGCCATGCAGTGCGATACCACGGTGGTGCTCCAGTCCGGCACGGGACATGCCTCGCGGTGCCTGCGGACGCCGTATGCCGGAGAGTTCTACGGCAGGAAGCAGGAACTGCTGCGCCAGGGAAAGAGCGAAGATGAAGTTCGCCTGGAACTGGAGAAGCTCAATCTCGGCCGCGTACGTATTGCCTCGAGAGGGATTGCTCGAACCGGCGGCAACGGAAAGACCGACAGCAGACTTGTGGATGTCGACGAGTCCACCCAGCAGATCCAGGGAATGTATATGATCGGCCAGGTGGCGGAGTTGCGCGACAGGCCGCTCTCCATTGCCGAACTGCATGAGAGCGTCTCGAACGGCTGTGCGGAATACCTGGCGCAAGTCGATGATGCGCGGGTCGAGATCGAAGAGGAGCGCCCCGAGCGCCGTCGGGAGGCCGTCGCCATCGTGGGAATGTCGTGCCTGTTTCCCGAAGCATCCGATATCAGGCAGTATTGGCAGAACATACTGAACCGCGTGTGCACGATCAAGGAAGTCGATCCGGAGCGGTGGGACCCGGACGTCATGTTCACCCCCGATCGCATGGACAAAGACAAAAGCTACTCGAAATGGGGCTCTTTTCTGCACGACGTGGCGTTCGACCCCATGAAGTACGGTATCCCTCCTTCTACCTTGACGTCGATCGATCCCGTGCAACTGCTGGCCCTCGAACTGGCGTCCAAGGCTTTGGAGGATGCCGGTTTCGATCGGAGGAGCTTCCCTCGCGAGCGCACCTCTGTTTTCTTTGGAGCAGGCGGTCCCAACGAAAGAACTCTCGAGTATGGACTGCGGACATCCCTGCTCCACCATTCGGCGAAAGTCAAAGAAGTTCCCCAGGAATCGGTTCGGCGGTTAGTTGAGTCGGTTCATAACCATCTACCCGAATGGACCGAGGATTCATTCCCCGGGTTCCTGGATAACGTCATTACGGGAAGGATCAGCAACCGGCTCAACCTGGGGGGGAGCAATTATACCGTAAATGCCGCCTGCGCCACATCTTTCGCCGCACTGGAAGTCGGAATACGGCAGCTTCAGGCTCATGATTGCGATGTCGCCATCATAGGAGCGGCCGACACGAACAACAACGTCATGTCGTACCTGTCGTTCGCCAGAGTGCAGGCGATGTCGCCTCAAGGCCGAAGCAGACCGTTTGACGACAGCGCCGACGGCATGGTGCTGGGAGAAGGCGTCGGCGTGGTGGTGCTGAAACGGTTGAGCGACGCTGAAAGAGACGGCGATCGTATCTATGCGGTTATCAGGGGTATAGGTTCGTCCAGCGATGGCCGCAATCGCAGTCTCACCGCTCCCCATTCCGCAGGTCAGGTGAAGGCCCTGGAGCGCGCGTACAGGGATGCCGGGATTCCTCCGTCTTCCGTGGAAATGGTGGAAGCGCACGGCACTGGAACAGCCTTGGGCGATAGCACCGAAATCAACACGCTCAAGGAGATGTTCGACCGTTACGGCAGGACCGAGCGGCAGTATTGCGCCGTCGGCTCCGTCAAGTCCATGATCGGCCATACGAAGATAGCGGCTGGATTGGCGGCTCTGATCAAGTGCACTCTCGCATTGCAGCACAAGATATTGCCCCCCACGATCGGCGTCGAGACTCCTACTTCCGTTGTGGATTTCTCCCAGTCGCCTTTTTATATCATCAGCGAGTCCCGTCCCTGGGTTCGGAGCATGAAAGACGTTCCGCGTCGGGCGGCTTTGAGCAGTTTCGGTTTCGGCGGCACCAATTTCCACGTGGTTATGGAGGAGTACGCCGGAGATTTGCGGGACGGATCGAAGGTCAACCTGTCGCCCCGCGATGCCGAGGTATTTTCCATAATTCGCAATAACCGGCAGGATATGGAGGAGAGCCTCAAGCAACTGATTCAAAGCCTCGGTAGGGTGCAGTCGTGCGATATGCCTCAACTGGCGTACTCGTTCTTCCTCGGTGAAGAGAAGAGGCGCCGGCCCTCGGACAAGGCGACCTGCCGCCTGAGTATCGTCGCCGTTTCCCTGGATGACCTCAAGCGCAAACTCGATCTTGCGCTCAAAGACGTTGCCGCCGCACGAAGCATCAAAAACCCTACCGGCATATACTACTCGGAAGGCGAACCCGCCGTCGGCAAGGTATGCTTCCTCTATCCGGGGCAGGGGGCTCAGAAAGTCAACATGCTGCGCGACCTGGTCATGGGCGCGCCTTCCGCCGTCGCTTCCCTGGAATATGTCGACGAACTGCTGAAGGGAAAATACCGGAAACCTCTTTCCCAATATATCTACCCCATCCCCGTGTTCTCCGACGATGAACGCAAACAGCAGCAAATGGAGTTGAACGATACTCACGTGGCGCAACCGGCGATTGGAACCATGGATATAATCGCCACCGATATCCTGGGAATGTTCGGCATCAAACCCGATTTCTGCGCCGGCCACAGCTACGGGGAAATCATAGCCCTCTGGGCGGCCGGAGCCATGTCCCGCGACGACGCTCTGCGGCTGTCCGAGATACGCGGGAAGATCGTAAATGAAAAGTGCAATTCCAATTCCGGCGGGATGGCCGCGATCTTCGCGGACGGAAAGAAGACCGCATCGGTTATCGAGGAACTGGGTCTCGAAGTGTACCTGGCCAATTTGAACGCGCCGGGGCAGACCATTGTCGCCGGGACCGTAAAGAACGTGGAGGAAGCAGTAAAGGCGTTCAACAGCAAGGGCTTGAGGTCCAAGAAGATACCCGTCAGCGCTGCATTCCATTCACCTCTGGTGAGCGAGGCCTGCGAGGCGCTGAAGGCGGAACTGGAAAAGTTCGACTTCGTGGAGCCTCGAGTCAAAGTCTTCAGCAACACCACCAGCGGGCCGTATCCCACATCGACCGAAGGGATGAGAGACCTGCTTGCGCGGCATCTGTGTCTGCCGGTCCACTTCGGAGAACAGATTGTAGCCATGTACGAGGCGGGAGCCAGGGTCTTCATCGAGGCAGGTCCCGGACGCATACTGACGAATCTGGTCGATCAGAATCTGGCAAGGTATTCCAATGCGTACACCATGCTGACGCTGGATATGCCCGATCGTTCCGGTTGGGTCCAGCTCGGGCATCTGCTCGCCCATGCTGCCGCGGCCGGCCTGCCGGTGGATCTCACGCCGTGGTTCGATGGGAGACGCCTGGAAAGAATAGGGATGGACGCGCTCGTTGAAAAGGTCGTCGCCGAAGTCGACGGCAAACGCCGCCTCTGGAAAATGAACGGAGCCAGACTCCGTCCATGGAATGAAGTAGCTCCGCCGGCCGGACGCCCGTCGCCCCCGGTAAATGTTGTAACCGCCCGGAAGGAACCGCCGCGTTCCCAGCAGCCGGCCGTTGCGCCGGTGTCGGCAGCCGTTCCGGCTCAACCCGCAAATACCGTAAATGTGATGCCGTCACAGAAGAATATGGAAGAAAGGGTAACTATGAAGCCTAAGTCGGAAGTATCCACCGTGAAAGCAACGAAAGAATCCGAAACCGCCGTTCCCATGGGTGACCCCGGTTTGATTCATCACGTGCAGTCCACTGTATCGCAGTTTATTGAATTGCACCGGGATCAGCAGAAGGTGATGCATCGTTTCCTCGATATGCAGGAAGGAATAGTCCAGTCGTACCTCCGGAGCGACAGCTCATCGATGCCGCGGGTGACCGCTCCCGCCATCCCCCTGGGGCGGCAGCCCGTTGTGGATGTAAACGGTCACAATACGACAGCCACCCCGGCGCCGGAGCATCCCGTTGTCCCGGCAGGCGTGACTCCCGCTCCTGTCATTCCCGCGTTGCCGACCCATATCGCCGGCGCGGCCGTCAATCCTCCACCGCCGATACAGCCGCAGGTTCCCCCGGTTGCCCCGATCCTGCCGACCGGGTCTTCCTCCCCCAACATAGTAATTCCGGGTACCATCGTTTCCCCGAATGCGTCCCGACCGGATGTCGGACCGGGAATGCCGTCTCCCGCCGGAGCGGTTTCCGCCGCCGCAAGCGAACCCGTCCCGGCCGCGCCCGCATCGGGTGAGGAAGAGGTCCCCACCAGGAAGGAATTCGAGGAGCATCTCCTTCGCCTGGTTACGGAGCGGACCGGCTATCCCCCCGATATGCTGGACATGGATGCGCACATGGAATCCGATCTGGGTATAGACTCCATCAAGAAAATCGAGATCTTCGCCGGTATGAAGGACCAGTACCAGGTGATGCGGATGCTGGACGAGGAGAGCCTGCTCGAGCAGTTGTCACACCACGGCACGCTGAGAAGCATTGTGGACTGGTACGACGAAAGCAGAACCAAAATGGTGGAATCCAAGGATTCCTCCCCTTCCGCTTCACCGGAGCCTGATCCCGAACCGGCAATGTCCGATCAGAAACCGGCGGCATCCGAATCGAGACCCTCCGCGCCCGTGGAGATGGTTCCCGCCCCCCGCTTGCCGTTGTCGTCATCCCTTTCCGGGGTTGGTGTCGATCGCAATATCGCCAATGGACCCCACGCCATGTGGTCCACGGCTGCCGAAGTCGCCTTCGAGACCCTCGATACCCTGACGATGCCCGAGGAAGAACCCGTCAAGGAGGGGCTCGTCCAGGACCCCGTCAAACGTCTGGTCGTCCGACCCGTGGCCGCTCCCATCGATGCGGGAGCCGAGATGAGCGCATACCCGCTCGAGTACGCGATCCTGGTGGTGGGGGAAGGCTCGGATTTCATCAAGAGCATCTACGGGGCCCTCGAACTGGATGCCTACCGGACGATCTACGTGGTTCCCGGTGAGGCTGCGAGGTCTCTGGGCGACAACAGGTACGAAGTCGATGTGGCCTCCCTCGAATCCATTCAGGAACTGCGGTCCATGATCGTCGGATCGGGGAGCAAGGTAGGGGCCGTCTTCAATCTTACCTCGCTCGGCAAACGCTCGGAAGAATCCGTCGAGGACCTTGACGGCCTGGACGAAGCCCGGCGTCTCTTCATGATGCTGAAAGTCTTCGGTGAGGACCTTCAGGCCGCGGGACGCGACGGGGCGGGATGGGTCGTGAATTTCACCGCCATGGGCGGCCGGTTCGGACTGGACGGAAAGGCCTCTTTCCATGTCGGCCAGGCAGGCGCGGTGGGAGTGGTGAAAAGCGTGGCCAGAGAATGGTCGGGTATCAAGGCGAAGACGATCGATGTCGATCCGGATGCCGATCCTCGCATGCTCGCCATGAATGTGCTGCAGGAACTGGCTGTGTTCGACGACCTGGTGGAAGTCGGCCTGGACGACGCCGGACGCTGGAAACTGGAAATGGTCGAGGATGTCTCCGCATCGAAGGTTTACTCGCTCAGGTTGCTCGATAACGAATCGGTGGTCCTGGTAACGGGCGGAGCGTACGGAATAACGTCGGAAGTGAGCAAGGCGCTCGCATCCAAATACCAGCCCAGGATCATCCTGGTGGGCAGATCGCCTCTTCCCGGGGAGGAGCCCGCGGAAATGAAAAGCCTGCGGGGAACACAGGAACTTCGCCAGTACTTCATCAAGCTCTCCCGTGAGGAGAACGTCCCCTCGACTCCCGCCGCAATCGAGAAGAGAGTGCGTGAAACCCGGAAGGCGCGGCAGATCAGGGAAAACATCGAATCCATGGAGCGGGCGGGCGCTCGCGTCGAGTACCACGCCATGGACGTTCGCGATGCCGAACTCTTCGGTAAATTGATCGACGACGTCTACGAAAGATACGGCCGGCTCGACGGAGTGGTTCACGGCGCGGGAGTCAATGAGGACAAGCTGGTAAAAGACAAGAGTCCCGATTCCTTCGCAAGGGTGTTCGATACCAAAACCATTCCCGCGAGAGTGATGGCCGAGAGGATTCGTCCGGAAGGACTCAAATTCATGGTGTTCTTCTCTTCCGTCGCCGGCCGCTTCGGCAATGTGGGGCAGACGGACTACAGCGCCGCCAATGAAGTGCTGAACAAGCTCGCGCAGCGCCTCTCCAACAAGTGGCCCGGCAACATCATCGCCATCAATTGGGGACCGTGGGAGTCGGGCATGGTGACGGAGGAACTGGGAAGGCTTTTCAATGAAAGGGGAATTCACCTGATTCCTTCGGCTGAAGGGGTGAGGATGTTCCTGGCGGAACTCAGCCACACCGAAGCGAGCGTGTCCGAAGTGGTTATCAGCCGTAGCGTAAAGCAGCTTGCGGAAATCGGCATGTGATATTCACCGGGATGGCGAGGGTTCGGATGAATTCAAAAGATATCGCGATTATAGGAGCGGCATGTGTGTTTCCGGGAGCCGACGGTCTGCACGGCTTCTGGAAACTGATCATAAACGGCAAGGACCCGAAGGAGGGAAGCGCCGGGCACGGCGCCAGAAAGAGGGCGAACGTACGGGAGGGAGCTGTTCCCTCCATGCGCGCCGGGGGCGCGTCGATGGAGTTCGACCTGCCCCGCCGGCCTTCCCCGATGCAGGCCTCGTGTGAGGGCCTGCCTGGAGCAGGTGAGGATCTCAAGGCCGTGATGCTAAGCCTTACGGCCTCCGCGCTGGCCGATGCCGGTGTGGAGGCCGGCCGGATGGCCGGTAAGCGGGTGGACGTCGTCACCTGGCGGCCATCCCATGGTGGTGATCTCGATGGGAATAAAACGGCCGGCGACCTGGCCGGACATATCATCGAAACACTGGGACTGACCGGCGTGGGAGTTTCGCTCGAGAACGGCTTCTCGGCGTTTCAAGCGATAGCGGAAGCCGTCGGACGCCTTCGGGAAGGTCTGTGCGATGTCGCGTGTGTCGGGGCCGCGGAGTCCGCGCGGTCTGCAACGGTGGTGGTCCTTATGCGCGGAGAGGATATGCCGGCGAACGGCGTCCGCGCATATGCCCGCCTCAAGGAAATAGAGGCGGGGATCGAGCCTTCGGGGCGTGGGGGGCGCAGAAGCATCTCCGGGGCCCGGAAGATCGAGGTGTTGCAGGAAATCTACAGCCGGGTGGGCGTCGAACCGGAGACGATCGGGTACCTGGAGGTGTGCAATAACTCCGAAGGCATGGATATGAACAGGGCCGGCGCGATGCGCGATTTCTGGGGCCGTTCCTCCAGCAGCAACTTCGCTCGCCCGCGGGGCTCCGTGGGATACCTCTTCGATGATGGAGCGAGGGCGGGGGGAATGGCGTCCTTCCTGAAAGCGGCTCTGTGCCTCGGCAACAAGATCATTCCACCGGGGCCGCGAGCGCCCGAGATGAAATCGGTATTCGACGACAGCCCCTTTTACGCAAACCAGCGCGCCTATCCGTGGATTCACAGCGGGATAACCCGGCCCCGGCGGGCCGCGGTCGACCATGTGGACCGCGACGGGACGCAGGCGCATGTCATTCTGGAGGAAGTGGCGGGCGCGGGCGAAGCCAGGGAGATCTTCCTGGGCTTCAAGCGGGAGACCGAGCTTGTGGTCTTCAGCGGCGCTTCTCACCAGGACCTGATGTCGAAAATCCGCGCCCTGGATCGGTTTTTGGAATCGACGCCTGCCGGCGGCGCGCAATTGGAGGATGTCGCCTATACGCAGCACCTGCGGTTCGATCAGGACGATCCGTACCGGATCGCGTTGGTCTGCAAGGACATCGGCCATTTGAGGGAACAGCTCGCAACCTGCTCTTCGCAGCTCTCCAACAGTTGTCGTCCGAAAGAAAACGGAGACATCTATTGCGCCCTGGGTCCACGCCGGGAGGTCGGCAAGACGGCCTGCATCTTTCCGGGTATGACCGTTCCGGGACTGCTCGGTTCCTACCCCGATCGCCTGTGGGACCTTTGTCTCCATCTTCCCGAGGTGCGCCAGGTCTTCGATATGGCGGACAGACGCCCGGGGAATTTCCTGGAAAACATTCCCATCAGGCATTTTTTCTTTCCGCCGGAGTACCTTCCCAAGAAGGAGCGCAACTGGCTCCGGCAGAGCCTGGGAGCCCCCCTGGCGGTCATCGATCTGCACAACAGGCGGGCATCCGATCTTACGCTGCCTTCCATTGCGGGTTCCATCGCCAATTGGGCGAACTGGATGATCATCCAGGGACTCCGGATTCCCATCGACGTGCTGTTCGGCCATAGCATGGGGGAATACAATGCTCTGTGCGCGGCTGAAGCCGTCGACTTCGATACCATCATAGACAACGATTGGGAGGCTGCCTTTCAGCAGCACTATCCCGCCAATCCCGGTCGTTTGGCTCTGGTGAATGCATCGGAGGAGCAACTCGAACCGATACTTGACGCCGTGCCCGAGAAAGGGGTGAGCATAGCGGTCTATGTCGCGCCCTCCCTGCAACTCATCGGAGGGGACGCGCACGCTCTCAGAAATATTGCAAAGCATTTTCAGAAGAGCAAGATCCATTGTCAAATCCTGCCCTATCCCGCCGTCCATACGCCCATATTCCAGGCATTGAGAGCGGGTTTGAGGCACTGTTTCGACACGATTTCCATTCGGAAAATGAAGATGCCCGTCTACTCCGCCATGAGGGGGGATCTTATACCCGACGACCCGGCGGAGATTTACCCGTCCATCAGTGAAAATATCGATAGTCCCATCAGGATCTGGCAGACCGTCCACAAAATGTACCTGGACGGCGTCAAGCTCTTCATTCCGCTGGGAGGCGGTGATTCACTCTATTCCCAGGTAAGGTCCAATATCAATTCGGATAATCTTACGACTATCTCTCTGGATGTTGACTACAGAACGGGAATAACCCAATTGAACCACCTGTGCGCCGTGATTCTGACCAAGGGATTGAAGTTTAACCTGGGATATCTTTTCAAGTACCGGAGCCTTACGGAATTAGAGTATCCGCTGGTCGAGGAAGAGGAGGTTGACCGTATGCTTACGAGGAACGAGTCTCCGTCCCGAGAAGTTCATAACGGCGTTGATTTTGAAGAAACCCGGCGCTCGAAAAGCCGATCTTCGGGCCGGGATGAGGAATTGTACGGCCATGAAGAACGTGACGGCGGCCCGGTGGACAATCAGATGCCCTTCCCGGCGACCATACTGCGCTACGAGCCCTGGAAGGAAATTAGCGTTGGTTACACTCTGGACATCAACGAGGACCTCTATTTGAGGGACCACATGTTCGTTCACGCGCCAAGGGTCAAGCCTCCATCGGCGTGTCTGCCGGTTTTGCCCATGGCGTTCGGGGTGGAGATCCTGGCCGAAACGGCGGCATGCCTGGCGCCGGGATACGGCTTGATCGGATTGGAGGATGTCAGTGCTTCCCGGTGGATTTCACTGGAGGACGCCGACCGGCTTCCACTTGGAATTTCCGCGCGCATCCTGGAGTACAAGGCCGACTCGGACATCTTCAAAGTCCGGAGTGAAATCAGAACGGGACAGAATGCTGCGCCGGCGTTGAGCGGCACCGTGGTGCTGGGGAAACAGTACCGTGTGAGTGTGAACATGCAATTCGAGGAGTTGCTCAATCCAAAGCCCGGTCCTCTCCATGCAGAGCAGATCTACAAGGAGCGCCACCTCTTTCACGGCCCTGCGTTTCAATGCCTGTCCGGCGGCATGGTCTTCGGCGACCAGGGGATGACCGGCGAACTCACGGTGCTGCCGACGGACCGTCTCTTCCGGTCCATCCGCAACCCGGTGATGCTTGCCGATCCGGTTATCCTGGACGGGGTCGCGCAGGGCCTGGCCGTCTTCTTCGCGGCGAGGGACGCGCAAGTCTTTCCCATCGGATTTCGAAAACTCGAGATCTACCGACCCACTCCGCCTGCCGGAACGAGGTTGCCGTTCCGCCTGCAGATCACGGAACTCGGATTGAAAACCTGTTACGTGAACATGGAAGTCCAGGACGGCGCGGGCGGTGTGTGGATGAGGATGGAAGGCTGGGGGGGCTGGATGTTTCGATGGACGAAAGAAGTGGTGGACTTCCGGCGTCTCCCGAACCTCTTCACCGTCAGCGGCGGCCTGGATCTGCCCTTCCTTCCCGCGGGGGCCGTATGCCATACCATCACCAAAGCTTTCCTGCGGGACCACGATCCGAAATGGATCGCGAGGTCTTACCTGCATGCGAGCGAAATGAGCGCCTTCGAGGCCCTTACGGGCAACTCCGTACGACGGCTGCAGTGGCTGCTCGGCAGGGTCGCCGCAAAGGACGCCGTCCGCGCCTGGCTGGCCCGTAGGTCGGGCGGAGAAATGCTCCACCCCGCCTCGTTCGTCATCCACAACGATTTGGAGAGAGCGCCTTACGTGGCGGACATCCCGCGACATACGGTCCTTCCGTTCATCAGCATCTCCCATTCCGGGGACTGCGCCATAGCCATCGCCCACGAGCATCGCATCGGGGTCGATATCGAAAGAATCGAGCAAAGGGACGAACGGTTCGTCGAAACCTTCACCACGCCCGCGGAACGCGGGCTGATCGACGGGGTGCCGCTGTCGGAAC
Organism: uncultured Syntrophobacteraceae bacterium; assembly: GCA_964407285.1. Lineage (GTDB taxonomy): Bacteria > Desulfobacterota > Syntrophobacteria > Syntrophobacterales > Syntrophobacteraceae > CAYOVG01. The sequence continues at coordinate 10,487 of CAYOVG010000133.1, forward strand.
GCGACGCGTTCGTCACCTCCATCTGGTGCGCGAAGGAAGCGGTTGCAAAGTGCGTCGGGACCGGCGTCGACGGCGCGCCTCAGGCGTTCGAGGCGATTCAGGTATACGGCGATGGCCGCATGGCGGTCGTTCAGCGGGGCAACAACCATACCTTCCTCGTCTGTACGGTGCGAGGACAGGATTACATGATGGCGCTGGCGTCGAACGGCGTCTGCGCATGAAAAGAAAAGATGTCCCGAGGTCCGCGGGCAGACCGGCTTGCGGACCATCCCGCCGGAGATGTAAACGACACCAATTGCCGTCTGGAGGACGTAGCGACATGAAGGAAATCAGAGTTATAGTGGAGAAACGAACGAGTGGATACCTCGCCTATCCCGCCGGAATGAAGGAAGACATCCGCGGAGAGGGTTCCACTCGCGAAGAAGCCCTGGCGAACGTCGAATCCGCTCTCCGGGTCCATATCAAATCGAAAAACAGCAATGGATACAACAAGGATGTCCAAACACGGGAATCGCTCATCAACATGCGCCAGGTCTGGAAATACTACGAATTGGGTGAAACCCGTATCCCGGCGCTCAAGGGAATCGACTTCACCATCAACAAGGGCGATTTCGTGGCGGTGTGGGGACCTTCCGGTTCCGGCAAATCCACCCTGTGCAATCTCATTGGCCTGATCGACAACCTGAGCGAGGGAAGCATCGACCTGGCGGGCCGTGAAATCGTCCATCTGTCGGATGAGGAAAGGAGCGAACTGAGGAACCGGTCCATCGGGTTCGTTTTCCAGCACTTCAACCTCATTCCGGTGCTCTCGGCATTGGAGAACGTGATGCTTCCCCTCCAGATACAGGGGGTATCGACCAAAATAGCGGAAAAGAAAGCGTTCGACCGCCTGGTCGAGATGGGGCTGGGCGATCATATCGGCCACAGGCCGGACAAGCTCTCCGGAGGACAGAGGCAGAGGGTGGCGATCGCCAGGGCCTTGATCTCGGACCCGGCTCTGGTCATCGCGGACGAACCCACCGCGAACCTGGATTCTCAAAACGCGCGGAAGATCATCGACCTGATGAGGTCCATCAACCAGTCGAACGGGACCACGTTCGTCTTCTCGACGCACGATCAGCGTCTTCTGAACAGCGTGCAGCGGATGGTGCGTCTCCAGGATGGTATGATCATGGAGGATGTCTACAGGGACCTGTAGCTCCTCCGCCCCTCCCTCCATCCCAATCACGCCTTAATCAAGCCAACCAGAGGTTATACCCATGTACACCTGGATAAAGATCGCGGTACGCAATCTCCTCAAGAACGGACGCCGCTCACTGTATACCATCGCTGCAATAGCGCTCGGCTTTGCCGCGGTGAATATATTCGGCGGCTACACTTCCTACATGTTCACGAATCTGAAGAACGGCTTCATCTACGCCCAGGGCAACGGGCACCTGACGGTCTTCAAGAAGGGGTTCCTCGACCAGGGCAAGCTCGATCCGCTCAAATACCTGATCTCGAAAGAGGAAATGGATGCCGTTGCGGAGGTCTGCAGGAGTGAATCCCAGGTCCTGATGGTTACTCCCAAGCTCGAAATCACCGGTCTCGTGAGCAACGGAACCGTGTCCACCATCTTCTACGCCAACGCCAGGGTCCCCTCGGACATCCGCTTCATCCGGAGCAAGTCCACGGGGCTGATAGCCACGCTCAATTTGTTTGACGGCAAGAGGCTCGAGGACGACGTTCCCAATGCCGTGGGAATGAGCAGCGGCCTTGCCAGGAAGCTCGACATGGAGCTGGGAGCGGTCGGTTCCGTGATGAGTCCCACCGTCGACGGCATGGTGAATGCGCTCGATGTACAGGTCTACCAGACGTTCGAGTCTCCGATGGAAGAGGTGAACGACAAGCTGATGGACATGAACCTTCAGTTCGCACAGGAACTCTACGATACGAAGAGCGTCGGAAGCGTCACGATTCTTCTGGCGGAAACCGGCATGACCGAAGAGATGCGGGACCATTTGCAGGCCGCATTCCAGGGGCGCGGACTGGATATGGACATCAGGACCTGGGAGGAAATGTCCCCTTTCTACTGCAAGGTGAGGGACATGTTCAACGTCATTTTCCTGTTTGTCTTTATCATTGTATTCGTCATCGTGGTGATGAGCGTGGTGAATACCATCAGCATGTCGGTCCTGGAGAGGACGAGGGAAATCGGTACCTTGCGGGCGCTGGGACTGAAGAGGACGGGCATCGTCAACCTCTTTGCGGTGGAAAGCCTCCTGATGGGGGTGATCGGCTCCGTTCTCGGTTTGATCATAACCGGTGCGGCATGCTACGCGATCAAGGTGATTCGGCCGACCTGGGTTCCGCCGCAATTGACCAAGAGCATACCGTTGGAAGTGTACATGGTGCCCGCGTATATAGCGACGAGCCTGGTGTTCCTCCTGCTGTTGTCGATTATCGCGGCGATGGTGCCCGCGAAGAAGGCGGCTTACGGCAAGAGTATCGTCGATGCCTTGGGCCACGTCTAGGCGCTCCAGGAGGTCCGGATGATGACGGATACGCGCAATCATAAAGTGCTTGACAGGAAATGTGCCATAGATAGAATGGAGGTAAGGGAAATGTCTCGAAGGTTTAGTCTTGTAGCCATACTGCTCATCGCCGTATGTGCGGCGGCGTTTGGTTGCGGCCGGGCGTACGCGGCGCTCGCCGACCATGAGATTCTGAAAAAAGCGGATGAGGCCAGGGGAAATCTGGAAGGGGTAAAGTGGGATGTATCGATTATCGCGCAGGAGACCGGGCGCACCAATTACATAACCTACGGGGTTCAGGCCAGAGGCTTCGACCTTAACGCGACCACCCTCGCTCCTCCCAAGCATCGTGACGAGAAGGTGCTGATGGTGAGCGGGAACATGTGGTTCTACCGTCCCGGCCTGAGCAAACCCATTCCGATATCCAAACGCCAGAGGCTCATGGGAAACGCCTCGTACGGGGACATAGCGGCTACGAACTACGCCGAGGACTATGATGCGACGCGGCTCCCGGACCAGGTGCTCGGAGGGGAAGACTGTTATGTGTTCGATCTCAAGGCCAGGACAAAGGATTGCACGTACGATCGGATAGTCTATTGGATTTCGAAGGACAGGCTTGTCGGAATCAAGGCCGATTACTATACTCTGTCAGGGAAGAAATTCAAGTCATCCCTCATGGAGTACTCCAACACGGTGAGCGTCGGCGAGTCGGCCCGCCCCTTCATCTCCAAATTGGGCATCAATGACGAACTGATGTCCAACGATACGACGGTCTTGAAATTCGAAAAACCGGCGTTGGGGCTTATTGCCGATTCGGTGTTCAACCTGAACCTTATGATCAAATGAGAGAGGGGTTAATAAGGCTATGAAAAGGTCTTGTCTTTTCCTGGTGCTTTTGGCGGTGGTTTCGTTCTGCTGGGCGGGTGTCGCCCGTGCGGAGGATGAATTGGCGACCGGTTCGGGAGCATCTGCAACCCGGGAAGAGACAAGTCCTTTGATGAAGGAATTGGCGGAAGGGTTCCACTACACGATCAGCGTTCTGGGATTCGGCATCATCAGGGAGCCGGTGGAATCTCCGCTGACCTACGGACCGGTGGCCGTTCCGCAGTCCGCGCTTCCGCTTACCGCGACCGGGACCGGCAATCGCATAAGCCAAAACGATCTGAACAGCTACCAGTTGGAAACGGACCTCCGGCCCGATTTGTCCCTCAACTTCAGGCGTATCGATCTCCTAGTGAAACCGAGGTTCGAATTCAAATGGAGAAAATGGGACGAGGGGCCGAAGGACGGAGAAGATTCCTCGAACGGGTATGCCTACGTCAACGAGTGGCTGGCCAGGCTCAGGGTAACGGACAGCGTCTTCGTCTCCTACGGGCGTGAAAACCTGCAGTGGGGCCCTTCCTACCTGCTGTCCCCGTCGAATCCCTTCATTCGGGAAAACGGAAGGAACAACCCAAAAGTCGAAGTGCGCGGCACGGACTTCGCCAGGGCGGTCTGGGCGCCGTCCACCGAATGGAGCGTCTCGGCCATAGCGAATACCTTCGAGGGAGAGCAGGACTACATCGAGGGGTTCCACCGGGCCTACGCTCTGAAGATCGACTACACGGGCGAGAACAAGTACTTCAGCCTGATTCCCCAGTACAAGGAAACGGAAGCCGCGGGAGTGGGCTATTTCGGAGGCTGGAACATAACCGACGCCATTCTGGGGTATTCGGAAGGCCGGTTCATGGACGGCTACTACCAGGTCCTCGGCGGCTTCTCCTACACGTTCAAGGCGGGACCGGTGATCTCCCTGGAATACTACCACAACAGCAGGGGGGCTGAGGAAGAGCCCTTCTTCACGATATTCCCGCCCTTCGGGGATACCTATCGGGATGAGGCGTTGTTCAGGGAAAACTATGTCATGGCCCAGTTCATGTACAGCCGCATATGGGATGTGCTGGACGTAACGTTCCGGTTCATCGACAACATCGATGACGGTTCAACCCGCTCGATAGGGATACTGGAATACGAAATCGGGAACCATGCGAGGGTCTTCGGGATCGGCGCGTATGATTCCGGCGGTAAGAACGCCGAATTCGGCAGCATCGTCAAGTACTCCGTCTTCTCCGGCGTGCAGTATACCTTTTAGTGGCGGTAGTGGCGGGGAAAACCGCTGAACGGTGATTTGACCGTTGTAGGAGCGGCTCTCAGCCGCGACAGGTCCGTCAGGTGGTAGAGACGCAATGGCGTGGGCGCGGGCTTTGCCCGCGCCCACGCCATTGCGAAAACCAAACCATGCGCCGCCGTCAAGAACGCTTCGCTTTTCCCCATCCTGCATTGACCACGTGATTCACGGCGGAGCCGCCCGGTAGCGCAGGGTAGCGGAGCCGTGCCGCGCAGGTCCCGGCAACGGGGCAATCTACGACGCCTCCCTCAGGAAACTGCCGATCACCGGCAATACCTCTTCGTGCTTCTCTTCATGCGGAAAGTGACCGCACCGCCCGATCGTGACCATTTTCGAGCGCGGGATTGCCTTGTGCAGCCGCCGGCCTATCTCCAGGGGAACGATTTCATCCTCCGTTCCCCATATCAGTAATGTCGGAACATCGATCATCCCGAACTTCGAAGAAAACTCGCCGATGTCCGGCGGTACGATCTGCTTCGCGGTCTGCGTGATGGAGTACTTGCCTCCGGGCATGTCGAGCGCTCTCGCGTATTCGATGACGGAGTCTTCCGGAATGGGGTTCTCGGGGGCGAACGCTTTCTTGAGTATGGACCGGACCAGGGTGGGGGAGGGCAGTGTGGCGAGTCCCAGGCGGCCGATCACTTTGGTCCGCAGGGCCCTGATGAAATCGGGCAGGGGCTGGTCATAGCAGATGGGGTCGATCAGAATGAGCCGCTTGAGAACGGTCTTGTCGTTTTCGGTCAGGTACATGGCGGAAGCGAGCGCCACCCCGCCGCCGAATGAATGGCCCACGAGAGTCACGTTCTTCAGGTTCCTCTTCTTGATGAATCCGCACAGCAGCGCAGCCTGATCGTAGATCGAGTAGCGGCCGTCCTCGGGCTTCGGCGAGTTGCCGAATCCCTTGAGGTCGAGGAGCACTACCTTGTGCTGATCCGCCAGCGCGGGGGCGATGTGCCTCCACGTGTACATGGAGACGCCGAAGTCGTGCAGGAAGATAATCGGATCACCCTCGCCGGTTGTCCTCGTGTAAAGATCCATGTACCCGGCCCTGTTGCCGATCATGTCGTTTCTAAAGCTGTTCCACGTGGATAGCTCTCCGGGCAGGGCATGCCGGGGGAAAATACAGCTCAACAGAAGACTGATCATAACAGCCGGCGGTACCGATCTCGAAATCCTGTATCGCATGATGTTACTCCACTGGTTGCTTAAGGAATGGCGGTAAGTGGATGGCGGCATGGGATGGTAATCATCGTATTCCGGACAATCTCTCGCGATAGTTCCTTTCCGGAAGTTGCCGTGCGTGCGGAGGAGGCTGCGCCTCTATCGACGCTACCATCCTCCCGGCTCGGAGCTGCCGGCGGGATCAAATCGTTGATCCGGCATGCCTCTACGGCTGAAGCACCCGTATAAGATAAGAATACCCGACCGCATTTTCATCACATGGTCGAAAGGCGGGATTCGCCGCGAGCCGTTCTGCTGATTTGGAAGTCTGATGAACAGCGTGCAAGGGAAGGGTCCCTCCCTGCGCCGGCCCTCGATGGGGAATCGGCCGGGAGCCTCTCAAATGGGGAATCCTCAACGCAAAAACACCCTTCACTAATGTTTCTCTTTGAGCTATTCTATCACCCGCTTTCATCGAATTCTATCGGTCAATATTTGCCGACGGGGCGGGGCGGAGGTTCCGGCTTCCCGTTGGTATTCATGACATCGTCGATGCGATCGGGAATTGGCGGGAGGGGTGGCCGCATGCGGATTTTCGTCAGTTAC
>CAYOVG010000134.1:0-16882 GCA_964407285.1 uncultured Syntrophobacteraceae bacterium
CAAAGGTGAGATTTGCATAGCGTAGATCAGCTTTGCGTAAGTTTCGGAGAGCGGAGTGTGATTGTTCTCTGGTTAACGCTATGGTCGAGTGTGCCTGCTGCCATATTGCCAGAAACATAGAAGAATTGTTGGCGTCATTGGGTAATCTCGCATCTGCGGAACCTCATTGGACTGAGGCAGATGGCGGCTCGGAAACACCCCTGGAGATCAGAAAGAAGAGTTCTGGAAAGGATGAGGTCAATAGGGAAGAGCTTGAAGAGAGCAAAAGAAAACTCTTAACCTGAAGGTGAGAACGGCCATGAATAGTACCTTTACTCATGAGGATAGAAAGCGGATCAAAGAAGGCATCACCGGGAAGTACCGGAAGGTTGCCGTTAGTCCGGAAGGGAGCTTTATGTATCCTACCGGGCGCGCCGGGCTTGAGGGACAAAACTACGATCCTGAAATTCTGAAAGCGCTCCCTGAAGAGATTCTTGCTTCCTACTGCGGAGTGGGGAATCCGTTTAGCCTGGGTTCGCTCCATAAAGGCGAAGCGGTGCTGGATATCGGTTGCGGTGCTGGCGTAGATACCCTGGTAGCTGCCCTGCTCGTTGGTCCCGAAGGAAGGTCAGTTGGTATTGACCTCACGCCAGAGATGCTGGACCGTGCAAGGGCCAATCTCGAAAGGACCTCTCTTCAGAATGTGAGTTTTCAGGAAGGTTCTGCCGAGGAGCTCCCCTTCACCGAGGAAACCTTTGATGTGGTGATCTCCAACGGGGTACTCAACCTGGTTCCGGATAAGCCAAAGGCCATGAGAGAGATTTTCAGAGTCTTGAAACCTAAGGGGCGGCTCATGATAGCCGATCAGATTCTGGCAGGAGAGACTCCGAGTGATACTCAATCCATGGTCGAAAACTGGGCCAGGTGACAGGGTGGGGCCATACCGGGAATGGATTTCCTGACAATAATGCAAGAGGCTGGCTTTACGGAAGTGGAACTGGCCGCCGAAACCGGTTTCAACAGTTCACCCGTAACCAAAGGGATGTTATTGCGTGCATTGAGGTCTGAACAGGCACCTGTCAATGGAGGGGACTTCTTTTAACACCGTGAGCCCTGTTGCTGAAAATTAATTCCCTGAGAACAAGATGGAGCATTTAGAAACTGCAAGACCCCCCTCTTCTTTTTTCCGACAGTTTCTTATGCAATGTCGGACTTCCCTGTGAGCTTGGAAGCGCTGGCGGGGTTCTGACGCTGGCGTATGGCGGCCGGACTCTCAATCCGGAATGAAAATTTAAGGAGGTATTTTCCGCCCCTACCTGTTCAATAGGAGTGAGCGTCACGATGCTCGTACCGGCTGTGCGTTCCGATTCAGAGTATCTTGCGGACCTATGTCGCGCTTTTGGTATGCGACACAACTCGGAAACATTGACGGCCTATTACGCCCACCTGCCCGAGGTATTCCGGGCAGAGGTGCACTCACTGCATACCGTCTTTATCAATCGCAATCGCCACCGTTGCGCGACGGGCAAGACGGGCTCGTTCTACTATGCGACCTTCCTGTTGGTCCTCGATCATCTGTATTCACTGGAAACCTCCACCAGAAGAAAAGCCGTCCTCCAGGTGGGGCATGCCGGCACTATCGATTTGCGCATCCGGATTCGCACTCAACTCATGGAGTGGTTCACAGGCGGGCGGCCCCCGTCCGCCCGCCTGCTCGTCGAATACCTGTTTCCCCTCCTTCACCAGAAGCGTACCGGAGCGGAGCCACAGTTCCACTCCTGGTCAGCCCTGGCTAAGTACGTCTGCACGGTCTTCGGACCGGCGATGAGCCACAGTCAGCTCAAATCTCTTTACACGTCCGTTTTGCAGGAGAGAGTTGCGAGAGGCCATTTCCCTTCCGAAGATCCATCGTTGCCACTTCCGTCCTGGACTCCCGTTCTCCAAAGACGCGCCGATCACCAATCGGCGCTACTCACGTCCCTGAAAGATGATACCGGGCTTTGTGCGTCCATCAGTCTGGGAAGCGACAACACCGGGCCTTTTCTCGATCCCATTCCCCCCTCGATCAATGCCCGGTATCTCCATGACCTCACTTGCATGCATCCGGCGGCCCGCCTGCTTTGCCTCTTCTACTATTCCCGGTTGTCCCAGGATCTACGTATCCGGGTACACGTCTATCACAAGGAGATAATCAGATCCGTTCGCCGTACATCCCCTCCCGAAACATCGCACGCCGAATTCTTTTATGGAACGTTTCTGCGTGCGATAGACCGCCTTTGGCATCAATTTCCCTTCCACGAACCCACCAAAACGGCAGCCTACCTCGATACCGACAGCGCACTCCGCGGTACCCTCAAAGTAGATGCCCTGCCTTCCCCCATTTCTTCCAAACTGTCGCGCCACAATACCAAAGAGGTCATCCGACGCTACTTCTTTCAGTTCATCCATCGCTCCCGCACCATCCCCCCCATATTGTCCTGGACCCACATCCACGACATCCTCTCTACCCGCTATCGGCTCAACATCAGCCGCTCTCACCTCGAGCGGTGCTACCAGGATTTGCTGGCTGAGCGTACTGCCGCCATACAGAACCTGACCCTCCCATAGCGGAACACCGACGCCGCCATGAGGCGGTGTACTCCCTTCCATCGCGGGACGTTTTCGCGCTTCTTCCATCGGTTAAGTAGCAGCATTAAGCTGGCGTTTTCTCTTTTCTCCTCTCATCGAGATGGCTTCCCCTTTTCCAGAATCGCCCCTCTTTTTGCCGACTGCCGCACTCATCACGATTTGCCCGCATCCTTCCCTACCTGGTCCAATTCCAGCAATGGCCCGTCCGCGCCCCTGATTACGGGATGATTTTCCATCTTTTTCATCGGTTAAGTGGAGGCAATATGTCTTTGTTTTCATTACCGTTTTATGGGTGCTGTGAGACAACTATATTCCACCCTTTTTTTCCAGGCTGACGCCAAAAAAAACGAACCGAAACCCCTTGGTGGAAGGTTCGAAAACCTTATTGGATTTAGATCTGGAATCGTTCTGGAACGGACGATAGATAATACGATCAGGATTCCTGAAGATAATGCTCGGTGATGTCTGCGCGGCTATGTCCCATTTCCGCGCTTACTGCCAAGAGCGCTTGCAAGTAAGTGTATCCTTGTGCGAGGAATTCGTCCAATCGTCTTTGAGCAAACGTCCACCGAAGGCCATGGCTCCCGGTATGTTGTTGCAGTACTTGCCGGCAGGCTGCTCGCAGACGATTCCGGTATACATCCTGATCTACCTGGAAAGTACCTCGCTCAGCTATGATTGTCTCCAGCCGCCGGTAAGTCTCCACGTTTACGTAGACAGTACGCGGCTTGCCCCCCTTACTGTCTACTCTCTTGACGTGCAGTACACCTTTTGTCTCACCGGTGACCGGATCGGCCTGATATCCCCCGAGATGACCGGGACCGAGTCGCGAAGCCTCCCGTATCCGATGCCCGCCCTCGATCTGCAATGCAGCACAAAGCTGCGAATCCGGATGGTCTATGGCTGCAAGCACCTTCTGGGCATTTTCGTAACCACGGCCTTCTGCGTAGCGGGGCTCACGGCTCAGCGTGCACTTTGCCCGCCTGGAAATCTCATTGATCTCCAAGGTCCATGAATACTGATTTCCACGGTTATACTTTTGCGAGTACAAATTGAGAGCGCTCTCAAGCTTTTGCAGGGCGGCGCAGTATGCCTTAAAGGATGAGTATCGGATGGTATTTATTTCGATTATGCTTTGCAGAAACGCTTGAATGTGAAATGCAGACAGTTTTTCCGCATCACGCAGATTGAACTTATCACGGCAAAAATGGAGCAAGTCCTTGGTAACACGGCGATAATCATCGAGGACGGAATACGAATACACAGGAGTGCGCTTGGCGACCTCCTGCCATGTTGGTTTGCGGCCTTCACGGACTATGAATTCTTCCCTCACCTCCTCTTTGTCCCGGTGTTTTGACCGCCCTGGAGCAAAAATCCCAGTATTTGCTTCCTTCCATAGAACTTGAACCTGGTAGTTCACATTTCCGCGCATAACGCGATCCTCTGCTGCTATCCGAGTCATCAGACAGCCGACATCGGGTTGAATCCAGAACTCCTGAGCCGGAGCTGTGGGCAAGTCTCTGAGCGGACTATGCTGCCGACGGTAAGTCGGCGGTCCTCGGCCTTGGGTTTGCATTGAGATGCAAACCCGTAGACTCGCTTTTCTGGGGAAGGGGGAGTTACGACCCTCGGCTCGTTGGTTAGGCTAGCCGACGCCTTCGCGCTCATTCATTGGAGCGCTTGCCCTTCTTTTGCGGGCCGTGCTGTCGTATTGGGGGATGGGGGCGACAGCTCCCCTGGTCCCTTCGGCATGGAGACCCGGCGACACCTTGGTTGGCGCCACCAATTGGGGTATTAGACCCTGAGATGCGGCAGGGCTTCCGCAGTGCGCAGCCGGCGCACCCTCGGTTCCGGGCCTATTTTTCTTGAGGGGGCCGCCCGGTTATGCCCCTAAGTCGTCGATCTTCCCGCGAATCCTCGGATGCACCGAAAAGATCAACTATTACGTGCCTCTACGATATTAAATTTTTCTTGTTCGTCAAGAAATAATTTTCCCCCTCTTCGTCGCTTTTTTTATTTGTATTTTCCACTCCTTGCAACCACCATTACAATCAGTGTCCATTTTCGCGGGTGTATCTCCTAAAATTGCTCCTTTTTCAGTAATACAGTCCTATTTTTTCGTACTATAATATTTTTCAATGGCAAGATCGCATGTGCGCTATCGCCCGGAAGAACCTGAACGCAACATGTATTTTTGAGCGCTTTCGTTCAGGTTACCGTCTCCAATGCAACCTGAACGAAACAGTTTTTTTTTGGTGAATTCGTTCAGCTTGGGGGTGTCGCGCAAAGCTCTCCGAAGAAACACGATTGTCAACTTGAACGAAACACACATTTTTTGGGGGATTCGTTCAGCTTGCCGTTTGAAGTGCAACCTGAACAAAACCGCGTTTTTGAGCTACTTCGTTCAGGTTATTGTGGGAGACAGCGAACTTCGCAAATCGCTGGTGAGAATTTGGAGATGTCTATTTGAGGAGGCAAATCATGCCCGACAAAGTACTTGGCTGTGACGTCGGCTTCGGTGCCGTGAAGGCGGTCGGAGCGAACGGCCACGGCAATCTCGCAACAACGATTTTTCTCAAGGCGCTGGCAAACGCGGATACCCATCGGGACATGGGCAAGACCCGGTTCCAGATGGGAGTCAGCGATGATGTGTACACGATCAATGATCGTGCGTACTTCATTGGCCACCCGGCACTGCTTCACTCGAAGCGACTGGTCAACGCCAACACGCGTGATTTTATCCGTTCGGAGGCACATTGCGCACTCGTTTGCAAGACCGTGACGGATCTGGGCTTTTTCGCTGATGAACGGTCCTCCATCGATTTAGACTATCTCGTGCTCGGGGTTCCCCCGGGCATGTATACCAAGCAAGTTGCAGGCGAACTCATCTCCCAGTTCAAGCAGGGAGTAACGTTCGCCCGTAACGGCCGCGAGTACCGGTTCCGTCCCGCCAGAACGACCATCGTTCCCCAGGGCATCGGAGCCTTCTACGAGCATATCCTTGCCGATAATGGGGCCGTGCGCGAATCGTCGTATAAGAATAAAAATATCGGTATTGTCGATATCGGGTACCGCACGACCGATCTTGTCCTGTTCAAGGAATCCCGCTATATGGCCGATCTGGTCCATACCGAGGACACCGGCCTTGGAAGTGACACCGGGCCGATCGGCCTTCTCCGGCAGTACATTCACGAAACCTACGGACGATTAATCGAGCAGGCCGACCTGCTCAAAGATATATTCGAGAAACGTTGCTTCCTTCACGAAGGCGAGCAAATCGACATCTCCACAATCTGTATCGAACTCGTAGTCCGCCATTTTCGGAAGTACATCGAACCCACCGTGCTCGCCACATGGGACCAGGAGCTTCACGGGCTCTCCCCCATCATTGTATGCGGGGGAGGCGCGCTGTACCTCCAGCACGTTCCCGAATTCTTGCAGCGTTTTGCCAAAAACATCCTTATCCCGGACGACCCCGCAATGGCCAATGCGCGTGGATACTACCGCTACGCCCAATTACTCCTTCAGCGTGAACGCTACCAGGCCACCAATGCCAGGGAGAAGCCATGAGGAGGAAAAAAAATACTAACGCGGACGAACAACCGGCAGAATCCGGACTGCGCATAACCGTCAGGTTCCTGGAATCAAGGGGGGAAGGCGATATTTTTCGTTTTCTCCAAACAATTCGCAAGAGCGAACTCCACTGCATGATGGCCGCCGCACTCCGTACGTTTATGCACGCACAGGGGTTTTACCACCGGATCGGCCTGCCGCAAGCGGCCTTTCCCGTCTCTTTCGCACCCAACGGCGAGCCGGTCACCGAGTCCCACGAGGAGAGCGCCGGCTGCGCCTACAGCCCCGAATACGACAATCTCCTGCTGCCCGGCCCCGTAGACGTTGTGATGGAGGAACCCTGATGCGACCGACCGTGCTTTTTGCAGCACTACTGTTTTCGGCCACCTGCGCCCACGCCTCCTGCGACTGTTTCGACGAGGCGGGGCGCCAGTACCGACTCAACCCCGACGTTCTCCGTGCGATTGCCCATACGGAGAGCCGCATGAACCCCCTCGCCGTCAACGTGCAGGGACGCTCCGTTCACCCCAAATCCCTCCAGGAAGCCATCGCACATACGTCCGTCTACAAGGGTCGCTCGTTCGACGTCGGCATCATGCAGATCAATAGCCAATGGTTTCGGCGCCTTGGCATCGATCCGGCCTACGGGTTCGACGCGTGCTACAATATTAAGCTCGGCGCATACATCCTGCGCCGCACCCTCGATGAGCACGGCTACTCCTGGGCGGGCCTCGGAAGATATCACTCCCCCACCCAGTGGCGCGCCGCCGGCTATGCCGGAAAAGTCTACGCGAACTTTCGCGCTATCCTCCAATACAGATACAGAAAGGAGATCGCCAGTGGAAAAAGATCGGAACGCAACTCGTAAACCCGCGCACAAGAAGCCGTCTTCGCCCAGCCGGCAAAACAAACTGACGGACGCCAGCCACATGCCCGCCTGGGAAGCCGTCCGAAACCAGATCCTCTCAAATCTCACGATCCCGCTCGAGCGCTCCATCGTCTACTCGGTCGCCATCGAAACCTTCCAAGCCTTGTCCACCCTACAGCTGGGCCTCATGGCCATCGAGCAGGCCATGAGGGACCTGTGCGCGTTGCACGACAATGCGCAACAGGTGGTCGCCGACCAACTCGGATTGGAGATAGCTCCCTCGGGCACCCCCGCAACGCTCCAGGACATCATCGGATTCACCAACGGCCTCGTCCGGAAGCTCATGTCCTCGAGTCCGCACCTGAGCTCGCTGCCGCCCGAACTCATTACCAACCTTCAAGTCCATTCCAAGGAGTAGTGATGCCCAGAAAAAAAGCTCTCCAAGACGGCCCCAAGGCCCCCGCGGTTGCGGACTCCGTGTTTCACCTCTCCGGCGTCAAAGGACCGGACCACTGGCTCACCGGCGAGTTTTTCTGCCGTTTTTTGCATATGAAAATGTCGTTGCACCTGGCCTGCCGGCTCACCAACATGAGCTATCCGGCAGGGAGATACTATATCCGGAAACGAGGCATCGAGCGCATTCCGAAGCCCAAGCGGTTATCCTCGGTCCAAACCATCACACGCCTCGATCTTGCCGCTCAGCTCCTGACCTCGGGGCAGTGCCTGGAGGACATCATCTCCTTCCTACGGCTCAACCCCGATACGGCCCTCTGTTGGCTGTACCACCCCAGCAGTCGAACGGATCCACCGGAAAGCGCTCCTACACCGCCCCCATCGAGTGACGAGGAGGAATCCAATGCCGGTGAATAATCGTCCACCGCAACAAAACGAACCTCGGCATGTGTACCTTAACAACGCCGAAAGCACGGAGCTATTCCGGTGCACCATCGAGGCCGACCGGCTGTTTCGCCGCATCGACCGAAGCAATATGAACAGGCGGTTGAAAAAAACCGACTGGCTTGAAATACACCATCGCTTCTACGACATCCTGGAAGATCTGAGGAGTTTCTTCCAGGAGACCAAGCAGCAAATCGACGCTCTCTATCCCGAATCGTCCCCCACCAGGAAGGAGCAATCTTGAAAACCCTCTACCAGGACATTCCATCGAGATATTTCCTTGTTCCAATCGTTGTCGAGCTGACAATTGCGGCCGCGGCGGCCATCTATCCACAAAAGCTCTACCTGCCGGCCCGCTACGCCCTCTTGCCGCCGCTTGCTCTCTGCTGCCTAGCCAGTTGGAACATCGTGCAGCTCTACCGCGTCGTGCGTCGCAGGGGACGCAGCGAGCTTCCCGCCTATGTCATCCAGGACTCAAGCGAGATCCCTCTTAGAAAGGGGCAAGTCTTTCTGGGAAAAGGCTTCGAGTGGAGGCGCGACGAAGCCGATTTGCTGTGCCGCACCCTTGAGACGGTGAACCTCCAGGCGGAGTCCCCCTTGGGGGGCAAACCGATCATCCACGGCATATCGCGCACGGAGAAAGACTGCTTCCTCGATGCGGCCGAGCTAAACGGCCACACCTGCATCGTAGGCACAACGCGCGTGGGTAAGACCCGGGCACTCGAGCTTCTCGTCACCCAGGCGATCCGGCGCGGCGAACCCGTCGTCGTCGTCGACCCTAAGGGCGACAACGATCTGGTCAACCGCGTCTACGATGAATGCCACCGTGCCGGCCGCGAGCGGGACTTCAAGTTCTTTTCGCTGGCCCACCCGGATCTTAGCGTTCCCTACAATCCTCTTAGCAACATGGTCAACCCCACCGATGTGGCCACGAGAATCGCTCTAACCCTTCCCTCCACCGGCGATTCCAAACCGTTCACAGATTTCTCGTGGCTGGTACTCACGCATGTCGTGGGCGCCATCACATACCTGGGGCTGCCCCTCAATTTGCATGAGATAAACAGATTCACATCGGCCGGGATGGAGGAACTCAGCTCTCGCCTTTCCCTCATGGTGCAAACCGGAATCGCCCACCTGCCCCGCTGGGAGCAGGAACAGCTGCGGGCCACCTCGGAGCAGCTCAACCATTTGGCCAACCACCCCGGGGACCATTTCCGCAAGATGACTGCGGGGCTTAGCCCCGTGCTCACCTCCCTCACCACCGGAGCGGTTCGGCAACTGCTTTGCCCCGACAATAGGCCGGACCAGATCACCTGGGGCACCGTCTCCCAGGCCAATCAGGTGTGCTACATGTATCTTGGAGCGATGATCGACCGGCAGATCGCCACCAATGTGGCGAAGATGGCAATCCAGGACCTGCTGTTTTACGTCGGATTGCACTACGCCGACCAGAGGCAGCCCAAGGCCTTCAGCGTCTTCATCGACGAGTTCTACAACGTCGTCTTCGACGGCATTGTAGACCTGTTAAACAAAGCCGGCGGGGCCGGCACGCGGGTCACCTTCGCCCTGCAGACTCTCTCCGACATAGAATCGGTCACGGACCGCGCAAAAGCGCTACAGATCTTGGGAAACACCAATACCAAGATCTTCATGCGTACCACAGAGTATGTCATCGCCGAGCAATTTTCGAATCTGTTCGGCACCGTGAACCGTAAAGTCATAATGCACACCAAGGGAAGTTCCCCGAAAACCGACGCCATCCCGTTTTCCACCAACCGCGGCGAGAGGCTCATGGACGAGAGCACCCCCCTCATCCGGCCCGACTGGATCATGAGCCTTCCCAAGGGCCACGCGTTCCTGTACACGCAGGGACGCCCTCCCGTGAAACTGCGCTTCCCCCAGTGGCCCAACACGTTCAAGCATACCCTCTTGAGCGAGTACGCCATCCGGCACCCAGCCATTACCGCAACCCCGTACACCCCCACCTCCTGAAGGAGCGCTTCCGATGCCGCTAAAGAACACGACTTTCTATGCGTTCATCGTCATCAGCATGTTGCTGATTTTTTGTCTGAATTTCTACATGTACAAAAACCCCTTCAACACGGCTATCGACAAACCCACCGGCAGGTGGGCCACGCTCGTTCACGAGTTCGAGTACTTGAAAGAGATCGCCCCCGAAGCCCATCGCCGGGCATACGTGGAGATTATCGGCTTCGGCCGCTGGCTCAAAGCCGAATTCCCACCCTTGGCCCTGGCTACGTGGGGCGATTTCACCGTGTTGATGCTGATGCGGGTCCCTTTTGTGCTTTTTTGTATTCCGTTCTGGGTGCTGGGATGTGTGTGCGGCATGTGCGAAGGGGCGAAGGCGAGAAAGCTGCGGGCTGCGCAGTTCGACAGTCCTTCGGTCTTCCGACATTGGGCGGCCAACCGGTTACTTTTCCTCCTGATGTGGCCGGGAACCGTCTATTTTCTCACGTCCCCGTACCCTGCAGTTTTTCCATTTTTTTTGTGGTCCTCCACTATTCTTATGGGAGGGGCCACTCGTACCATGCTTGCCCATGTGCCCGAGCAACTTTAGTCTTGACCTATCGGTGTATTCCTGTACCTTTACCCTGATAGCGTTTTTTTTTTCGATGATCTCTTTCGGATTAATATTCTCGGAATTCTATGATGTTTCTCGTCTCCGCCGATCAGAGCACACAGGCTCTCCGCCACGGTTTCGACGTGGCGCAGAAGGCCTACATCCTGGCGCAGGAGCTTCCGCCTCAGGACTTTTTCCGCCTCGATGTCTTCCAAGCCGCCTACCACCATGACCGGCACTGCCCGGAGGGCTACGGCTCAGACATCACCTATGTGCGGGAGATGCTCCGACAACCGGCCGAACTCCCCCAGGAGTTGTTCGTCCATCCCCTTGTAAAGGGTGCTCACGACTTCAAGCCCGAGGTCGCCCTGGCCATCGAGCAGCACCACGAGCGCCTCGACGGGTCCGGATACCCCCACGGCCTTGCGGGCGATCAGATCTGCCGACTCGCGCGCATCCTGGCCGTGGTCGACACCTGGCAGGAATGCCTGGACAACGGGCTCGACCCCACGTACGCTCTCGTTACTGGAGCCGAGTCCGGGCAACTCGAGGACGAGTACACCCAGGCGATGATATCCCTTTTCATGCAAGATGTGCGCATCATGCTGAACGGACCGGCTCCGAACACGAACGTCGAGAGCCAAATCCGCAGCGGCGTCACCACGCTCCAGGGAGGCCTGGAACCCGGCGGGATCGCCCGCATGGACCCCACCACCGGCTTGCCCAACCAGCCCTATTTCCTGGATCTGTTACAGACGGAGTTCGCCCGCTACAACCGCTTCCGCATCCCTTTTTCCCTGGCATCGATCTATATCCCGGACATCGAGGACGCGGCTAAGGACCCGCGGCAAAACCAACTCCTCCTCCACGTAGCCACCAGACTCAAACAGTTGGTGCGCGTCACCGACGTGCTCGGCTACGGCGGCAACGGCCTTTTCCTTGCGCTTTTGGTTGGTACCACCAAGGCGGGCGCAGACATCGCCGTAACGCGCCTCAAGGCCCGCTGCAGCTCAGGCACGGACTACGTGGTGAAGATCACCGAACTCCGCACGCTCCCCGACGCCGGCGATTGCATCGCCGATACCCCACAGCAGATGTTCCTTCGCGTGGCGCCGCCGTCGCTGAGGAGAGCCGCCGCCACGCACCTGAGCCTCGTTTCTCAGCCCCCCGACGACGATGCCTGATCAGCGCTTCGCCGTACCAGTATCCCCCGCTTTTCCTCCTCCCCGACCGGGATCGTAACCACGAGTCCGCCCTGCTCCCCGGCCCGGCAGAGCCCTTTGAGTTCGACCTCGGCCCTCCGAAGCCACTCGCGCCACCGATAGCCGTTTTTTTCCACGACCCTTCGCAGGGCTGTCCTCTCGACGAATTCGTAGTCTCCTTCGACCTGGTCCGTGTAGTTTTCCCCAAGGACCAGGTCCCCATCCTCGATGGCCCGCTCAAGCATCCCCACGAACTCTCCCGAAAAGTCCGTCCCGGAGGCACCGGCCGGCTCTTCCCCGTGTGAAGTCGTCTCGCCCGCCCCACTCACCGCCTTTTCGGGAAGTCCCTCCGGTTCTGGGATCTTCGCACTTCCGGATGCATCATCCGCCTCCGCGGCAGGCACAGCCCCGGTCTCGCTTTGCTCCTTCTTCCTACGGGTTTTCCCCGCCTTTTTCCGTGGAGCGGCCGGCCACTCTTTGGCCGTGTCGCCACCAACCGGCAAAAGGGTATCCCGTGCTCCATCGTCGGCCGTTACCTTCCCACCTTCCCTATCCCCTTCTTCCTGCACCACCGCGTGTGCCGGAGCGTCCTCGATCCAATGCGGCCCCAGGACCCGCAGCACGACTTGCTCCTGCCTCGGCTCGCCGAGCCGCTCGAGGTGATCCCCTATCCAGCGGAAGCCGAAAGCTCTCACGGGCAGCGGATAGGGCGTCACCTCTATCCCCCTCCACAGGGGAGCATTTCGGACCAACACGCCCTTGCGGCGCACCTCGGCCCCCAAGTCGAAAAGCACGGCCGGCGCCGTGCCATCCTCCCGGTACAAAAACCCCGTCTCGCACAGCCGCTCCACCCCGACCCCATGGCCCCGTTCCTCCGCACATCGGAGCATCTCCATGAACAAATCGCGTTCCACGAATGTGAAATCTCTTCCGACCAGGATGGTCTTTCCTGGATGCAGGACATTGATCGCGTAGCGGACCTCTCGGAGGTATTCCTCGAAGACGCGCACCATGATCTCATGATCGTCGACCGCCTGCTCCTCTTCTCCGACTACGCTGCTCCTCCTCCTTCCGCCCACGGCCCTTTCCTCCCCATCGGGCCGGGTGCTCGCAAGTCCCACCAGAAGCTGGTAGAAGTACTCCGTGAGTAGCACCTCCTTGTCCCGCTGCTCCAGGCACGCCCCCAATAGAAAGATCCGCACGCCCACCGTGGGCTCCATGCCCCCTTCCCAGTACACGTTGACCGCCCCCCCGTGGCGCTCCCAAAACCTGCGAAACGGCTCGAGCGGGAAATTGTACTGCTCCGTCCCCCCTTCGCCCGTGCCCTGCGCATCCATTCGGGCAAGCTTTCCGGAGTGGTGGAAAAGTCCCTCCAGGAAACACTTGTAGATCCGCGCCGTGCGGGTGCGGTTGGCGTAGTATTCGTCATAGCGCCGATTGGGCCGAAACACCAACTCCACCCGGTGCTGGTATTCGCCCCGCTTGAGCGCCTCCAGGGCTTTTCGTAAACTGCGCTCAAAAAGCGTGAACGGCTTGTATTTGCCTTTGCTCACCGACACCGGCGCACACCATACGTAATCGAAGTAGCGCCCGATCACGGAGCGCACCAGACGACGCACCTCCTCGCCCGCCTCCAGAAAGTACTGGTCGATCAACTCGATCTGCGCAGCGAAGGGCTCCATCTCCGGATCGAGCGACGACGAGCCCTTCGCTTCTCCGACCACCACTTTCTTGACCCACTCCAGGAGGCTCACTTGTCTTCCTTTCCCCTCGCCCGTTCCGTCGCGATCACCCAATCGATGGCCTCCTTGACGGTCAAACCTTCCTGCCGGATCAAATCGTCGATCAGAGCGCACTCGCTCGGGTCCGTCGTGTAGACGAGCTGATTCCACCGGTCGACCACGAGCCGCCCCACACCCCGTCCGAACGGCGTGTGGAAATAGATCTCGCTATATTGCCCCCGTACCGTCTGCAGACTCTGGAGCACCCCGAAGTCGCATTCGCTGATATTAAGTCGGCCTTCCCTTTTGAGGTAGTTCAGGGCCTCTCCCTTTTGCTTGAGCAGAAAGCCGAACGCGCTGTTTTCCACGATCGCCCTGCCCGTGTTGCTGTTGTACAAGTCGTTTACTCCCTGTGTCACCACGAGGGCGCCTCCACCATACTTCCGAAATCTTCTGTATCCGTGTTCGATGAATTTCGCGGTCGTCGGCTGGGCCAGGAGATCCCAGGCCTCATCGATGATCACGAACTTTCGCTCGTCCTTGCGCCCGAAATACATTGCCTTCTGGATGCGCATGATGCACTGTAGGAGGACTGATGTCTGGAGCTGCCGCTTGGACTTGAGTTCCTCAAGTTCGATCACTACAAATCTTGACTTGAACCGAACATTGTTTTCCCCCTCGAAGAACCGCCCGTAGGCCCCCTCGCTAGTGTAGGGGAAGAGCATGGTCCCCAGGTCATTCGCCCTGGTGTCCCCATGCTCCCGAAGGACGGTCGCCACCCGGCTGATCGTCGTCTCCTTGCCGTAATCGTTGAAGACCGTTTTAATCGCCTCCTCGAGGAAAGCCTTCTGCAGATCGTCGATCGTCTGGTTCGGGCTTGCCATGCACGCCAGCACCTCTTTGAGTTCGTCCATCTCGTCGGCCAAGTCCTCCACGAACGTGAACGGGTTCAAACAAAGGGTACTCTCAAGGCTGAAGACTATGAATTCGCCCCCGAGGATCTCGCAGAGCTTCTTGTAGCTCCGCCCTACGTCCACGACCCACAAGCGCGCCCCGATGCTCAAGTACGAGGTGATCATGTCGTTGATGAGAAAGCTCTTCCCGCTGCCCGTTTGGGCAGCGACATAGCCCGAGTACCCGCCCGAGGAGTCGAACAGATCGAACCCCATCAATTGCCCCCGCCGCGACACGTACGTGATGACCGGGTGCGTACTTCCCTTCCAGTCCCCCACCAGGGGCGAGAGGCTTGCCGCCCCCGTCGCCAATACCGTCTTTGCCCGGTAGAGGTCCTCATCGGCCGTCAGGTCGTAGTTGAGCGGCAGGCAATTGACCAGAAGCGGGAAGTTGATGAACTTGTCCGGGTTCAAAACGAACCCCAGCGTGCGAAAGTAGCTTTCCATCTTCGCCGCGTTTTCCTCCGCCTCGCTGAGAGTGCCGCCGAATACCTGGTAGTTCAGAAACGTCCTCACGAGGGAATCACCCCCTTCCAGTCCCTCCGCGACGACATCGTAGTTGCGCTTCTTCGCTCCCAGCCTGGGGCACACCCGGGCCATCGGCCCGAAGGCCTGGTAGTTGACCGCGCCATACTTTTTCTGAAATCTACTGTTGTATTCTTCCTGGTCCACCATGATAACGACATGGGTGATCAGAAAAGGGAACGGCAAGCTGCGGTTGCCGTAGTAGAGGCTCCCCAGGAAATCGCCGTTCCTCCCCATTTGCCATTTCTCCGGGTACTGTCGAACCGACAGGCTCTTGACATATCCGTCCCCTATTCTCAGATGATCCTCGTAGATCTCCACGGGTACGTCCGAACGGACGATCTGGTCCTTGATCAGATCACCGTCTTGGTAGCCGAAGTACTTATGCTCCGGCCCTCCCGGATGCTCCACAGCGAAATTCCAGATTCTCCCCAGCAACACGAGCAGGACCTCCGCATCCATCTCCATCGGGTAAAGCCCTGCCGTTTCCAGTATCCGCCCGCAATTTCGCCTTTTTAAAACCATCTCATCCATGAAGGCGTCCACTTCCTTCTGGTGGGGCACTTTGCATTTCACCGAGACGAAGAAACTGATGTCGCGCACCCGAAGGTCCGCCCCATCGACCAGGGACTCCCGCGTTCCCCGCTGGTAGTAGCGCATCCGCTGCCGGATTACCTCCTGCAACACGTCCTTTCCCGCAAGCTCGTCTCCTTCGGTAACCTGCGCCTGCTCTCGCAACGCCTTAATCGCAGACATCCAGTATTCCACATTCGGATTCGCGTAGACATTGATCGTCACCACCGATCCCGGCGGCAGGGACTCGTAGAGCCCCCGGATAACGTTCTCCGTATCGTCTCCCGCCCCAAGCAGCGGAGCCACCTCGAAAGCGAACCCCACCGAATGGTCCTCGAGGTAAAAAAGATTCGTCTCCCCATCGAACGTCAGGTATTGCATAAACTCGCTCGGACGCCTGCGCTCCACGATCTCCCTCGTCTTTGACAACTGGAACCACTCCACCCAAAACCTCCCCTGCTCTCGAAGTATTCGATCGTCCGCTACCGGCATTTTTTCCAAGAATACACGATTCTTGGGGATTCGTTTTGCCGGTTTGGGAGGAATTTAGGAGTGGAACACCCCAGTTTTGGTCTCTTTTGGTTACGTATATGATTTACTGCGCTTTTTTCACGGCAAGAAAGTGCTTGATTCTTTCTTTTCACCGCAACGCGAATCTCGATGGGTCGTTTTTCACGAAAGCAAAAGGCGGTCGGCCCCTTTGCATCCTTCTTGAGGTGTCCTTTGTTTAAGATTTCCAAGCCGAAATATCTTGAGCGGTAGAGGTTAGGCGCTTTCGGGCCTCAGCCGAATTCACTGAAGGTTTTTTCTCTTGCGCTATTGTCGATACAATGCCGTTATTAGACATAGATATCGGCAACAGGAGAAGAGATGGAATACCCAAGAGACGAACACCGCCCCCATTTAATCGTCTATCACCTTATCTGGTGCCGAGGCGACGCAAGCCTGTGCTTACGGGACAAATTGCCATGGATTGTGAACGTCTCATCCGGGACAAATGCACGGAACGCGGATGGGTGCGGCTCTTCTGCAACGACGCTCCAAACAGAATATCCGAAAGCGGAAATCTTGTGGTGACAAAGAATCGCAGCCTATTTCGAGCGTCGTCCTAAAAGAGCCACACCCATCTCAAAAGCGCTCGAAGACGCCTCCGTGCTACCGGAGCCGCGGGTAATTCTTCTCGACCTGAGCCTTTCCGAGATACGGGTGTACGCAATGCGGCTCATGGAAGCCTCCGACGCCCTCAAGACAGCGGAGCGCTCCCAGAAAAACGAGAAGCTTCGCGAGTGGATGGACTGCCTCGACGGGGTGCTGCGCGATCTCTATGAGAGGCTTTTCAGCAAGGTGCTGCCCTCCATCGGTGCGGGGGTGAAATCCCTGGT
>CAYOVG010000135.1:0-16830 GCA_964407285.1 uncultured Syntrophobacteraceae bacterium
AGGGCCTCGCTTCCAAGCTCCATAGAAATCAGGCAGAATGTCCAGGAGGGCATGGCACTCGCCGACGCCACCCAGATCCACCAGGTGCTGATCAACCTCTGCACCAATGCGGCCCACGCGATGGAGGACAGGGGCACGCTCGAAGTCGGTCTCGCCGCGGTCAATCTGTCCAGGGACGATCTGAATTCCCTGGCGATACTCGGCCTCAAGCCGGGACCGCACCTGAGGCTCCGGGTGAAGGACAACGGCCATGGAATGGATGAGGCGACGATGGAGCGCATCTTCGACCCGTACTTCACCACCAAGGAAGTGGGGAAGGGAAGCGGACTCGGCCTGGCGGTCGTGCACGGGATAGTGAAAAGGCACGATGGGGCGATCTCGGTCCGGAGCCGGAAGGGACAAGGCGCCACCTTCGATCTCTACATCCCGAAAATCGACGCGAGGAAAATGTCGGCCGGCGCGGCGAACGAAGCGTTTCCGACGGGCACGGAACGGATACTGTTCGTGGACGACGAGCGGGCGGTCACGAACCTGGGCACCAGGATATTGGACCGTCTGGGCTACCGGGTTACTTCGACGACCAGCAGTCGCGGAGCGCTCGAACTTTTCCGCTCGATGCCGCACGAATTCGACCTGGTCGTGACGGACTACACCATGCCCGATCTGACCGGCGCCGAACTCGCCCGGGAGGTCCTCAAAATCCGGCCGGACATACCGATCATCCTGTGTACGGGATTCAGCGAGAGGGTGACGGAGGCGACCGCCGCGGACTGCGGCATCATGCACCTTGCCTTGAAGCCTCTCGAGATCAAACAACTTGCCCGGCTGGTCCGGCAGAGCCTCGATGCCAAAAAGAGCTGAGGCCTACGGGGCAGTCGCTCGCGTCCCGGCCGTCTCTTCCCGTTCCGGGGAAGAACCGGACGGACTCATCGATTCAGGTAGCGGGGGAAGCATGAAAAACGGCGGCATGAACTTTGCAGGCCGTGTTGGAAGCCGGACGATCCAGTGGGTCTCGGGCTTAACCGGCGTTGCGGCGGCCGTCTTCGCCGTTTTCGTCGTAGCGGCGGGCCCGCGCCGCTATTGGAGCGGACCCGTCCGCACAGTGCTGATGCGCCAGGTGCTGTTCACGGGCCTGGAATCCACGTGGCTCATCGGCATGGTCGCCTCGTTGCTCGGCATTTCCATCGCCATCCAGGCGCAGCTTTGGCTCGGTGCGATCGGGATGCTCGATCAACTCGGGGCCGTGATGGTCGCGGTCGTAGTCCGGGAAATCGGTCCATTGCTCACCAATCTCATAGTCATTGCCCGCAGCGGTTCCGGCATGGCCACGGAACTCGGCGGCATGAGCGTGAACGGCGAGGTTCGCCTCCTCGAATCCCTCGGCGTCGATCCCTTCGTCTACCTGGTCACGACGCGAGTCTTCGCCATGGGCGTCTCCGTCTTCTGCCTGAGCATCATCTTCATCGTCATGTGTTTCGTCAGCAGCTACATCATCGGGTTCCTCATCGGCGCCGTCGTGGTCACTCCCCACCAGTTCGCCTACAGCGTATTCGCCGCCGTCCGGTTCAACGACGTCTTCAACCTTGCCGCAAGGACGATACTGCCGGCAATGGCGTCCGGCGTGATATGCTGCCGGGAAGGGCTCCGCGCGCAACACTCCATCACGGAAGTATCGCAGGCGACCACGAGGGCCGTCGTACGGTCCATGGTCGCCGTTTTTGCCATATCGGCCCTGAGTTCGATTATCATGTACATGTGACGCGATGTAGATGTGGACACGCGCGTATGAGCGGAAAGCAAGGCCGAAGTCAATGAGGTAAGGACCGTCCGGAAGGGCGGAAAGAACCGGGAGTATGTCCTATGCCGGGTAACATGCGGGACGGAGAACCCGAAAAGAAGGTGCTGAGGCTCCACCACGTGCGGGTCGAGCCGTCAGAAGCCTACGACGCGGGGCTCTTTCTCGAATCGATGGAGCTTGCCGCCGGGCAACTGGCGATGATAAAGGTACAAACCTTGCAAACCAATATTCCCTTTGCCGATGTGGCGTCCGGGATTACGGACCCGGGAAGCGGGGGGAGCGCGGTCTTCGAAGACTGCGACTGGCGGGGTGTTTCCTCCGAAAGAGCGCTGGACCTTCGCGGACGCATCGGACGGGTCTTCGGCCGCTCAAGCTGGCTGAGCAACCTGGACATCGACGAGAATGTCATGCTGCCTTTGAGACACCATTCGAGGCGACCGTACGGGGAAATCGCGCGGGAGGCCGAAGCCCTTGCGAGAGCTTTCGGCATGGAGGGACTCCCCCGGACGCGGCCCGCCGGTCCCGGACGCGCCGAGAGACGCAGGGCCGAATGGGTGAGGGCTTTTCTGGGGACGCCGTCCCTCATACTGCTCGAGAGACCCATGCTGGACGCGGATTCCCGGTGGCTGCCCCTGCTCGCCGCCCAGGTCCGGACCGCACGGCGGCGGGGGGCGGCGGTCGTATGGATAACCCACGGCGGTCCGTTATGGAGCAGTAGCGATTTAATCCCAACCTTCAGGTATGTCCTGAAAGACTCAATGCTGGTACTTTCATCCGCGGAGTGAACATGTCCAAACCTTTCAAATTCCGCTACGTTAACGAACTGGTCGGCGTTTTCGTCATCATCGTCGTGGCGCTGCTTACGGTCTCGGTCGTTCTCGTCGGCAAGTCGCACGAGTGGTTCGTGCCGTACAGTGAAATCGAAATCGAATTTCCACGTGAAGGATCGTTCGGACTCAAGGTGGGGTCCGAAGTCAGAATACTGGGGCTCGTGGTCGGAAGGGTGGACGATATCGACGTGACCGAAGAGGGCCGCGTGAACGGAAGGATCTCCATTCGCGAGGATTTCCTGCGGTTCATCCGGACCGATTCCGTGGGACTGGTGAAGAAGACCGGGGTCGTCTTCGGCGACACCTTTATCGAACTCACGCAGGGCAAGGGACCGCAAATAGACTCGCACAGCGTGCTGCCTTGCGAAAAGGGCATCGACGTGGTGGAAGTCGCCAGGTCCCTGCTCGATGAAGTTCACGAACACGTGGCGCCGGTGCTCGAAGACACGCACCGCACCATCCGGCAATTCGGGACGCTGGCGGCCACGCTCCAGGATGAGAGCGAAAACCTCCACCTGGCGCTGCTCCACCTTCGGGACTCCCTGGCGAATATCGAACGGATCACCGCCGGCGTCGACAAGGGGAAGGGGACGGCCGGGAAGATTCTCCGCGACCCGGCCATAGCCGGTGAGATCGAGACGGGCTTGAAGAGGGTCAACCAGTCCCTGAAGGAACTGGAAGCCGTCATCAAGGATCTGAAGCAGACGTCCTCCCAGCTTCCACGGGTGGTGAAGAAAGTGGATTCGGGGATCGACCGCATCCCCGGCCTGGCAGGCCGCCTGCAAGACAGCTTGGAAGAATCCGACCGGCTGATCGAGGGGCTTCAGAAGCACTGGATCATACGCGACTACATCGATCAGCTGCGGGTCGGGGATGGCATCCCGGCATCCAGGGTGCGGGATTGAGCCGGAAGACCGATCGATACGGCGGAGCAACGGGAACAACGGAACACCGGATGGAGAACGGGCCATTCGAGCCTGCTTTTCGAGGGGCGAGATATGACGGAAGATGACGACGCAAGAGTCCACCGGACGGCGGCTCAAAGGGGAGCCCGCGGTACGGCCGGAAATCGGATCGTACTCCTTTTGCTTACCATCGCGCTGGCGGGTTGCGCATCCGCGCAGCCTCCGTCCGGACGCGGCGACGACCCGATGCTGGCGCGGGTGGACTCGACGGCGCGCAGGGCCGTCGAAGAGGGGCGCATCGAAGAGGCTTCCCGGCGCTTCCGGGAAGCTCTCGACCGGGCGCGATACATAAACGACGGGCCATCCATCGCTCTGAGCGCGCACAACCTTGCCGCCTGCCTGCTCATGCTCGGGAGGACCGCGGAGGCTTCGCCGCTCATCGCCGAGGCGCTCCACGAACACCGGCGGCTGGGCATGCCCGCATGGGACACCCGGATTCTCGAAATCAAGGCTGCCCGGCTCCGCGGGAGCACGGACGAAGCCCGGCGGCTGACCGCCCGCATGCTCTCGGCTCTCCCCCCGGACGCTCCCGACTTCCGGGCGCAGATCCATCTCATCCAGGCCCAAATCGCGTGCGACCTCGGGGATGCCCGATCCGCCCGCTCCGCCCTCGACCGTGCGACGGAAATACTCCCCCTCGCCACGGACCCCTCCATACACGCCGCCGCGGCAGGGGCCGCCGGACGCGCCCGTCTCCTCGAAGGACGGCCCCTGGATGCTGCCGTTCAGTTCGACAGGGAATCGCACATTTCCAGGCAGTACCGCCAGTACCGCGCCATGGCTCTAGCCCTCCGGAGCGCGGGGGAGGCATACCGGGACGCGGGCCGCCCCGATGACGCGGCAGACCGCTTCTACCGCGCCGCCCGGACCCTTTTCGCCCAGGGCGACATCGAAACCGCCATGGAGAGCATCGAAAGCGCCGCCGGCCTCCGGGACGTATCGCCGGACCTCGCGGAGCGGACCACCGCTCTCCGCGAGGAGATCAAAACCCGGAGCGCCCGGGAATAGACGCGATTGCGCGGGGAGGAAACCGCGAACGCATGCGGATTTATATTGATCGCCGTTCGGGCTTGTGGTAGAGGTGAATCTCAACTCCGGTAAGAAACCGGATTCAGCATCGGACGGCGCCGGCAAAACTCACGAAGAGTGTACAGGGTGCGCGCAAGACCGTATCGGCGGCGCCCCGGAGGCGCTTCGAACAGTTCGAATTATTCGCATGAATGGAAAACCAGAGGCTATGAAGGCCCGGGAACCCGAGAATCGGGTTTTTGGGCCTTTTTGTTTTTGCGCTGTGTGTACAAGTGTACAAAGATACAACGGGGCTTCGGCCGGGTCCGGAGGAGCCACGAGAGGGAATAGCGCCATGAGACATCGACTTCTTGCCGCGAACCGGCTCTTCGTCGTTTTACTCTTCCTCCTTTCGCTCGTCGCATGCGGCGAAGGCCACGGGACCGGCGGGACCGGCGGGACCGGCGGGTCCGGCGGGTCCGGCGGGACCGGCGCGCCGTCCGAAGCCGGGGCCGGGTCGGAAATGGAATCCAGGGAGGATGCGACCGTCGATCTGCGTCTTCCCGGAGGAGACTGGGGACTGCCGACGCCCTTCACCTTCTATCCCAGGGGACCCGGCTACATCCACCTGAGCCTCGTCTACGACACGCTTGCCTGGAAGGACGAAACGGGGGTGATTCCCTGGCTGGCGCAAAGCTGGGAGGTTTCCCCGGACGGGCTTACATGGACGTTCCATCTGCGCCCCGGCGTGAAGTGGCAGGATGGAAAGCCGCTCACGGCCGAAGACGTCGCCTTCACCTTCGACTACCTGAGAACCCATCCGGTCGAATGGTTCCCCATGGCGCCGATCGCGAACGTGGAAGTCCGGGATGGCCTTACGGTGTTCTTCCGCCTGCAAGCGCCGTATGCGCCGTTCCTGAACCGGATGGCGGGAAGCGTGCCCATCATGCCGAAACACATCTGGGGAGAGGTCGCCGACCCACGGGGTGCTTCCGGCCCGGAACGCGCGGTGGGAAGCGGACCCTATCGCTTGGTGCGCTACGACAGGAGCCAGGGGGCCTACGCCTACGAGGCGAATCCAGGATTCTTCCTCGGACCGCCGCGAGTGCGCAGACTCCTCTTCGTGCCCGTCGGGGACCAGGTGGCGGCCCTCGAGAGCGGCGCCGTCGATCAGGCGACCGTACCGGCGTCGCTTCTGCCTCGCTTCCGGGACCACGAATCCTTCAAGCTCCTTTCCGGACCCGCCTATTGGGGGTTGACCCTGCAGTTCAACCTGGACCGGCATCCCTTCTCCCTCCTTTCCGTCCGTCGCGCCGTCGCTCACGCCGTCGACCGCAACGCCCTCATCCGGCAGTCCGTTCCCGGAGGGCTCGAAGGAGCCCGACCGGGCAGCCCCGGTTATCTTCCCCCCGATTCGGACTGGTTCGACCCCGCCGTCCGGGACATGTACCCGCACGATCCTGCCCGGACCCGGGAGTTGCTCCAGTCCGCCGGCGTCGAGGACCGAAACGGCGATGGAATATGCGAGGCGCCGGACGGAGCCCCCATGCGGTTCAGCCTCGTCACCACGGCGCAGTATCTCCGTGAAGCAGAAGCGCTGCTGCTGACGCTCCGCCAAATCGGCTTCGAAATCGAGATCAAACCCCTGGACGTCAAAGCCATGGACGCCCTGGTGCGGGAGGGGCGCTTCGACCTGGCGCTCACCGGGCGCGGCGGACTCGGAGCGGACCCGTTGATGGTCCTCGGATTCGGGGCGCCGCGGGGGGAATCCCTCTCCGACGGCATGCCGCCGTCTCCGGAGTACTCCGACGCCGTGGAAAGGCTCGTCGCCGCGACCGACCCGGCCGAACGCAGGACCATCTGTAACCGCATGCAGCACATCTACGCAGGCGAACTCCCCCCCCCCCCCCTCTACTATCCGGTGTGGTTCATCGCCTATCGTCCCGAAGTCTTCAACGGGTGGTTCCATACGGCCGGAGGAGGCATAGGCGTCGGCGTTCCCCTGCCCTACAACAAGCTCGCCTTCATACGGGGGAACAAACCGTGATCCGCTACCTGTGCGGGCGCGCCGCTACGTATCTGATGGTGCTGGCTGTCGCGCTGACGGTCAATTTCTTCCTGCCCCGAGCGATTCCAGGAAATCCGCTCGAGGACTTGAGCGGCGGCATGGCGAGCCTTCCGGTGCGGCTCGACTCACAGACCCTCGACGCTCTGAAGAGCTACTACGGGCTCGACAAACCGCTCGCCGGCCAGTTCCTCGAATACCTGAAGGGGCTGGGACGCGGATACCTCGGCTATTCCATAAGCTACCGGACTCCCGTGGCGAAGCTCCTGCTGGAGCGGTTCCCCTGGACCCTGTTCGTGAGCGTGAGCGCCCTCGCGCTCTGCTTCGCGACCGCGCTCCTGCTGGGGGCCCGCCCGACATCCGGGGATGGAAACGGGAGCGGGAACGGGAACGAAAAGGAATGGCGCGTGCTCGCCCCCGCCATTGTCCTGGAGAGCATGCCGCCGTTCGTGCTGGGAAGCCTGCTCCTGGTCCTTCTGAGCGTCAAGTTCCCGATCTTCCCGCTCACCGGAGCATACAGCGCCTTCGCGGACCTTCGAGGGGCGGCCGGGATACTGGACATACTGCGCCACGCGGCGTTGCCCGTGCTGGTGCTCGCGGCTTCGAGCGCCTTCTCGGCCTACCTCGTCGTGAGGAGTTCGGTGCTGATGGCGAAAAACGAGCCGTACGTGCTCATGGCGGAGGTGAAGGGGCTCTCCGGGCGGATGATCCGCTACCGCTACGTGCTCCGAAACGCGCTGCTGCCCATCGTGACTTTCTTCGGGCTGAGGCTGGCCTACTACTCCACGGGCAGGGCGATCCTGGTGGAAGTCTTCTTCGCCTATCCGGGCATCGGACGCCTGACTTACGAGGCGGTCCTGAACCACGACTACCCGCTGCTCCAGGGCGCCTTCCTGGCCTTTACCCTCTGGGTCCTCCTCATCAATTTCTGTACGGACTGCCTGTACGCGAGTCTGGACCCGAGGGTCAAGGAGGTCTGATCCGTGCACACATGGAAAGAATTGACGGCATCTGTATGGAATCGGCCGCCGGGGAGAATGGGAATTCGCGGAACGCTGCTCCTGTGCGCCCTCGTCGTGGTGAGTTGCTTCTGGCTCCCTTACGCTCCGGACGCGGTTACGGGACCGAGCCTCTCCCCGCCGGACAGACTGCATCTACTGGGCACCAACGGACTCGGACAGGACATCCTGAGCCAGGTGCTCGTCGGGTGCCGCATCTCCCTCCTGACCGCCCTGGTGGTCGGCTTTGCCGCGACGGGCATCGGCTTCATCGTGGGGGCCGCCGCGGGGTACTATCCCGAGCGACTGGGCGTTGCGCTCATGCGGCTGGTGGACGTGCTGATGACCATCCCGAGACTCCCGACGGTCATCCTGCTCGCCGTGTTCCTGCGGCCGCGCCTCGTAAACGTCTGGGGAGTCCTCGTATTCCTGTCGTGGCCGGGAGTGGCCCGAACCATCCGGGCGCAGGTGCTCTCGCTCCGGGAGCGGGATTTCATCCGGTTCGCTCGTTTTTCGGGGGCCGGTTTCACTTATGTGCTGCGGCGCCATCTCATGCAGGACCTCTCGCCGCTCCTGGTGGCCAAGGCGGCCGGGGTGGCCGGGCATGCCATCTTCACCGAAGCCACGCTGGGCTTTCTGGCCCTGGGAGACCCCACCATGAGAAGCTGGGGACTGATGATCCGAAACGCCCTCGACTATCCCGGGCTCCTCTGGACTCCGGCCTGGAGCTGGTGGCTGCTCCCGCCCTGCATTCTCGTGAGCTATGCGGTGCTTTCCCTCACGCTGGCGGGCTACGGCGTGGACGAAGCCCTGCGCCGGGAGGAGTGGCGCTGATGGGTATCGAAGCCGAAAAGACGGACGGCGAAGAGACGTCGGTCGTACGCAAGGAGATCGCACGGATGGCTGATGTACGCATGATGGAAGCGCCTGCGGCGGATGTGCGCATGATGGAGGCGCGTACGGCGGATGCGCGGAGGACGACGCTGATCGAGTCCCGCAGCCTGACTCTCCGGGCGGGGAAGAACATTTTTCCGGCGTGGGAGATCGACCTCGAACTGCGAGAGGGCGACCGGCTCGCCGTCGTGGGCGAGTCCGGCGGCGGCAAAACCAGCCTCGCGTGGGCGCTGATCGGGCGGCCTCTGCCGGGGCAGACGGTTTTCGGAGGGGATGTCCTCTTCCACGGAGAGAGTCTTTCCGCCATGCCCCGGGAGGAGCGGGCGAACCTCTACTACCGGCGTATCGCGCTGGTTCCGCAAAATGCGCAGAACACCTTCCACCCCGCCCAGCCCCTATGGAAGTCCGCGAGGGAAGTGGCGCGGAAAGGCCGGGAGGACCGGGAGGCGGGACTCCGGAGAGAGAGACTCCGAAGCGGCGGAGTCCGGGAAACTGAAATGCGCGGCGCTGAAGTTCCCGGAGGAAGGCCTCGTGGAGCGGCGTTTCCCGGAGTGAGCATCCGTGGAGCGGCGCGTCGGAGGATGATGGGGTTCCATGGAACGGGATACCGCCGGGAACACATCCTGGATCTTCTCGAACCTCTCAGCCGCCCGCTGGATCTCCCCCTCCCCTTGTGGACCCGCTACCCCCACCAGCTCTCGGGCGGCCAGAAACAGCGCATGGCCCTCGCCCTGGCTCTGCTGAACGACCCCGAACTCCTGCTCCTCGACGAACCGACGAATGCCCTGGACGAGTACACACGGGAAACGGTGATCGCTTTTGTTGACGACTGGATATCCGCCCGCCGCGCCTGCGCCGTCGTCTTCACGCACGACATCGGCCTTGCCGCCGGATGGGCGCAACGCATTGCGGTGCTATACCGTGGTGAAATAGTGGAGGAAATCCCGGTGCGAAAGCCCCGGGGTCCGGCGGAAGCGATGGAAGCGCCGGGAACGGAGGGTGAATCGGGGCGAATCGCCGGAATGGGAGGAATTAGGGGAGGGTCGATGATTCAGGCGGCGGCTCTGCATCCCTATACGTTGGGGCTCCTGGACGCCGCGATCCGGCTCGGGGACCCGCCCCTCAGCCGCAACGGCATTCCCGGGCATGCGCTTCCCTTATCGAGTCCTCCGCAAGGGTGCTGCTTCTGCGAGCGGTGCCTCCATGCCGTGGAAAGGTGTCTGCGGGAGCGGCCCGGCGTGCATCGGCGAGACGACCACAAGGTGAGGTGTTTCAGGTGAAACGAGAAGAAGACGGAACGGCGATTTGCCGAAACGGCAATGGCCGAAGACATCCGAAACGCACGTTCGACAAGGATAAGAAAGGAGAAAAGACGATGACGACGATGACGGAATCGGAATTACCGCTGGATCTTCAGGAAGCCGTCAAATTCCATGGACACATGTGCCCCGGCCTGGCCATCGGATACCGGGCGGCCCTGGCCGCCCGGGAGCGCCTGGCGGTCGAGCGTCCCGAGGATGAAGAACTGGTTGCGATTGTGGAATCGGACGGATGCGGCATCGATGCGATCCAGGCGCTGCTCGGATGCACCCTGGGGAAAGGAAACCTGATCTACCGGGACCACGGAAAGCAAATTTACACCGTGATCGACAGAAAACGCGGCAAAGCGGTAAGGGTCGCCATGAAGCCCGGTCCGTTTCGAAGAACGCCCGAACAGGAGGCGCTCTTTCAGAAATTCCTGAGCGGGCAGGCGTCGGAAGAGGAGATGAAGGCGTTTCGGGCTTTCCAGAAGCAACGTTCGGATGAGCTTCTGAAGGCCGAACTGGACGGACTGTTCAAGATAGAAGACGTGTCGCCGGAAGCGCCGGGGAAAGCCCGCATCTTCAAATCCGTGACCTGCGGTTTTTGCGGAGAGGAAGTCATGGAGCCGCGGGCGAGGATTCGGGACGGAAAGGTGGCCTGTATTCCCTGTTCCGAAACCTACAGCCGGGGATGGTAGAGACCCCGCGGCTGGGAGTTAACGCAATGCTCCGCATGTGGAACCGGCATAACGAGGAGGCAAGGCTCCGCATGCGGTAACGGCATAATGGCATAATGAAAACGCAGGGTTCCGCATGCGGTAACGGCGCAACGAGGTTTCGTCCCCACCCCTGCTCACCGCATGCGCGGGAGCGTGGGAAAGACGAAGCGTTGCCCGCCATAAACAGATTCATCGACGCCGTCCGCGGACGACGGATGGGAAGAATCCCGAAATCGGAGAAAACAAAAGGAGTGCGGCGGGGTGGAGCGGCATGAACTCCTCGATGTCCGGGGGGTGTTCAAGAGGCTGGTGTCCGGGCGGAGTTCCATCGAGGTTCTCAAAGGGGTGGATCTGGCGCTTTCAACAGGCGAAACGGTCGCGCTCGTCGGGCCGTCGGGAGCGGGGAAGACCACCCTTTTGCACATACTCGCGGGCCTTGTCGGGGCCGATGCGGGAAAGGCCCGCTTCAACGGAGCGGACCTCCCCCTCGAAGAAACTCACCGCGGGCGGGAAAGGATGTCCATGGTCTTTCAGGACCCTTACGCCGCGATCTCCCCGCACCTTCGCATCGGGGATACGGTCCTGGAGCCGCTCAGGATAGCCGGCTGCGGGGAAAACCTTCATCAGCGGGCCTGCGACGCCCTTTCGTCCGTCTGTCTCGACCCTCCCGAAGCTTACCTGGAATGCTTCCCGCATCGGCTTTCGGGCGGGCAGCGGCAACGGGTTGCGATTGCCCGCGCCATCATAACCCGACCGGCCTTGCTTCTCGCCGATGAGCCCACATCCATGCTGGACGCTTCGGCGGGCGTCGGCATCCTGAATCTCTTTCGCCGCCTCACGGCCGGCGGAATGACCATCCTCGTTACGGTCCACGACCTGGCGACCGCGTGTTACGTGGCGGACCGCATACTGGTTCTCTTCGAGGGAAAACTGGTGGAGGAGGGAAAACCGCGCGACGTGCTGTCCAACCCCCGGCACGAAGTGACCCGCAGGCTCGTCGCGGCGGCAAGAGGCGCCTCCCGTGGCTCCCACCCCTGAATGGGGATTTGTACTGCGCGCTCACGTTCCAGGATGCTCGGTAGTACTCAGTATGTCCTCATAAAGTTGCTGTATCTTGTTTTCTACAACATCCCGGACGTGATCGTAATGACGGCGAGGATACGTGGAGGCTCGCCCACATCACAATCACGAGCGCTCAGCCTTGCGCCCATGGGGACGAACCCCGGCGCCGTACGGCCGTGATCCGTAAATCTGCCGCACAAGCCGCTCTCTTCCGCCCTGCGATTTCCGTCCCCCCCACCCCCTCGCTCCACGCTCTCAAAAATCCATCGACAGCTTCACCAGCCCCGTAAATGGCGCTCCCACAAGGTAGCTCGTGCTCCCGGACAGGGTGTCGTCACTGGAATTGATCACGGAAACGTATTCACGATCGAACAGGTTATAAAGCTCCAGGGAGATCTTCAAGGCGTTGGCCTCGAGCACGTCCTTGAACGTATAGCTCATGACGAGGTCCGCCAGGAAGTATCCCCCCACTTCCTCCCTATGCTCCGGGTCGCCGAACCTGTTGCCCACGTACTTGAAAACAGGGCTTATTTCGAAATCGCGATACTTGTATACGAGTCCCGTCTTGATGAGCCACTTGGGAGTGTCGACGACCTGCCGGTCTTTCGTATTCAGCGTATTTCCGAGATAGGTGATGTTGTCGTCGTACCGGAGAATGGAATAGGACGGATTGAAGAAAAGCGTCAGATTGTCGCCGATAAAGACGCTCGAATCGAGTTCGAAACCGTACCCGGTCGCATCCCCGATGTTTTGCTGATAGTTGAGCCTCACCCGCGGGTCGTACACCGTCGTGAGCAGGTCCCCGTGCTCGGAGTAAAACACGACCGGAACGAGTTCGAACCACTCGTGCCGGTACCTCGCTCCAAGTTCGTAGCTGTTCGATGTCTCCATGCCGTACCCGTTGAATAAATCGTTCAGCGTCACTCCGGCTCTCTGAAAGGCGCTCCTGTTCTGGTTGTACAGGTTGACGATCGGCTGGTAGGAGTAGGGCCGGATCTGGTTCCTTCCGTAACTGGCGTATACCTGCAGTGAATCCAGTATGTTGTAGCTGAGTCCGACCGACGGGAGGAATTCGCTGTATTCCTTGGACTCCCGGTCGAGGTCTCCGGCCCTGTCGAGCCTTCCGGCCGTGGAGTTCCAGACGTACCCCACGCCGGCCGGATCTTTGTAATAGAAATACTTGACTCCCGCCTGCCAGTTGAAACCGAAAACACTCCCGGCCAGCTTGAGATAAGGACTATGAAGGATTCCGTTCCCGTCGTTTTCCGCATAGTTCGCATAGCCTCTGTACGCAAAGGTGACCGGATCGAAGTTCTCCATGTATATCTTCATATCCGACGATTCCACCCAATAACCGAGGCTTGCTTTCAGCAATGGAAACCTGGACTCGACCTCCGATATCAGACCGTATCGCTCGATGTCCCGGTTTCTTCTCTGGACGAGACCACCCTGGGAAGTGGAACCGTTCATGACCGTCGAATCTTCCAGGGAGTAGTAGGGTTTGAAATTGAGACTGAAGGTTTCGTTCAGCGTGAACGGTATGATGGAGAAGACATCCGTGTTGGTGAGGTCGGCGCGGTTGTGTTTGTAGTAGTAGATATCCTGGCTTCTCCTCCCGGTCAGGCTGCTGTTGTAGTCTTTTTCGTAGTTGCCGCCGAGGTCCCGGACTTCGGAATAGACGAGCGGCCTGTAGAGGTCCTGCCGGATATCGTTGAAATTGAACCACAGCTTCATATTGTCTCGAGCCGTGATGGGCTGATCGATCATAAAGTTCGTGTTGTGCCTCGGGCCGACGTCACCGGGACCCTTCCACTTGCTCGCATCCGTATACGAATATGAAAGCGAGAAGCGGGTGTCTACGGCCGGGACCGCGCCGGAATCCACCCGCAGGAACGTGCGGTGGTATTCGTTCATGCCGCCTGCCTGGCTCACATCGACCCCGAAATGCTCTTCGGGCCACCGGGGTCTCAACTCGATGGCGCCCCCCCGCGCCCCTACACCGGTCCCCAGGTCCGCCGGAACCGCGCCTTTGTACACCGCGATCCCCTGTATGGTTTCGGTATCGTACAGGTAGTCCCGCGGCCCGATGGGGTTCCCGCCATAGTTCGGCACCCCCTCGACCGTCATCGCTCCGAGGTACCCGCGCACACCCCGGACGCGAATGTTTTTCTGCTCCGCCGCAAGACCGTACGGATCAGCGCTCTCCACGTTTATTCCCGGCAAAATGTCAATCGCCTCGTACACGCCGACATCGGCCTTGCTCCCCCCGATCTCCATGCCTTTCTTCGTTACTTCCTGGCCGGTGTAGACCGTTTCGTCGGTCTCTCGCGTGGGCCTCACTATCTTCTCGCCCGTAACGACGATCCCGTCGAGCGTTGCTTCCTCCACCGCCGGACCGGAAGCGGAAGTAACCGGAGCCTCGGCCCGAGCCGGTACGGCCACGCTCACCTGTTGGCCGGCAACGGCGATCAAATACATCAAAAACAGCAGCCCCCTTCTCACTTCACCCCTCCTCACGATCTATCTTCTTCGCGTGCGCATATTCGGCAGTCGTCGGGCGACCGGTTGTTCCGGACGCCGCCGTTTCATTCCTGGTGCAACTTTTCCAGCGGATCTTTTCCATTGGGGAACATGGCCCCGATGAGGTCGAACTGCCCGGTATCGAGGACCGAGCAGTAGCGCATGCCCTTGTTTCCCCCCACCATCATGAGCGGTCTCGCTTTATCGACATCGAGAGCACCCTCCGGAGTCAGTACATCGTCGGACACTTCCAGATGCAGCACCTTCCCCACGACCAGGACATAATCCGTCTCTTCGTACTCCTTGTGCAGCGCGCACTCCATCCATGCGTAGCAGCCGGCTATCCCCGGTGCGCGAACGAGAGTCGAAGGCTTCTCCACCAGTCCCGCCAGTTCGAATTCATCGACCTCCGGGGGAGTGTGTTTTGCGGTGGGAATCACCTTGTCGGCCAGATTCGTTCCCGCAAGATTGACGACGAACTCACCGGTCTCCCGGATATTCTTCAGCGTGTCCCTCCTGAATGCGGATGCGAGACAGATCAGGTCGAGGGGCCGAAGCACGGGCATGATGCAGGAATACGGGGCGATGTTTCGAATTCCGTCCGGACTGATCGTCGAAATGAAAGTCACGGGCAGGGGCATGAACTTTTCCCTTTTGAACGACTTCAATATCATGGCTGTTTTCCTCCTGGCGTTACGAACGGGATCCCGTCAACGAATCTCGTTATCGGGCCGTCTGAATGAGACCGAGTTTCTCCAACGGATCGACGCCCGGCCGGGCCCAGTCTTTCGGAGAAACCCCTTCCGGCATTTCAAAGGATTTGATGACCTTCACGAACTCCTCCGGCCTGTCCATCCGCTTCAAATACCAGAGGTCGGCGCAGAGCTTATCGATTGCGTCGTTGCAGGTCTTCGGACACTGCGTCTCGGCCCATTGGAAGCCGAGAACCACCCCCTCCCACTTTCGCGGCTCTCCGGTCTGACGATACGCAATGGTCGCGGCGGATTGAGCCTCCGGGACCCGCATCGCCTTGTCGGCATCCGTGGGATAGGAGACGGCATAGGCCTTCTTGCCGGGTGTTGCGTTCAAGAGGACCATCAGAGCGTCCTCCTTGCACCACGGGTCCACCGAATGGACGAAATAGCTGCTGCCGGGTCCGGGAGGAAAATGCTTTTTCAAATAGTTTGCGATGAGAATGCCGGAAGTTACGCCGGGACAGTAGTGATCGTGGAACTCGAATGCCCGCACCGCATAAGCGGGTGCGCCCTCGGCGACCGCGTTGGCGATCGTGACGATGCGAAAGGCGTTTGCGCCGAATACCTTCTCATCGAGCTTTGCCTTGAAGTCGGCTGGATGCGCGTAAAGGTAGGTCGCGTTGATTCGCTCGATTGCCTGCTTGCCGAACAACCGGGACGAAGGCGGCTTTGCGATGCTGCCGGAGCCGGACGCTCCCGCGAGCGCCGAAGAATTCAACTCGAGGTAGGCGCAAAGGCCCGAAGCTTTGTCGTGGAAGGCGAACCAGAGAGGGTCCCACGAGGCGGAATGCACTTCCACCAGAGTGTTCCGTCCCCTGCCGGCCCCGGTGGACCGCGCCACGCCGTCCAGCGCTCCCTGTGTCGATAATCCATCGACTTCGGCGTACCCCGCATTGGTCACCACGACAAGGTTCTCCTTTCGGGGAGCGGTTCCGGTCTCCTTCTTCATCAGGGCCAGGGATACATTCGTCGCCTGCCTGCCGACTGTCGCCCATCTCGCATACCCGGAATCCTCCGTCGCCCCCCTGCTCTCTCCGATACCGGCACAGAGCATGAATACTGCCGGCATGACGAGGATGGCGATCAGCCTTGCACGCCCTTTCGCACACACTGCCCTCACATTTCCCGCGGACTCGGTCATCTGAGACATCCTTTTCTCGAGAGATGGTTATTCTGTTCTGTTGTCTTCACTTAACGCACGAGAAAGCCTTCCTCCCCGCACCTTCGCACGAACGGCAAACCTCGGGCGCGCTGGGATGAAAGCTGCTTCCCGGTTAATGGATATTCATACCAATCGAATTTGTGACGCAACGGATACGGCAGGCGCCGGATCGATAAAGGCCGGCCCGAAAAAAAGAAAAGCCGGCAAGGTAGACGGCATTTCCAGCCGGCACAGCCTTCCTGGCTTGATTGATGTCTTACAGGAGAATGTCTTTCCGTGCTCTGTGCGGTAGCTTCTTACTACGCGGTAGGAAAGCATAATATTATGGACCTAATGTTATGTCAATAGAATCCTGAACCCGGAGGGCAATCGCATCTAATTTCGCTTGACGCCAAGGAGCTTCTCGAGGTAGCGGCAGTCCCAGCCGGCTTTGAGTCTTCTGTTTTTGACGCCCACCTTGCAGGTCTTTTCCTGCTCGATGAGATTGAGCGAGATATGATGCAGCACCGCCATGTTTTCCGGGCCATTGTCTTTCCGGATACGGGAGCCGTCTTCCCGGAAGGCGATATCGAGCACCCGGTGCAGCTTATTCTCAATGCCCCAGTGTCCCCTTATCGCGCCGGCTAATCGTTTGGCGTTCTCATCCAGGCTGGAGATGTAGCAGCCGGTCTCTTTCGAGATCTTATCTTCCATATGTCTAAGGTGATTTTCAAAAGAACCGTTACCGTGTCGGCCGATTTCTAGGTTACACTT
>CAYOVG010000136.1:0-16819 GCA_964407285.1 uncultured Syntrophobacteraceae bacterium
GGTGGTAATTGCCTTCCATGAAGGATTTCGCCACCGCTTCGACACTGTCCTCAGTCCCCATGAGCATATCCAGTTGCCTGGTGAAAATGAGCAGGCGGCCTACCATGTCCAGCCTCTCCTCGACGGCGTGAGCCTCGTACTTTTGAAACCGCGCATCCACCTTGTCCGACTTGACGTCCACCGTGAAGCCATGTTCCGTCAGTATGGCGGCAATGGCCCGCACCCTCCGGTTCCTGCGAACGTCATCCGCGGCGCCGCCTTTGAAGGAGAACGTAATATAGTTGTTGTTGACCGTGGCGCCGCAGTATGCATCGAGAATACTGTAATGGTACCCGACACGGGAGCTGAAGTTGAGGTATTTGTCCGAGACTATGGCGTAGCTGCGGTCCCCGAATCGTTCGGCCCCGTAGGTGTTCGTGAGCATCTGCTCGCTCATGACCGAAAGGAACCCCTTGAATTCGACGGGCCGGGGCGCGCGGAAACGCAGGTCCTCGTGAAGCATTCCCGACAGTACCGCCTTGAAGGGGGTCGACGCCACCTGGTCGGCTGTTACTCGCCTGCGGTTGCCGAGCCCTTCCTTCAAACCACCCCCCACATCGATAATGTACAGGTCCAGGGGAATGGGGGCGTCCAGTTTTGCGGCCCAGCCGCCCTTGCCGGAAAAGACATCGCTGATCTGAAACATCTCCTGGTAGGAACACTCGTGCACCAGGCGCATGATGTCATGCAGCGTCCTGCAGGAACCGGGGAGAAAATCCGGCGACTTGGGATCGACGAGGTTGAGCGGTAAAATCCACCGGGCCACCCCCTCGAGCGTCTTGTACACGGGCGCATCCTCCATGTGCGACTGCCGCGGCTTCTCGAGGGCCAGCAGTTCGGGGACTTTGCCTTCGTAGACGACCCCATGGTAGCCGTCCACGGTAACTTCCGTTCCGTCCGGAATCGAAGTGGCCACCTTTGCGTCCAGGATGGTCGGGACCCGGAATTCCCTGGAAAGCGAAGCCATGTGGCCGGTGACGCTGCCGGAATCCGTAACGACGGCCTGCGCCTTCCGCATAACGATGACGAACTTGGGGGATGAGTGCCTGGCTACCAGCACCGCGCCTTCCGGAAAATCCAGCAGGTCCTCTTCGGAACGAACCTGGAACACCGGCCCCGACCCAACGCCGGGACAGGCGACCGCTCCGTCTTTTACCAGCAAAGGATACCCCGTGAGGACGGCGGACGGACGGCGGTCGTCTTCACCGCCGCCGGCCATGGTTCTAAGCGGCCTCGTCTGGAGTATCAGAATACGGCCTTTGCCGTCCAGCGCCCATTCGACGTCCTGGGGGCAACGGTAGTGCTTTTCGAGTTCCAGACCAAAACCGGCGAGTACCTTTATCTGCTCCCGCGACAGGCACGGTTCATTCTGCAACTCCGCGGATACCGGAACCTCCACGAGGCCTCCTTCAGGATTGGCCACAAGCTGGACGGGCTTGGAGGCGATTTTCGTTTCCGGAACGGCGAGGTCTTCACCCTTTGAAACCGTGTACGAGTCCGGCGTGATACGACCGTCCACCGCATACGGGCCAAGCCCCCACACGGCGGAGATGATGATCTTATCCTCCAGGATATTGAACGGATGATGAGAGTACATTACCCCGCTCGCCACCGAGTCCACCATCTCGAGACAGGCGACGCTCATGGCGATGTCTTCATCCCTTATTCCTTTGTTGAGGCGGTAAGATATGGCGCGTGGAGTATAGAGGCTCGCAACGATGTACTTGTAGCTCTGGATGAGCTTGTCCGGCATGACATTCAAAAGCGACAAATACTGTCCGGCGAACGAGAGTTCGCTATCCTCTCCAATGGCGCTGCTGCGCATGGAGATACGCACGGGATTGTCGCTCGTCGCTCTTTCTCCGCGCAGCATTTCCAGTCTTTCCACGAGTCGATCATACGCATCCCGAACGGCATCTTCCAACTCGGGCGGAAGCGCCGCCAGGATGATCATCCTCTGGATATCCTCGCTCACCATGTTGATGGTTTCGGAAACCGCCGGGTCCACTTCCATGATTTTCTTGTTGATCTCATCGACGAGGTCATTGTGGGCCAGGAACGATGCGAACGCATGGGTGGTAATGGCGAACCCCTCGGGTATCGGGAGCCCCACGGCGTTCAACACCTCTCCAAGGTTGGCGCTCTTCCCCCCCACCCAGTCCACCATTTCCTTATCGATCCGGGAGTAAGGCAAGACGGGTTCCGTTACGGGGATTTCCTTCCTGGCCCCGAGTTCCTCCTTGATCTTCTCGTTGATCTCGTCCAATACGCCGAACAGGGCCGGATACCTGTTGCCGGAGAGAGCATTCAGGCTCTTCACCATCCGTAAAGTATGGAAAACCGCCCGTGTCGATTGAGACCGGATGTAGGACATTCCGAAAATCTCGTTGCCTGAGAGCTTCTCTTCCATATCGGCGAGGATCCTGGAAAGTTCCGTGTTGGAACCCAGCAACTCCTTGAATGAATCGTACTTGAAGCGGAAGAGCTCGTACTTCTCGTCCCCGGTTATTCCCGCTCCGGACGATTTCCATTTTCTGAACGGATTAAGCTTCTTGAGGAAGTTCATGGCTCCCCGGTCATAACACTCGCGAATTCAAGGTCGGAATCTTGATAAATGCTGCTCGGATTACGAAGGTTCCTGGACGCGAGCCCTTTCCCGCCTGTTCCTCTTTCGCTCGTAGGCCGTCTCGATCTTCGCCGACAATTCATCCAGGGGGCAAGGCTTCAGGAGATAATCGTACCCGCCGAGTTTCATGATCTCCATCGCCACATCCACGGATGCATGCCCGGTAAGTATAATGACCTCGATGCCGGGATTGAGCTTCTTGATCTCGGCCAGTGCTTCCACGCCGTTCATCCCGGGCATCCTCACATCCAGCAGCACCACGTCGTAGGAGTTGCGCTTCAATTCGTCGAGGGCCTCGACGGCGCTCCCTTGGGTAACGACATCCAGGCCTCTGACTCTCAACAACTTGCCCAGAGTGGTCCTGAACCGCTCCTCATCGTCAACGATAAGCACTTTCGGATTTGATGACATATCTATCCTTTCCCGGCTTCCACTACCGAGTGGAAGCTTGCCGACTCTCTTTGACGGGCAGGACGACGGTAAATGAAGCCCCCTTGCCCGGCGCGCCCGCGGCGGAAACGTGTCCGCCCAGTCTCTCGATGATTCCGTGACAGATGGCAAGCCCCAACCCCGTGCCCCTTCCGGGGGGTTTCGTCGTGTAGAACGGATCGAAGATCTTTCCGAGATTGCATTCTTCAATCCCGCATCCCGTGTCGCTCACAACGATCTCCACGCAGTCTTCCTTCATCGATGTCGAAATGGTGATGGTTCCATCCTTCTCGACGGCCTGCACAGCGTTGTTGAGAAGATTCAAAACGACCTGCCGCATCAACGGCGGGTCCGTATGGACGAGCGGAAGGTTCTTCCGGTAGTCTCTCACAATTTTGATATTGTTGAGTTTCGCCTCAATTTCCACCAGTTTCGCCATATCTTCGATCAGCTTATTGATATCGATACCCTGGAGAACGGGTTCCATCTTGCGCGCGAAGCTGAGCAGCTTCTGGATGATCTCTTTGCATCGCTCCACCTGCTGAGAGATTTCCCGCATGCCGTCCTCGATATCGGGGGGGATTCCGGGAGCACTTCGCAGCAAATGCCGCATCCATTCGACTTCCTGTCCGATGATGGCGAGGGGATTGTTGATTTCATGCGCAATCCCGGCGGAAAGCTCCCCGATGGACGCCATCTTTTGGGATTGTAGCAGTTTTTCGTCGAGAAGACACTTTTCCCGCCTCGCCTCCTCGATCATGGAGATCCAGTACCAGGAAGACAAAAAAAAGACGACGGCCACAGCCATCAAGGCAAAAGCGCAAAGCCGCATGGATGCGAAGAAAAAGCCCGCGGCCGCCAGCACCGCGGAAAGAGTGACGGCGTACCGGAAAACGGTCTGATGCGAATTTTTCTTCTGTCGGATATCCATAACAGCGCGAGCCGCGGTCGAAGACGACGAACTGAACCGAACGCGGTCTCAGCCCTTGTCCTCCGCTCTTCTCTTCAGGTGTATCGATCGCCTCTCGAAGGCCTGCTGCATCTTTTCCAGCAACTCATCGAGATCGGCCGGCTTCATGACGTAATCGAAGGCCCCGTATTGTATTCCCTGCATACCGGATTCAACCGACGCATGCCCGGTAAGCATGATGACCTCCACCATGGGTTTCCTCTTCTTGATTTCCTTGAGGGTGTCCAGGCCGTCCATGCCCGGCATTTTGACATCCAGAATAACGACATCATACTCGACGGATTTCAGGAGTTCGACCGCCCTGTATCCGCTGTCGACGCCCGTGGCGTCTATTCCACGCTTTTTCAGGCGTTTGACGATCGTATCGAGAAAATCCAGCTCATCATCCACGATCAATACTTTGAAGCCGTTCATACAGATACCTTTTGTGAAAAACTGGTAATGATTTCCCGGTAATTGCTCTCAGACTCCATTCCCTTGTCTGGGCAGATAAATGGTGAAAGCCGTCCCCTCCCCTTTCTGACTGGCAACCATGATTCTCCCCCCGAGCTTTTCCACAATGGAATAACTGATCGCCAACCCCAGCCCCGTTCCCTTCC
This sequence comes from uncultured Syntrophobacteraceae bacterium, assembly GCA_964407285.1. GTDB lineage: Bacteria > Desulfobacterota > Syntrophobacteria > Syntrophobacterales > Syntrophobacteraceae > CAYOVG01. The sequence goes on from CAYOVG010000136.1 coordinate 4,664, forward strand.
CAACCTCCTTGGTGGTATAAAACGGATCGAAGATCCTGTCCAGCATCTCCGAGGACATCCCCATACCGGTATCCCTGATGGTTATGACGAGGTTATCGTCCTTCGGCTTAAAGGACGTATTGATGCTTATCTGTCCATCCTTGCCGATGGCGTCGATGGCGTTGTTCATGAGATTGAGGAAAACCTGCTGCAGTTGAGCGCTGTCGCTCACGGTGGCCGGTATGTTGTCGGAATAGCTCGTTTCTATCTTTATATTCCTGTAGTGAGCCTCGTTTCTCAGAAAATCGATAGTTTCATCGAGCAGCCTGTTGATGTCCACCTTCTCCTGGATCGGCTCCATGCGCCTCGCAAATCCCAGGAGACGGTGAGTGACCTTCTTCGCCCGGTCCACATGCGCGTCTATCTTACGGACGGCGTCGTCGAACTCCTTGAAGTTTTCACTGCGGGACACATCTTCCTCGGAGAGCAGATCCTTGATCCAGCCGACCTTCTCCTTGATGACGGCCAAAGGATTGTTCACCTCGTGGGCGATACCGGCGGCAAGTTTGCCCAACGCCGCCATTTTGCTCGACTGGACCAGGTTGGCGTCCAAAATGGCCCTCTCCCGGTCCGCCTTGATGAGTTTGGCGATCATGGACCTGGTAATGAACAGGGTCCCCCCGAGGATGACCATCACTCCGAGGATGCCCAATCCGACAAGCATCAGTCGAACTTCCGAAAGCGGAACGAGTTCTTCCTTCGGGTCCTCCTTGATCACCAGCAACCAGTCCTTGCTCTTGAGCCAACTCAAGGCTACAAGCGCCTCTCTGCCATCTATGGACATGTTGTCGATGCGAGTGCCCGCGAACCTGGAATAGCTGGCGAAACTCGACGGGTCCAGCAGCTTGCCTCCAAATCGCGGGACCGTCTGGTAGACGCCGCTCTCGTTTACAATGAAGGCGTCCCCCCTCTGCCCCGTCTGCGCGGCCTTGACCATGCCGTCAAAGATCTCGGTATCGATGGTCGCGCGAACGACCCAGTTATGCTCCCCCTCACGGCGCATCACCGCGATGATGAAATGGGGAAACTTCCGGAAACCGGTAAAGATATCGCTTATGTACACTCCACGGATCATTACCGCGTGAAACCACTCCTCATTCTTGTAGTTCAACCCCTTCAGCTTGTAAGGCCCAGAATACGCGACGTGATTTCCGTCCTGGTCGATAATGCCGAGATCTACGTAAGATTTGGAGCGCACCTGCATGAGAGAGAGCACTCTGTCCAGGTATACGTCGTTTCTAAGTTGATCGAACGTATTGGTATGGGCAAGCGTATAGAGCTGCGCGACACGCTCGTCCAGGAACAGATCCATGGCGCTGCGCCTGTTCTCCGCCAACGTTCTAAGGTTCTCGGTAGTCTTCGTGGTATAGGTCACGTACACCTGGTAATAAACGGCAAGACCAAGCGTAATAAGCGGAACCAGGGAGAACACCAGTGTCGTGGCGACCATCTCCCACCACAATCTCCTATAACTCTTCTCATCCATCCCTGTTTACCTTGAAGTCCCATGAAGGGCTCCCGCCCCTCACGCGATAAAGGAATATGGCTCGATACGGCATCAATAGAGTTGCGCCGCAAAGACGGAGATTTCCAATGACGCAAGTAAAGAACAGAGGATTGGATAATATTAGAATGACAGGAGAAAGGAAAGAGAAATATTTCACTCACCGGGGCGATGAGGATTGCGGAAGCGTTCATCCGGACGAACGGCAGGCAGACTGGGGGCATTTCACCCCCAGTCCATTCAACGACATTCGAAGAGGTTTTCGTTTCCGGATTTTCACCCTCATTCGAGGGGAGTAATATACTTGTAGATCATCCAGTAGTGGCAGGCGCTGCCCAAGAGGACGAGGATGTGAAATATTTCGTGGAACCCGAACAGCTTGGGCCAGGGGTCGGGCTTTTCCATGATGTCTATCAATGCGCCGACCGTATAGAATATCCCTCCACAGAAAAGCCAGAACAGCGCCCATGCGCTGAGCGTCAGGAAAAGCGGGTAGAGCATCATCACCGCAAACCACCCCATCGTCAGGTAGACGGAATAGGTCATCCAGAGGGGTTCCCGGACTCCGGTGATCTTGCGAAAGATCCCCGCGATCGCCATAATCCAGATAATCGTGAAGCTGATCCAGCCCACCGAACCCCTTAAGGGGATAAGACACAGCGGGGTATATGTTCCGGCAATGAACAGGAAAATCATCATCTGATCGATTCTCCTCAGGTAGTCGAGCTTCTCCTTGTCGTCTGAAGGCATCCAGTGGTAAAGGGTGCTCGCGCTGTAGAGGGAAATCATCCCCACCCCGAACACGAAGTAAGATATCGCATGAATCGGGCGGTAGGGAACGATGCCTTTATACATCAGAACAACCATCCCCACAATGGCCAGAAGAACTCCTATGAAATGGGTGAAACCGCTTATCGGTTCTCTGAGTTTTCCGACAAAACCACAAACAAATTCCTTAACCTTTGCGTTGAGGTCTGAAGCAATTAAATCCATGGCCGTTTCTACATCTATTTATGAAGACTCCAATCCGTCAGGCCGTTCGGGAAAACGGGAATACTCGGGACTGGAAGTCTTACCGGACTAGTGATCGACATTAAAGATACTAAAGTCTATTAAGTACAATATATATACGATTGCTTCCGATGTCTATGCCCCGCCGCGCGAGCGAAGCAGCCCTCGCGCGGGATGCGGAGGTATCGATACGGGGCTCCGATCAGGCGCGGCCGGAGATGATACGGCCGTCCGCCTCCAACCAATGGAGCACTTCCAGGGCCGCGGCCTCTTTGGCCTTGGCTTCCACCATCAGGTCGGCGTCGAAAGGAAGCAGGTCCAGGAGCGTCTCCAGGTCCTCCCTTTTGACCATCAGGTCGTGCGCCCCGGGCCTGGCCCCCGGCTTCTGAGAAGAAAGATGCGCCTTCGGGCGGCGCATCCACACTTGCGCGGAGTCCTCCAGCAGGCGGCGGACATCCCCGCAGGGGTTCAACGTGTGGTGCTGCAGGTCGAAAACGGCGGGGATTCCCGTTCGGATGGAAACTCCGGCAATGTCCGCAAAATTATAATGCCGGTCGTCGTTCTCGATGGCCAGCCGGCGGCGGAGAGCCCCGGGCGCCGACTTCAAAACGCCTTCCAGGCGCTCGACGCCGCTTCGCTTATCGCCATACACGCCGCCTCCATGCAAAACCACCTTGTGTGATTCATCCAGTTGCATGAGATCCAGAAGATCGCAGGCATACCGGACCTCGGCCAGCGACCGTTCGACGACTTCCGGTTTCGGAGAATTCAGGACGGCGTACTGGCCCGGATGCATGTAAAACCGAAATCCGCGCGATGCGTACTCCCGGCCGATGGCCGCGAGCCGCGGCGCGTACATGGTCTTCCAGTCCAACGTCATCCGGGGATGGGAGGCGAACGGAATAAATGAGGAGCCAATGCGGAACAGCCGAAGTCCCTTTTCCTCCATCCATGCGAGGATGGCTTCCAGTTCCCGCAGGTTTCTGTCCACGGCATCGCGAAGCTTCTTCTCGCTCATATTTGCCAGGCGGAAGGTATGGCTGGTGGAAAGCCCCAGGCTGTATGTCACACAAGCGAAACCGACTCGATGGATCAATTGACGAAAATCCGATAAAAGACCGGTCTACGGCCTCGGGAAGGTGGTGAGATTATAAGCGGATATGCGGGGAAAACCCACAGGTGAGCGGCGGTCCGACAAGAACGCCTGAAAATCCGGGATTGGTCCCCGTCCCCATCCGGAAGCAGAGGATACAATCCTCCGGGGATGCTTCCTCGGGGAACAGGGGACCTCAAACACGTTCGTAAACCTGCGCATTCCACGGGGATATCGAACCCGACGGCAATGGAAGAAACGGAAAGCTGGAGGGTGGAGCCTGTACCTGTTCTTTCTCAATCACTCCCTGCCCGGTACAAAACCCGGCTAACAACTGCAGGATGGTGAGCAGCTCCCTCCGCCAACAGGTATCTGCGATGACAACTTGAACCCGCCTCCAAATGCGTTGTGCACGTAATCTACGATGACGGATTTGGTCTGTTCGAGCAGGCCTTTGTCCATCACCATCGTAAATTCGTCGATGTTGAATACATTGTCGGATTCCTTCGGTTCGTCCAGAACCATAGCCAGCGAGGGACCGCGTCACCCCCCCGTCTGAAGAAAAATCCGAATGGGAGAGAGTTGTTTGTTCTTGAAATACTCCCTCAATACCTGTTGTGCGCTTTCCGACACTTGAATCATCTATTCTCCTTTCATGCTACGGGATGTGAACGCGCATATTTATCCTCAAACGCCGATATCGTCAAGTCCGCAATGCAAACGGCGACACCCGCCGGGAGCGATGTCGGCTTCCGAGCGCAACAGACGGCTGAAAAAATGCAGCCGTATATCCGACCAAGGTCGATTCGACTAAAGAAAGACTCTCTCAACAACTTGCAACATAACCCAAAAACCATGCTTTGCCTATTGAAAACTGCTATTCTTTATTAGGAAACGATGTAGTAAAATAACGTTGCCGGATTTGGCGACGCCATGGAGGGCGATGCGGCCGGTTCTCCCCGTTCGGCTGTTGCATTCGCCCCTTCCATTCATTACACTTGTGTTTTGCGGCCCGGACCGGGCAGAGCGAAACGTGAGAAAGGATAATATAGTTGAGCGTGAGGACGATTGAATCAAGGACCCAGGGTCAAACACAGCAGGTAGTATTCGAAGACAATCACCTGGTGCTTCAGATTGCCGGTGAGCAGAACAATAATCTCAAGGCTATTGAGAAGCAGGTCGAGGTGAAGGTCCATCTCCGGGGCAATCAGTTCACCATTACGGGGGACCGCCCCCAGGTCGATCTGACGGTGCGGCTCCTCCATGAACTGGCGGGCCTGGCGCAGAAGGGCTATCCCCTGTATCCGAGCGACATCGTTTATGCGATTCGGATACTCAGCGAGAACATGGGCAGGAGCCTCAAGGAAATCTTCCTGGACCAGGTGTACATATCATCCAGCAAAAGAGTGATCACCCCAAAGAGCGTCAAGCAGAAAGAATATATTGAGGCTATTCGCCACTATGATATAGTGTTCGGCATAGGTCCGGCCGGAACGGGAAAAACGTACCTCGCCATGGCGATGGCCGTAGCCGCCCTGGCTTCGGATAAGGTGCGGAGGATAGTACTGGTGCGCCCGGCCGTGGAAGCGGGTGAAAAATTGGGGTTTCTTCCGGGAGACCTGGCGGAAAAGGTAAATCCGTATCTGCGCCCATTGTACGATGCTCTGCACGATATGATGGACTTCGAGCGCGCATCGAAACTCTTGCAGAAGGGGGCGATCGAGGTGGCCCCCCTGGCGTTTATGCGAGGACGGACGCTCAATGACTCCTTCGTGATTTTGGATGAGGCGCAGAACACCACCACGGAGCAGATGAAGATGTTCCTGACCCGGCTCGGGATGGGATCCAAATCCGTCGTGACCGGAGACATTACCCAGATCGACCTTCCGGACAACAAGCTGTCCGGATTGATCGAAGCTATTCAGGTTCTTAAAGGAATCGAAGATATCGCTTTTACGTTTTTCACCAACCGGGACGTGATTCGGCACCGGCTCGTGCAGCAAATCATCAAGGCCTACGAGCGCGTGGAATCGAACCGAAAAGCCGACTCCTCCCCTCATACGGGATCGGGAGAATATGGAGAAAGATAAGCGGGAACAGGAAAAGCCGCGGCCAAGGGTCAGGGGCTCCCGTATCAGCAAGATTCTTCCCGAGTTTTTGATGGACCCGGTTCGCCAGAAGACGGTCATCATTGTGGGGCTGAGTCTGCTCATTTCCGTTCTGGTTGCGCCTTCCTACATGATCACCAGCCCGTCCTACGAACTGGGAGAGGTTGCGGACAGAAACATCAAGGCGAAGCGCGATTTTCTGGTCGAGGACGAAGAAGCCACCCGGAGGAAACGTGAAGAGACGGTGGCTTCGAGTCCCGTCATCTTCGATCTAAACGACAGCATAGCGCAGGATATCGGCCATAGGCTGGAGAAGGCCTTTGCGGCCATGCGCAAGCTTTCCATCGAAACGAGTCATCCCGTCCATCCGGACGTGCTTTCGCCCCTCAAGGAGGGTGGATCGGTCGACCAGGACATACTTGCGGCCGTCAGGGATACAGGGGCCGACAAACCGGCTCCCTCCGCCGAGTCCTATTTATGGAACAAAGAAGGGACGACGAACGACGCCATTTTGGAGAAAAGAAGGGATTTCGAGACATTTCTCGGCATCAATATCCCCGACGACATCTACGACAGCCTGGTGAGAATGCGGTTCGATCCGATCATCCGGGAAAAGGTCGTTCAATTGCTTCAGGCCGTCTTCGACCAGGGGGTAGTCGCCGATAAGACCGTTTTGCTCCACACTTCGGGCAAAGACCTCATTACCCGAAAAGTACAGTCCCACGAGGAGAAGGCCCTCCCTCCCCCCCACTACTTCCTGGATATGGAGGAAGCCAGGAAGTACATAAGGGCCCAAGCCCTCGAACTGGGCAATGAGATGGAGGATATATCCGTCATATCCGCTCTGGCCACCCGGCTTCTCCAACCCAATCTCAATTTCAACCTCAGCGAGACGCAACTGCGCAAGGAAGCCCAGGCCAACAACGTAAAGCCCGTCTACATCCAGATCAAGAAGAACGAAATGCTGGTGCGGGAGGGACAGAGGATAGGATTTGAGGAATTCATCAAGCTGCAGGCGTACAAGCAAAGAAAGGCGACACACTACAACGTTCTGCTTTTCGGCATCATCCTCTTCTTCACCGGCTTTTACGTCGTCGTCCCGCTGAAAGTCCTGACGCCTCATATCGATGCCTTTCCCAAGGAGGTGAGGGACGTCTGTTTTCTGGTCCTTCTGACGGCCGTACTGCTCGTCATGGCGAGGTTCACCGTGTGGATGACGGATATCGCCAGTGAAAGCTCGTACTACCTGACCAACAAGACCCTCATCTTCGCCTTCCCGCTGACGGCCGGAGCGATGCTGACCAGCATCCTGTTCGGGGTGACCTTCTCACTCGTGTTTTCCCTCCTGCTGACCACTTTTGCCGTCATGATTTTCGGGCGCGATTTCGGGACCATGGTCTACTTTCTGGTAGGCACTTTCATTGCCGTTCACGGCGTATCGCCCTGCCGCAATCGAATGACTCCCATCCGGGCAGGCTTCATGGTCGGCGTGACGAACGTGGTGTTGGTCTTCCTGGGCTTTTTCATGGACGGCCAGTGGGACCCGATCAGGATGATGCTGAGCGCCCTTGCGGGGTTGTGGGGAGGGCTCTTCGCCGGAGTCCTCGTGACGGGACTCACCCCGGTCGCCGAAATACTGTTCGAATACACCACCGACATCAAGCTCCTGGAACTCGCCACGATGGATCAACCCCTCATGCGGGAACTCATGGTGCAGGTGCCCGGCACTTACCACCACTCGATCATCGTGGGCAATATGGTGGAAGCCGCCGCGAAGTCCATCGGGGCCAACTCCCTCCTGGCCAGGGTTGCGGCGTACTATCACGACATCGGTAAGATCAGGAAACCCTTATACTTTATCGAGAACCAGTTCGATTGCGAAAACCGCCATGAAAAACTGGCCCCATCCATGAGCAGCCTCATCCTGATTTCGCACGTCAAGGAGGGGGTCGAAATCGCCCGTCAGCACCATCTCGGGAGGCCCATCGTCGATATCATCAAGCAGCACCACGGCACGAGCCTCATCACGTTCTTCTACAAGAAGGCGCTGGATGCCCGCGAGAAGGTTCAAAACACCAAGGGGGCGGAACTCCCCCCCATCGATATCGACGACTACCGTTATCCGGGTCCCAAACCGCAGACCAAGGAGGCGGGACTGGTCATGCTGGCGGACGTGGTGGAGGCCGCCTGCCGCTCCCTGACCGATCCGACGCCAGCGAGAATCAAGGGGTTGGTGAACAAGCTGATCAATAACATATTCATAGACGGCCAGCTCGACGAATGCGAACTGACCCTCAAGGACCTCCACAGCATCGCCAGGAGTTTCAACCAGATACTCGCCACGGTTCATCACAAACGGATTGAATATCCGAAGCTTCCCACCGGTGATGGAAAGGGTAAGACAGATGCCGCCGCCAGTTCGAATCAGCGTGAACCAAAGCCGGATCGCGATCGACAAATCCCGGCTCAGGAAGACAGCAAGAAGGATCTTAAGCGCCTTGGGCTACAGTGACGCCGAGTTGAGCATACTGATAGTGGACGACGAGGAGATGACCGATCTCAACCGCGAGTACCGCCAGGTGGATTCCACCACGGACGTACTCTCCTTTTCGATGCTGGAAGGCGAATACGGCGACATCTCGACGGAGATGCTGGGGGACGTCGTCATTTGCGCCCCCGCGGCGCGGGCGATGGCCGCCGAACGCCGGACGTCCTTCGAATCCGTGCTGGACCTTCTCCTCGTACACGGAACGCTGCACCTGCTGGGCTTCGATCACGGAGAAATAGAGGATGCCCGCCGGATGGACGATAAGACAATGGAGCTGTTGAAGATGCTCGGATACTCCCGGGAGGAGTTCGAGTGGTATGGCACCGGCCGATTCATTGAAGAATCGTGAGAAACCAAGAGAGGAGGCATTTTGGCAAGAGTTGCAATCAACGTCGATCATGTCGCTACGGTTCGCCAGGCCCGGCTTGCGGCGGAACCGGACCCCGTACTGGCCGCCGCGCTTGCGGAACTGGCGGGCGCGCAGGGCATAGTGGTTCACCTCCGGGAGGATCGTCGCCATATCCAGGACAGGGATGTGGAGGTCCTGCGGCAGACCGTCAAGACGAAACTGAACCTGGAGATGGCGGCCACCCAGGAGATGGTGCAGATCGCGCGGCGCGTCAAACCCGATATGGTCACCCTGGTCCCCGAAAAGCGCCAGGAACTGACCACGGAAGGCGGCCTCGACGTCATAGTGTACGAGGACCAGGTCAGGCAGGCGATCAAGGTGCTCCATGACGGGGGCATTGGGGTGAGCCTCTTCATCGATGCCGACCCCAGGCAGATCAAGGCCGCCCATGGCGCGGAAGCCGATTTCATAGAGATCCACACCGGCAGCTTCGCCGAAGCCAGGTCCCTGGCCAAACGGCAGGAAGAATTCGAACGGGTCGAAACCGCGGCGAAGCTTGCCCGCAAACTGGGACTCGGGGTCCATGCCGGTCACGGCATCGACTACTACAATATCGAGTGGCTGCGCAGCATCCGCGAAATAGAGGAATACAGCATCGGACATTCCGTCATTGCCCGCGCCGTCCTGGTGGGAATCGAACGGGCCGTTCGCGAGATGATCGAACTGGTGAAGGGATAGATGGCTGTCTTCGGCGTAGGTATCGATCTCGTTCAGGTCGACCGGCTGCGCAAAGCGCTGGAACGCTGGGACGACCGCTTCAAGCAGCGCGTATTCACGGAACTGGAGATACGCGCATGCGCGGAAAGGAAGGAGGCGGTCAACTGCTTCGCCGTGCGGTTCGCCGCCAAGGAAGCCTTCGCGAAGGCCCTGGGAACGGGAATGCGCTTCCCCGTGCTGTGGTTGGATATCGAGACCAGGAGCAATCCCGCGGGGAAGCCCGAGATCTTTCTCTCCCCGCGTGCGCGGGAGTACTGCAGGGAACGGGGCATCAATTCCTGGCACCTCAGCCTGACCGACGATGGGCAGTACGGCGCGGCGGTGGTCGTCATCGAGCGCGATTGAGGAAGGAGGTCGTCATGCTTGTTGTAACGGCTGGGGAAATGGCCGATTTGGACAGGGAAACCATTGAAGGCGTCGGCATACCGGGCATCGTGCTGATGGAAAACGCGGGACGCGGCGCCGCGTCCTTTTTTCTGGACGTCGCGCCCGACCTTCTGGACAGGCGAATAGCCGTATTGGCCGGAAGCGGCAACAATGCGGGGGACGGATTCGTCCTTGCGCGCATATTCCACGGCAAAGGGGCGGACGTTCTCGTGGCATGCCTGCGTTCCCCGGATCAACTGAAGGGAGACGCCCTGCTCAACTTCCGGATAGCGGAAAAACTCGAAATTCCCGTTATGGTATGGGACGAGGAAAAGGACTTTGAAACCCAGTGGCGGCCCATCCGGGAAAGCGGCGCGGTTGTCGATGCGATCCTCGGGACCGGCCTCAAGAGCGAGGTGCGCGGGCTCTACCGCTCCATCATCGACGCCGTGAATACGCTCGATGTACCGGTGCTTTCCGTGGATGTGCCCTCCGGACTCGACGCCGGCTCCGGAAAGCCGCTCGGGACCGCCGTTCGGGCCACGGCGACCGCCACCTTCGGCCTGGCCAAGATCGGGCACCTCGTTTCACCGGGAGAGTACCACACCGGCGTGCTGTGCATCGTAGACATCGGCATTCCTCCTTCCGTGGTGGAGGCGAAAGGCGTCAACCGGCACTGGCTGGACCACGACCTGGTATCCGGGTGGCTGAACCCCAGAGACCCCGACACCCATAAGGGCCATGCGGGCCATGTGGCGGTCCTGGCCGGTTCGACGGGAAAAACCGGGGCCGCGGCCCTCATTTGCCAGGGTGCGGCGCGTGTCGGAGCGGGTCTCGTTACGTTGATGGTTCCCGCAAGCCTCAATCCGATCATGGAAGTCAAGCTCACCGAGGCAATGACTCTTCCCATCGCGGAAACGGAAGAACATTCGCCGTCAAAGGTCGCCCTCCCCCAGATCATGGAATTCCTGAACGGCAAGCAGTCCCTCGCCATGGGACCGGGCATCTCGCTCCATCCCGACACTCAGGCCCTGGTGCACGAACTGGTTGCTCGATGCCCCTGCCCCATGGTGCTGGATGCCGATGCGGTAACCGCCCTGGCGGGACGCCCGGAACTCCTCCAGCAGGCGAAAAGCCCCGTCATTCTGACCCCGCATCCCGGTGAAATGGCCCGGCTCATCCAGGGCGACACCCGGACGGTCCAGGACGACAGGCTGGGAATAGCGGCCGAATTCAGCCGAAAGCACGGGGTCGTGCTGGTCCTGAAGGGAAACCGGACGGTCGTCGCCGCTCCCGACGGGAGGCTCGCCATCAACAGCTCCGGAAATCCGGCAATGGCCTGCGGCGGGATGGGCGACACCCTCACGGGAATGATTGCGGGATTCATCAGCCAGGGACACGAACCCTTTCAGGCGGCGTGCCTGGGGGTTTACGTGCACGGAGCGGCGGCGGACAGAAGCATCGGGAGCGTTGCAAGCCGGGGTCTCCTGGCTTCGGACCTGCTCGATGAGGTCCCCTGGGTGATCGGCCGTCTCGAGGGATTCGAAGGCGAAGAAGAATAGCGATTGGGTTGCGTTGCGGGTTGCGGGTTGCGAGTTGCGGGTTGCGGGTTCGAGAGATTAGACCGCTTTGTTGGGGGTGTGAAAACCACGGAGAGCATGGAGGAAGGTTGCGAGTTGCGGGTTGCGGGTTGCGGGTTGCGGGTTCGAGAGATTAGAACGTTTTGCGGGGTGGTGTGAAAACCACGGAGAGCATGGAGGTTGATGAGGCGGTGGCCCGGGCAACAAGTTGTTCGGGCCACCCAAACGTCTTTCCTTCCGGTGTGCAACGCTCGTTCCTCCCCGCGGAGCCGGATTTAATATCCGTGGTAATAGCCCGGGGTCGGATAGCGGGGGTCTTCATAGTAACGCGGCGCGGGGTTTGATCTGTCATACAGATAACCGCCGAGCGCGCCCGCGGCGCCGCCGATCGCGGCGCCCGCGGCCGCATTATCCCCGGTCAACGCGCCGATGCCGGCGCCGGCTCCGGCGCCGAGCGCGCCGCCGCTGAGCGTACGCTGCTGAGTCGTGCTCATTCCGGCGCAACCGAGGGTAAACATCAGCAATAGAACAACTACAAGCGGTCGAATCCATCTCATCATGCTACAATCTCCTCACTATTCCGGCAGCTCCGGTCCTGGGAACGGAGTCGGCCGATATCGGGAATCAGTTATCGTCTCAGGGATGCTATACTAAAAATTAATTATCGATCCGCGGTATTTCAATGTATTTTCAGGCTCAACGGGCCGGCCGGACAACCGCGGGACGTCCACCGGAGAAGACTGTTGCCACCTATCCACCCCCTAAAGGGTTGTATTCGGGG
>CAYOVG010000137.1:0-16699 GCA_964407285.1 uncultured Syntrophobacteraceae bacterium
CCAGGTCGGTGTCGTCGGGGCTGCTGAGTGCGGAGGAAGTTCGTGTTCTTAACGACGAGGCCGTATTGAACCTGGTTTTCGAAGGATCGTTTTCGACCAGCGAGATAGTTACGGACCTTTCCGGAAGGGGAGTGGGATTGTCGGCTGTGAAGGCCGCGCTGGATGAGCTTGGGGGCAAGGTGGAGATGGAGACGGGGATAGGGAAGGGGACGGTCTTCCGTTTTTACCTGGAACTGTGATTGCTGCGAAAATGCAGGAGCCGACCATGTCTGAGCAGTTTAGTGTGGAATATTTTGTTAAAGCCGTTGTAGAATATGCCGTAGCCTTTTTCCGCCGGGACCTCCACATAGAGGTGCGAGACGTCACCTACAACCTGGAGAACGCGAAAAAGCTCGAATTGCGCTATCTTACATCACTGCTGGTCCTGGAGGGAAGCTTCAGGCTGTACCTGGCTTTCAGTTTTGAGAAGCCGCTCATCGAGCATGCTTTCAAGGTCTACGCCGAGGACATCGAGGTGTCGGAAGACGAATGGAATGCGTACATGGAAGAAACCGCGGGAGACATCATCAATATCGTCGTGGGAAACGCTACCGCCACTTTGCGGGGAGGACCGGTGGCGACTCTCTCGCCGCCGGTTGTCATCTCCGAAGCCAGGAGCATCTTCCGCCACAAGGAAACGCAGCTCTGCACCGTTTGTCTGGATACGGACTTTGGTAAGATGGATATCTGCTGCATTGCTTCGAAGGAGTTTTTCAACGAGGAGATCCGGAACGTGCTGCAGTGAAATACCGGTTTTCAGGAGGCCGCAGTGAAGTCGTTGTCGATTATGGTGGTGGATGATTCCAACATCACTATCAAAAAACTTACCAAAATGATCGAGGAACTGGGCCATAAGGTGGTTCATGTAGCCAATACCGGGCAACAGGCGGTGGAAAGCTACATGTCCGTCCGGCCCGATATGGTTACGATGGACATCACCATGCCGGACATGGACGGCATCGAAGCCACCAAGAGGATCATCGGACAGCATCGGAACGCCCTGATCGTTATGATCACGGCGCACGGCCAGGAGCAGATGGTCATGGACGCCATCGAAGCCGGGGCCAAAGGGTATGTGCTGAAGCCGGTGAAACAGGACAAGCTGGGCGAACATATCGAACAGGTTTATTCGAAGTACGGATCGTAGCCATGTTGGAGAATATTCTTTTCGAGACCCATTTCGACATTATCCCGTTCGACATCTACGTGGTGGACGTGACGACCCATTCGATCATCTACATGAACCGCCATTTCAAGGAGCGCTTCGGGGATTTTACCGGCTCCTGTTGCTACAAGGCCCTTTACGAACTGGAGAAGCCCTGTACGTTCTGCAAGATCAAGGGGCTGATCACGAGGGACGGAAAACCCAACGGGAAGACGTACATCTTCGAGCATTTCAACGAGGTGGACGACTGCTGGTACCAGATTCAGGAGAAGGCCATCTGCTGGCCCGACGGCCATATCGTCAAGTATTCCATCGCCGTGGACATTTCCGAACTCAAGGAGACGCAGAACCGCCTTGCGGAAGCCCACGCCGAACTGGTGCTCAAGACGAAGGAACTCGAAATCCTTTCCGCCACGGACCGGTTGACCGGCGTGTACAACCGGCTGAAGCTCGATGAGTCCCTCGGTGCGGAACTCGAGAGGTCGAATCGTTACGGCAACGCCCTGTCGATCATCCTGCTGGACATCGATCATTTCAAAGCGGTCAACGATACCTACGGGCATCAGGCGGGAGACAAGGTGCTTTGCCGCCTGGCCGCGCTCTTCAAGGAGCGGGTTCGCAGGACGGACATTCTCGGCCGCTGGGGGGGCGAGGAATTCATGATCCTCTGCCCGGAGACCGACATCGCCAGTGCCGGGGCGCTGGCCGAACAACTCCGCCTGGCGATCGAGGACGCCCCTTTTCCCGTGGGCGGGAAGGTTACGGTCAGTTTCGGAGTCGCGCGGCACAAGGGAGGCGACACCGTGGGGAGTGTGATCAGCCGCGCCGACGAAGCGCTCTACAGAGCCAAACAAAAGGGCCGGAACAGGGTTGAGGTGGACGAGTAGTTCTGCCCCGCACCTGTGAGCTTCGCCTGATTCACCCCTATGAGGAACCTCTCGGTCTTTCAATTCATCGCTTTCGGAATTCCCGCCGAGCCCAACCCTTTCCATGTTTCCTTTCCGGCAAAGACATGATTCGCTTTCCGCCTCACATCATCGGGGGAGTTTCTCAATATGGGAAAATATGGTAATGGTACCTTGAAGTAGTTTGGCATTCAAGCATTCAGCATTCTGGGGGGTCTGTTCGGCGATGGCGAAGCAGCGTATGAGCCTGCGGATAAGAATTTTCGTGCTCCTGGCGGCGATTGTGGGGGCTTCGGTCGTTGGCGGAATTGCGACTTTATGGTATTTTTCCCGTATAGAGACCCTGCTCGAAACGGTAGTTGACCATGATATCACGGCGCTGGAAGCCGCAGCGGGTCTCGAAGCCGCAATGGTAATGCAGAAGGGTTTCGTCAGTTACTATTCGCTCGACGGCGATCCTCGCTGGCTGGAAGCGCTGGAGAAATACCACCATGCTTTCCAGGACCGTCTTCGGGACGCCCGAGGGTCCGCATATATTGCCGAGGCCGACGTCCTCCTCGACCGGATCGAGCACCGCTACGTCGATTACTCGACATCCCGCGAACGCGTGCTTCAGTTCTACACAAACGGGGAACACGCCGCCGGACATCTCCTGCACCAGGACCTGAGGACCGAGTTCCTGGCAATCTACGACCTTTGCGAGCAGTATAAGAAGATTCATGTGGAGAGCATCCACAGGGCCCGTGATGCAAGCCGCCGGGAGGTGCTCCTGATCAATCGGGGGGCGATGGTGATTCTACCGTGCGTGCTGCTCTTCGCGCTGCTTCTTTCCTACGTTCTGCTCAAACAGGTCCTCGGGCCGATACGGCGGCTGGCCATGGAAGGCCGTGTTGAAGGTACGAGCACGGATGCGGATGCGGATACGGGGGCCGCGGGGGAGGAACCCGCGGACGAAGTGAATGTCCTCAGCCGGCGGATGCACCGCCTGATAGACGATGTGGACAGGACACAGTCCAAACTAAGGTTGAGCCGCGAACATCTCGTCCAGTCCGAAAAGCTGGCGACGGTGGGAAGGCTTGCGGCCGGCGTGGCCCACACCATCAGAAATCCGCTCACATCGGTCAAGATGCGGCTGTTTTCACTCGAGCGTTCACTCAAATTGTCCATGTCGCAAAAGGAGGACTTCTTCGTAATTTCCGAGGAGATACGCCATATCGACGCAATCGTCAGGAATTTCCTGGAGTTTTCCAGGCCCCCGAAACTGAAGGTGCAGCAGTTGAGTCCCTCCAGGGCCGTGGACATGGCCCTGCAACTGTTGCGGCACCGGATCGAGTCCTACGGCGTGAGTCTCGAACTCGACAGGGAAAAGCCGCTTCCGGAAATCTCGTGCGATCCCGAACAATTGAAGGAAGTGCTGGTGAATCTGCTCGTGAACTCCTGCGAGGTGCTGACGGACGGCGGCAGAATCGTCATCAGAGAGCGGGAGAGTTCGGATGCCGCCCTGGGCAGGGTAGCCGTCATAGAGGTGAACGACAGCGGGCCGGGGGTTCCCGAGTCCGTTCGTGAAAAGGTTTTTCAGCCGTTTTTCAGCACCAAGGAAGAGGGAACGGGCCTTGGACTTAGCATTGCAATGCGCATCGTGCAGGACCACGGCGGGTCGATAGAAGTAGAATCTCCACAAGGAGTTGGAGCGACGTTCAAAGTTGTTTTGCCGGTCGACGGCGGAGGGAATATTGGCCAGAATACTGATAGTAGATGATGATCCGAATCTCAGGCAGAGTTTCGAGAAGCTCCTGATCGAAGAGGGGCACCGCGTCAGGACGGCGGCGACCGGGGAAGCGGCCCTGGCCATGGTCCGGGAAAGCGCGCCCGAACTCGTCATTATGGACGTGAGGCTGCCCGGCATCGACGGCTTGCAGGCTTTCAAGGCCATTCACGCCATGGAGCCGAAGCTCCCGGTCGTCATCATGACCGCGTACGGCACCACGGAAACCGCCATCGAAGCGACCAAAGCCGGCGCTTTCGATTATGTGCTCAAGCCCTTCGAAATTCCCGACATCCTGTCGATCATCAACCAGGCGCTGGAAGCGGGCCGCCTGATGCGCTCCCGTGTCGAGATGAACGTGGCGCCCGAGATCGCCTGTTCCGACGCGATCCTGGGGCAAAGCAAACCCATGCAGGAGATCTACAAGGCCATCGGCCGCGTGGCCCGCGCCGACGCAACGGTGTTGGTCCGGGGAGAATCGGGCACCGGAAAGGAACTGGTGGCCAGGGCAATCTATCATCACAGCCTGCGTAACGATAAGCCCTTCCTTGTGATCAACTGCGTCGCTATTCCGGAGACGCTCCTCGAGAGCGAACTCTTCGGCTATGAAAAGGGGGCGTTCACGGGGGCCGTGTCCCGAAAGGTCGGGAAAATTGAACAGGCCTACGGAGGCACCATCTTCCTGGATGAAATAGGAGACATGCCTTTCAGCATCCAGGCGAAGATCTTGCGGTTGCTGCAGGAAAGGAGCATCGAGCGGCTCGGAGGGCGGGACCCCATACCCGTAGACGTGCGAATCATCGCCGCCACGAACCGGGACCTGGAAACCGCTATCAATGAAGGCCATTTTCGCGAGGACCTCTACTACAGGCTCAAGGTGGTCACCATTTCCCTTCCTCCCCTGCGCGAGCGGACCGGCGATATTCCCATACTGGCCGAATATTTCCTGGCTCGATTCTCCCGGGAAATGGAAGTGAACAACCCCGGGATGACCGCGGACGCCAGATCGCTGCTGAGCACCTACGACTGGCCCGGCAATGTCCGGGAACTGGCCAATACTATCCATAAGGCCCTGATTTTCAGTCGCGGATGCCCCATCGGAACCGACGACATCACTCAGGCCATGCAGGGGGAAGCCACCTGCAAGGGCATGGAGATGGATACGGGCGATGTCAACGAGACGATACGCCGTTGGGTGCGCAAGACGCTCGCTTCGGATGCGAGTGAGAACATGTTTGACAGTTTGATGGACCACTTCGGCGGCATCCTGGTGGGCGAGGCCCTCAACCTTACCGGCGGCAACCGGAGCCGCGCCGCAAGGCTTCTCGGCATATCTCGGCCCACTTTGATTTCCAAGATAGACAAGTACCGGCTTCGCACCGAGACATCCACCACGTCCGACCTGGACCGATAGACCGATAAAGGTTCCGTTGATCGGTATTCCTTCATCGCTTCTTTACATACTGTAAAAAAGCCTGACAGGCCTGCGGTCCTCTCCTCTATACCGAATCTCGACATGTCGAAATAATTGTTGTAGTTCCAGAAACTTAAGCGCTACCTCTCGGATTGTGCTTTTTGGCACGTCCATTGCCATAAGGGAGTTGAGCCTCGCGAGTCGGCTCCCATGGAAATGAGTTCGATGCTCCCCCGGGGTATTGCGTATACATGCGGAGTGGTGTGCTTTTGCGGCTCTATTCAAGGTTCGGAGTACGTCCTAATCAATCATCATCGTAGAGGAGGTTTTTTCATGAATGTTGGTAGACAAGTTTACGAATTTCTAAAAGCTGCATCGGTGGCGCATGCGAAATGGGACTTCGAAGTTTCCATGTCCATCATCAAGAATCGGAAGAAGCTTCTGATACTCGCGATCATGACGCTTCCCATTCTGGGCGTCTCTCTGCTCGAGGCCGCCGGCCCGATGCTGGGCGGTAAAACGGCCTATGCTCCGGCTTACTATTCGACCACCATTTTCATCGTCTCCATGGCCGTGGGTCTGGCCGCCGGTCTTATCACCGGATGTATCGGCGCGGGCGGCGGTTTCATCATCACGCCCGCTCTGATGGCGGCCGGCGTCAAGGGTATCCTGGCGGTCGGGACCGACCTTTTCCACATTTTCGCCAAGGCCATCATGGGCACGACGGTGCACAAGAAGCTTGGGAACGTGTCGGTGAGCCTTGCGGTCGCCTTCCTGGTGGGTTCGGCGGGAGGCACATTCATCGGCGGCGCCATCAATAAGGGTCTCTACAATAAGGACCCGTTGCTGAGCGAGGCGTTCATCAGTACGGTATACGCGATTTTGCTCGGGTTCCTCGGCTTCTACGCTCTTATCGACTACATCAAATCGAGCAGGGGCGGTGACTCAGGCGGCGACGCCCACGGAGGACCCGCAGGCGGGACCCCCGCGATGGCCACCAAGTTGCAGAACCTGAATCTCCCTCCCATGATCAGTTTCGACGAGGATTTCGTT
Organism: uncultured Syntrophobacteraceae bacterium; assembly: GCA_964407285.1. Classification (GTDB taxonomy): domain Bacteria; phylum Desulfobacterota; class Syntrophobacteria; order Syntrophobacterales; family Syntrophobacteraceae; genus CAYOVG01. The sequence goes on from CAYOVG010000137.1 coordinate 6,342, forward strand.
CCCGGCGGCAAGAAGATATCCGGAGTCATCATTGCACTGGGCGGCGTGATTGTCGGCATCATGGCGGCTATCATGGGCGTGGGCGGCGGTTTCATCACATTCCCGATGTTCGTGTACATCTTCGGTGTTTCCTCCATGACGACCGTTGGAACGGACATCCTGCAGATTATCTTCACGGCGGGACTTGCAGCCATTGGCCAGTACGCTATCTATGGTTACGTTTTCTATACGCTTGCCATGGGAATGCTGATCGGCTCCCTCCTCGGCATTCAGGTCGGAGCGCTCACCACGAAGGTCGTAAAAGGCATTCACATCCGTGGGTTCTACGCGGTGTCGATCCTTGCCGGTTTCGTCAACCGCGTCGCAACGCTGCCCAAGAAGTTCACGGAACTCGAAGTTGTGGATTTATCTAAGCCGGTAGTGGACAACATCGAGTTCGTAGGCAACATCGTATTCTGGATAGTGGTCGCCATATTCGGCATTTGGATATTCGCCAAGTTCTTCGCCAATGTCGGTGCGCTGAGAGAGGAGGAATAGAAGTCATGATGATCAAGAATCAGAAGACCTTTAACATGGGAATGCTTCTCGCCATAACGTTCTTCGGCGTGCTCGCCTTGATTTTCTCGCCGGTTTTCGGTGGAAAGAACGGCCTGGAGTATTCGGACGAACTGTTCAACAAGCTTTCGAAAGGTTCCTCATACTTCATTCCGAAAATCGAGGAAAGAGCCAAGAAGTTCGTCGGCAACAGCATCACGGTGAATGTCAAGATGGACAAACCGGAAAACGTCGATAAGGCGGTGAAGATGTTGATTGACGCGGGCGCCCAGGTGGGAGTCAAGGACTCGACCCTCACCGTTACGGCCGACCTCGGCAAACTGGCGGGCGTTATACTGAAGGATGCCGATGCCATGTACAAAAACAACGGCAGCGTGATATCCGCACGTTACGGCATGGATGAAAGGGATGTAATGTCCGTCTGGTGGACCATCCTGAGCAAGATGAATTTCGAATTCCAGAAGATGAAGAAGATCGAAGAATCCGGGCTTGTGAACGAGACAATGAAAAAGGGAATCGAGCCGGCTTTCAATTTCTATGGTGTCGAAGCGCAGGATATTTCCGACAAGGCGCTGACGGTTCTGGCCCTTCTGGTCTTCTATGTCGCCTATACCATGTGGTGGGGATACGCGGTTTTCTACCTGTTCGACGGCTTCGGATTAAGCATGAAGAAGGCCAAAGTGAAAAAAGAAACCTAGCGGGAGGTGATTCATGAAGGTACTTGTTCCGGTAGACGGCTCCATTCACGCCACGGATGCCCTGAAAGTGGCCATTGATTATGCGAAGATAAAAGGCGCCGAGATCTACATCGTAAGCGTCGTGCCGTTCATCGGCGGGATGGAAGACCACGAGATTTCCCCTGCCCGCAAGGAAAGGGTCGTGGACGGTCTCGAGAAAAGGGCCAACGAAATCGTGAAGGAAGCGTGTGATGTTCTCGCGGCTGAGAAAGTAATATCGAGTTGCGCCAGGAGCGTCGTCACATCGATTTCAGTACCCGATGCGATCATCGACTTTGCCGAAGCGGAAAAGATGGATCTCATTATCATGGGCAGCCGGGGTCTCAGCACCTCTTCCAGGTTCAGGATGGGGAGCGTGGCGTCACAGGTGGCCAAGTACAGCCCGTGCTCGGTATATCTCGTCAAAACAGCGGGCGAATAAGACCGACTTCAAATCTAATGATGTCGATTCGCCGTACCACCCATGCATTTCGCATGGGATCGATACTCCCTCTCTCCCCGTAACGGGGGGAGAGGATCGGGGTGGTGGAGCGCGATTTTCCCCCGCCCCGGCTTTTCCGGCATATCTCCAGCTTGTCGCTTCCCGGCCGACTACCGTTTATTACAATCCAACACTACCGAAGGTGAACAACGATGGATGAGGAATTCACTATACTGGTAACGGACCGCAACCGGCACGTTCGAGAGTTCCTGCGACGCGAGCTTTCCTCCGAGGGGTTTCGGGTCCTGACCGCAAAGGATGGCGGAGAGGTGATGTCCGTTATCAGAGGCGAAGAAGCTCCCGATCTGTTGATTCTCGATCCCGATCTGACCTACCCAGACGGTATGGCGATCTTGGAAGAGCTTCATAAACTCATTCATCCTTTTCCCGTGATAGTCCACTCGTTTCCCATGGAATCCCAAAGCTACCAGGAAATGCCGCATGTAGCGGCGTCCGTGGAGAAGAGCGAAAGCACGGATTGCCTCAAATCGACGATCACGACGGTCCTGAAGTTCCGCTATCCGGAGCGGCTCGATCGTCATATTGCCCGCCGGGTTGCCTCGGCCGGCGCCGTATCCACGGAGTAGTCATTCCGCCGTCCTTTTCCCGCCATTCTACGGCCGGCGTCCATATTTCATAGACTCATAAACGGGCCGTGGACTGTCGCAATTCCTGCATTCCTGCAAATTCTTGCATGAAATCTTCACTAATACATGAATTTCCCTTAAAATTGCTCTCGAAACAGGGTACAAGATAAAGCTTGATCGATCATGCAATCAATGCAATAGGTATCGATGGGGCGGGTGGAAGGTGCGACCGTCGGATAAGAACGGAAGCCGCCGGCCGGAGAGCGGCTTCTCCGGTACTGATAGCAATGCCTGTGGAAGGGAGGAGTTCCATTGAACGAATTCAATGTCCTGCTGGTGGATGATGAGACCGAGTTCCTGGAAACACTGGTCAAGAGGCTGCGGAAGCGGAAGTTGAACGCAACGGGGGTATCGAGCGGCGAGGAGGCTATTCGAGTTATACGGGAGGACCCGGTCGATGTCGTTGTCCTGGATGTCAAGATGCCGGGAATGGATGGTATAGAGACTCTGAGAGAAATAAAGAAGGTTCATCCCACGGTGGAGGTGATCATGTTGACGGGACACGCCAATATGGAGGTCGCTATCGAGGGAATGGAGCTTGGCGCATTCGATTACCTGATGAAGCCGATGGACATAGATGATCTGTTGTACAAGCTTCAAGACGCGTACAAAAGGAAGGCCATTCACGAGGACAAGATCAGACGCATGAAGGATGTCGCGGGACAGAGGGGATAAAAGGCCGCCGGAACAAACGCTCGACCGCCGCTCCACCCATAACATGTCCCGCTTCAGGCGCCCGGTTTTTTGAAAAGAGAAGCATATGGCTAAGATATTCCAGTTCTTCAAGAAAGTTGTGTGCAAGGGGCGTGGGAACGACCTGTCCGCCGCTGATGCGGACGACCTTCGCAATGCGTTCAAAGCCCGCTATCACAGTTTCAAGCTGTTGCTCAGCGCCAATAACAAAGCGTTGGAGATCATGACCGAACTGGAGCACGCCTTAAAGGGCAGCCGGCCTTTCGGGATGTCTTTCGTTCGAACCAATTGCACGGCGGTAACCGTCAACGTTTACACAATCGTCAAGAACCTGGACCAACTGGCCCCTGGTAAGTACAAGGACCTTTTCGACCGGTTCAAAGGAATTCAGGACCAGATCAACCGGATACTCTCGATGAAAAGGCAGACGGCTGGAGACTGCCTGGTGATGCCCTTTGCCGTTCTGGACAAGAGCATGGCCGATCAGGCCGGCAGCAAGATGGCCAACCTCGGAGAAGCGATGAAAATCGACAGGTTGCGGGTTCCCAGCGGCTTTGTGATAACGTCCCTTGCCTATGAACGCTTCATGGAACATAACGATCTCCAGGCCGAGATCGACCGGCGGCTCCAGGCATCAACGGTGGAGCAACTCGATCAATTGTACGCACTGAGCGCGGATATCCAGCAGTTGATAATCCGTGCGGCCGTTCCCGGGGACCTGGAAAACGCCATTATGGAAGCCTACGGCGAACTGGAGAAGGCCGAGGGCAAGGACATAAAAGTGTCGATGCGAAGCAGCGCTCTCGGGGAGGATGCCGCGGGCACTTCTTTTGCCGGTCAGTATCGATCGGAACTGAACGTGAGCGCCGACCACCTCATCGAGGCCTACAAGGAGATAGTCGCGAGCAAGTACAACCTGCAGGCGATCAGCTACCGTCTGAACAGAGGCATCCTCGATGAAGATGTCGCCATGTGCGTGGGTTGCATGGTCATGGTGCATGCGGCCGCGGGCGGCGTTACCTACTCGCGTAATCCGGTCAATTTCAGGGACGATTCCATATTCATCAATTCCGTTTGGGGACTTCCGAAATCCGTGGTCGACGGCAGCGTCGGATGCGACATGTTCGTGGTGTCCAGGAGGCGACCGTTCACTATTGTAGAAAAAGTCATTAGGGAGAAGGAGCACAAATTCGTGTGCTACCCTGATGAAGGGGTATGCCGTATGGACCTTACCGGGGAGAAGAGCCGGGAGCCCTCTCTCACCGATGCGCAGGTGTTCGAGCTTACGCAAATGGCCCTTGCAGTCGAAGAGTACTACGATTGTCCACAGGATATCGAATGGGCGATCGACCATGACGGACGCGCCTACCTTCTCCAGTGCAGGCCTCTCAAGCAAATGGAATCGGCGGAGACGGTCTACCGTAGTCCCGAGAGGCAATCCGTGCATGGTGAAGCCGGCATCGAAGGCGGCATTACCGCAAGCGCGGGCGTGGCATCCGGGCCGGTCTTCGTGATCAGGAAGAACGGCGATACGTTGTTGTTTCCCGAGGGCGCCGTGCTGGTTGCGGCGCAGGCTCTCCCGAGATGGGCCGCGCTGTTGAGCCGCGCCGTGGCGGTCGTTACGGAGCAGGGAAGCGCCGCCGGGCATCTGGCGAATGTCGCCCGGGAATTTGGAGTGCCGGCGATTTTCGGCGTTCCGTCCGTTACCGAATTGCTGCAAAACAACGACGTGGTTACGGTGGATGCGGATGGCCCGAGGATCTACAAAGGGCGTATCGAGTCCCTGCTGGAGGAGCGCAAGCCCCGCAAGAACCTCATGGAGGGGAGCCCCGTCTACGATCTGCTCGAGGAAGTATCGAAGCTGATTGTTCCCTTGAATCTCCTCGATCCCGAATCCTCCGACTTCAAACCGCGCAACTGCAGGACTCTTCATGACATCACGCGGTTCTGCCATGAGAAATCGGTGAAGGAGATGTTCAATTTCGGAAAGGAGCATCACTTCTCCGAACGCGCGAGCAAGCAACTCGTGTGCGATGTCCCGATGCTCTGGTGGATCATCAACCTGGACGACGGATTCAAAGAGGATGTGCCCGGGCAATACGTTCATCTCGACAATATAGTCTGCATTCCAATGCTTTCTCTCTGGGACGGCATCATTGCCGTCCCCTGGGAAGGACCACCCGCTGTGAACGCCAGAGGTTTCATGTCGGTGCTCATGGAAGCGACAGCCAATCCCGCGCTCGACCCGTCGATGCCCTCTCCGTACGCCAATCGAAATTACTTCATGATTTCAAAGAACTTCTGCAGTCTGAGTTCCAGGTTCGGTTTTCATTTCTGTACCATCGAGGCGCTCGTGGGGGACCGGGCCGGCGAAAATTACATCAGCTTCTCGCTCAAAGGGGGAGCGGCGGACACCAGCAGGCGCGTCAGGCGAGTCCGGTTCGTGGGGAGCATGATGGAGGAATTCGGGTTCCGGTCGGAGGTGAAGGGAGACAGCGTCATATCGAGGCTGGAAGGCTACGATCAGGAGTATATGAAGGAACGGCTCAAGATGCTGGGGTATGTGCTCATGCACACCCGGCAACTGGATATGGTGATGTCCGCCGATGGAACGGCGAATAGCTATCGAGAGAAGTTCCTCAAAGATATCTATTCTTTCACCAACCTGGGGCCGCCGGCCCCCGAAACGGAGGACCGGGACCTTGTCCCTCAAACCGTGGGATGATTTGTGGCGTGCTGTACCATACACTTGACGGATGCGCTCGCAGAGGGCATCCGTCAAAGACCTGGACCCGGAGACGGGTTCGAATTACATACCTGAACACAAGGAGGATTGAATGGAGAGAACACTGTCGATCATCAAACCCGACGGCGTCCGGCGGGGACTCATCGGTGAAGTGATCAAGCGTTTCGAGGGAGCGGGCATCCGTATCGCCGCGATGAAAATGATGAGATTGACCCTGGAGCAGGCGCAGGCGTTTTATGCCGTCCATCGGGAACGGCCGTTTTTCGACAGCCTGACGGAGTTCATGACTTCCGGTCCCATCGTCGTAATGATTCTGGAAGGAGAAAATGTCATTCAGCGAAACCGTGACCTCATGGGCGCCACGAATTACAAGGAAGCGGCTCCGGGTACGATCCGCCATGATTTTGCAACGGACATAGAGAAAAATGTCGTGCACGGATCGGATGGCCCGGCGACTGCCGCCACTGAAACGGCATTCTTTTTCAACGCAATGGAGATTTGCGAATAGGGTAGGGGGCGGTCCGCGAATGCGGCGGAAGCTCTGAGCGGACCTCCCGAGCAAGAAATATACGGAGTGTGGGATATGAGCAGGGATGGCTTTTTTCGGGCGGCAGTACTTTTTGTGGCGAGCTTTGCGCTTATCGGATCGATGCGATCCGATGCGTTGGAACCTGGCGCGGTGTCTGATGAGCCCGCTCCCGTTCACCGGGAAAAGCCCGTTCTATCCGTGCCGTACTATCCCCCTCCGAGTCGCATGGAATTGTGCGGCGAACCCGTTCCGCTGCACGTTCAAGAGGTATGGGAGCGGTTCGACCGGGAATTCACGCTGGTGGTCTATAACCATGCCCAGGTGTATCTCTGGCTCAAGAGGATGGAAAGGTATTTTCCCTGGTTGGAGAGCAGGTTGCGGGCGCGACAACTGCCGGACGATTTGAAGTATGTGGCCGTGGCTGAAAGCGATCTCACGATAGCGGCCGTATCGTCGGCCGGAGCGGTGGGACCCTGGCAGTTCATTGCATCCACGGGCAGGAATTATGGACTGAATCAGACATCCGCCGTTGACGAGCGCTACGATTTCGAAATGGCGACGGAAAGCGCATTCCGCTATCTGAAGACCTTATACGGTATGTATCCGAGTTGGCCGTTGGCCATGGCCGCATACAATTGTGGAGAGAACCGGGTGAAGGACGAGATCGCCAGGCAGAAGGTGAACAACTACTACTTCATGAAGCTCCCGCTGGAAACCGAGCGCTACGTTTTCAGAATACTGGCGATCAAGGCCGTCCTCGGCAATCCCGAAAAATACGGCTACAGCTTACCCTCGGGGGCGGGCTATCCCGAGAAGCAGGTGGACAAAGTCGAGGTCCGGCTTGCCGACCCCGTTCCGGTGCAACTCCTTGCCGAAGCCGCCGAAATCACCTACCGGGAGTTCAAGATGCTCAATCCCGTATTCATCACCGACACCGTCCCGGCGGGAGCATTCATGCTGACGACGCCCAAAGGCAAGGGAGCGAAGCTGCAGGAAAGGATTCAGGAGATTTGTGCGCAACAGGCCCAGTTGAACGGCCCCTGCATTACTCATATCGTCAAGAAGGGCGAGACGTTGAACGCGGTTGCCGCCGCCTATTCGGTGAGCGTGCAGGATCTGAAGAAATGGAACAACCTCAACAGCGGCAGCATTCAACCCGGACAAAATCTGAAAGTCCTCAAGTAGGACCCAAGAAGGCATGGTTCATAGAACATCTGTTTGAGGCGACGCATGAAAGGACTCGTCGTCATTCCCGTGCAAACGCAGTGGCGTTGACGTAAGAGTCCGCATGCCAACGGTGGGCGGGGTTTCGCCCCCGCCATGTGAGCTTTAGCGCGGGCGCCCGCCTGAAATGTTACCCTGTTTTGAACCATGCCCCGAAAAGTTTCAGGTTTTTCGGATTCGTTTTCGAACATCCTCCCTACTTCACGGAGAAGCACCCGGTAGTGGAATTGACATCGGGATAGGTGGAGGACTCGACCTTGATGGTGCATTCCTCCGTGCTCGCCTCGGGTTTCCAGAGATAGTATCCGGTGTTCTCCACATCCCCGACAATGAGAGAAAAACTCTTTCCCCCGTCGGTGGAGCAGTAGATATTCACGGTTCCTTTGTGTCCTTGCGGGGCTATACCCTGTGCGCGCCACTGAATCCAGGCGCTCGTACCCTTCGTGCACTCGCCCCGCGGAATGTAGACCTGCACGTGTGCTCCGGGTCCCAACGGCGGCGGGGGCTGGCTGAAGGAGGTCGCCCGCGTGGAGCGCGAACCGCTCGAACGCGAGCTTTTTGCCGGTGCGGAAGACGTAGCGGCGGATCCATGACTTCTTTTGACGGTGAGGGTCCCGGCCTCATCCGCCCACACCCAGTAGGCCTTTCCCGGCTCCATCTTGGAGGCTGTCACGTACTCCCCCGACCCGTCCCAGTAGTAGAGGTTTTCACCCAATCCGAGGGATGCGTTGCTCTCATCCGATGTGACGTCGGACCAGGAGACGGACAGGTCGTGGTAGGGGCAGGCGACCACCTGGTAGCCCGCCGACAGCGTCTTCCGAAAGTGGTTGTAAAGGACCCTCCGACATAGACTATATCGCTGCCGGAGACCGCCATGGCGGATACGGGAGCATCGGTTTCCTCGCTCAGGGGAGACCATCCCGAGCCGGAATCCCACCGGCCGATGTAGTTCAGCTCTATCATGGGATCGCCGATTATCCCGGTAAAACTCCCCGCCATGTACAGGCTACCGTCGCCGGCCAGGGCAAGCGCGGAAACCCGGCCCATGATTCCGTCGGTTATATCCGACCATGCGCCGCCGACGGCATTGCGTTTTACGAGATAGTAGTAGCCGTCATTCCACATGGACGCTCTTCCCACATACAGGTTATCGCTCTCGTCCAGCGCAACGGCATGGATTTCGTTGAAGTTCGAAGCGCCCAAGTCGGTCCATGCTCCGCTCCCGCCGCCGTTCGGGTCCCACTTCGCGACGTAGTTGAGTGTTGTCGATTCATCGCCCGTAGCGATGAAATCGCCGGCGGCATATACGATTCCGCTGCCGCCGTCGACCGCAATGGCCCGAACGCTGCCGTCCAACCCCTCGCCCAGGGCGGACCATGTGCTCGCGTCGGGCTCCCACCTGGCTATGTTCTTCATCACAGCCCCGTTCGTGGCGGGGGATTCGAACGATCCGCCGACATAGACGTAAGACCCGTGGGCAACGATTGCGTAGACATCGCCGGTGATGCCGGACTGGACGAATTTGGTGCTCCAGTTTCGCCCCGCGCCCGCGCTTGGGGGGAGCGCCAGGACCATGAGAACCATTGCCGCGGCGGCCAGGAGCGAACCAGGGCCGCGGACCGGCGGGATGCGCTGCAACCGCCCGGCGTCGCGGACTGCCCGGTTGCGCTTTGACGAGGGGACCGGCCGCCGACGCGAACCGGGAAGCAACTCAATCGATTGTTTCTCTGAATATGGGAATGTAGACCCGCACATTTTCCACCCCTCCCCGAGGAGCACGAACACAAGATTTTCGGAGGACCGGTATACAACGTTCAGAACGGATGACTCAACTCGATCACGAACTCAAAACGGATGGGAGATGCATAATAACAGGAATACAGAGCGGATGCTATTGAGAACTTGTAACTGAAAGCGAAGAAGCAGAGGAAAGCATATTCACGGGTGCAGGCGTTGAACGGACGGCATTATACGGAAGAAGTCCGCAAAAGGATTGAAGGATATTTCCTTGCTTGCGTAGAAGAGAGTTTCTCAATCGGCCTTGAGAGCGTCGATGATGTTTGTCCTGGACGCCTGGTGGGCCGGATAGAAGCCGAAGAATATGCCGGTGACGCATGAAATTCCGACCCCCAGCGCGATGGGCGTGGCGGTGATGAAGAAGGTCCAGCCCGAATAGCGGCTGAGAAAATAGCTTGCGGAAATCCCGAGGGCGCTTCCCGCCATCCCGCCGATCAGGCAGAGGATGAGCGCTTCCACCAGGAACTGGATCTCGATGTCCGCGCGCCCGGCTCCGATCGCGCGCCGCAGCCCGATTTCGTTTCGCCTCTCCGTCACGGACACCAGCATCACGTTCATCACGCCTATCCCGCCCACCAGCAGGGAAATGCTCCCTATGGCGCCGAGGAACAGGGAAAACATCCGCATCTGTTTCTGCATTTCGGCGATCAGTTGCTCTGCGGTGGATACGCGCGCATCGACCGGCCTGGGTCCCTGCCTGAAATAGTTCTCTATTTCTTCCACCACCCGCCCGGGGACCGCCCGAGGCTTCATGCGCGCCGCCATCCGCGTGACGGCCGCGCCGGGGTCGAGTCTCTGAGCGGCTTTTATGGGCGCCAGGATGCAGCGGTTGATCTCGTAGGGCTGCATTCCGCCCTGCGACTGCCTGTCGAGCACGCCCACTATCGTGAAGAGGTTTTCCTCTATCCTGATTTCCTTGCCTATGAGAGAGCTTTCCCCGGTGATCCGC
>CAYOVG010000138.1:0-16696 GCA_964407285.1 uncultured Syntrophobacteraceae bacterium
TTCGGGCCGGCCCCTCACCCCGTCATTCCCGCATGCTTTAAGCGAAAATCCAGATCTTACGAGGCTTTCCGGCCCCCCCACTTTCGTGGGGGCGACGGTAATCGGCTTATTTGAAAGGTATTGCATTTAAATACATTCATTCGTCGGCGACCCTGCTCCAGGAATTTTTCCACCTTCGGCGAGCGTCGGGGCGCTGGAACTCCGGCGGCGGCCCGGCGCGCGGCGGCATTTCTACCCGTTTTTTTTGCTATGTTAAAAAATTCTCTTGACAGAGGACCCGTTTAGAAGGCATAAAGGGCCGATATCGTGCGAAGAATGTGCGTTTTAGCGCTAGCTGAATAGCAGGACGGAGCTTGAATCATTTTTCACTTGACATGGGAACGGACATATCTATAATCACCTTGCAACTTATTGCACAAGCGTGGGCACGGCGAGTCGGACTATAGCTCGTGTTAATTACCTGACTTTTGGACCTCGTTGTAGAACCTTTACCAGTTAAGGAGTTAAAAGATGTCGAAGTTGGTTCCCCCACATGGAAAAGAAAAGAAGCTAAAACCTCTGTTGCTCGAGGGTGCGGCGCTGGCTGCGGAGAAAGAAAAAGCCAAAACGTTGAAGCAGGTTCCGATGACATCCCGTGAGGCATCCGACCTCATCATGCTGGGGATTGGCGCTTTCACTCCTCTGGATGGTTTCATGGGCTATGACGACTGGAAGGGCGTTTGCGACAAGTACTTGATGACCGATGGCGTTTTCTGGCCCATCCCCATCACCCTTTCCGCCGACAAAGCCCTCGCCGACAGCATCAACATTGGTGAAGAAGTTGCTCTCCTCGATGTCGAGAACAATGAAATCCTCGGCACCATGAAGGTCACCGAGAAGTACGCCATCGACAAGGAGCATGAGTGCAAGTCCGTATTCTGGACCACGGACGCCGCCGGCCATCCGGGCGTACAGTCGGTCATGGGCCAGAAGGAAGTGAACCTGGCGGGCCCGGTAAAGGTCATCAGCGAGAGTTTCTTCCCCTCCCAGTTCGGCGACATCTACCAGAGACCGGCCGAAGCCCGCAAGATGTTCGAGGAAAAGGGATGGCAGACCGTTGCGGCTTTGCAGCTTCGCAACCCGATGCACCGCAGCCACGAGTACCTGGCCAAGATCGCCGTTGAAGTTATGGACGGCCTCTACATCCATCAGTTGGTCGGCAAGCTGAAACCCGGCGACATTCCCGCCGACGTTCGCGTAAAAGCCATCGACGTTCTCGTAGAGAACTACTTCGTAAAGAACACGGTTATCCAGGGCGGCTACCCGGCGGAAATGCGCTATGCCGGTCCCCGCGAAGCCCTGCTTCATGCCGTTTTCCGTCAGAACTACGGCTGTAGCCATCTGATCGTCGGCCGCGACCATGCCGGCGTAGGCGACTACTATGGTCCCTTCGACGCTCAGAAGATATTCAACGAGATTCCCGAAGGCGCCCTGGTTCTGCAGCCTCTGAAGATCGACTGGACCTTCCATTGCTTCAAGTGCGGCGGCATGGCCTCCATGAGAACCTGCCCCCACGGCAAGGAAGACCGTTTGCTTCTCTCCGGCACGATGGTCCGCAAGACGCTCTCCGAAGGCGGCGAGCTGCCCGTGGAATTCTCCCGTCCGGAAGTTGTCAAGGTATTGCAGGCATACTATGCGGGCCTCACCGAGAAGGTGGAAATCAAGCTGCATGGCGCCGCGACAGGTGATGTAAAGAAACAATAGTTACGCAATCTAAGTGTTTGGTGGAGGCGGCCTCCCTGCCCGGCGCGGGCGATGCCCCAATCCGGTGGAACGGGTGGCGGCCTCCTGATCGAGAAAGGAGGTGTCGGTCAGGTTTCACGACAAGTATCACGCAACATTTGATGCATTGGCTGAATGAGTTCTATAACTACTTAGAAGGGGAAAGGCTATGCCAAGTTATGTAATGACCGAGAAGTGTGATGGATGCAAGGGACAGGATAAAACCGCTTGCATGTATATATGCCCCAACGACCTGATGATGCTCGACAAAGAGAGAATGAAGGGCTACAACCAGGAACCCAATTACTGCTGGGAATGCTACTGCTGCGTAAAGATCTGCCCGCAGCAGGCAATGGATGTCAGGGGCTATGCGGACTTCATGCCTCTCGGCGCTTCCTCCACTCCTCTTCGCGGTTCCGAAGACATTATGTGGACCATCAAGTTCCGCGATGGAAGAGTCAAAAGGTTCAAGTACCCCACCAGAACGACGCCCGAGGGTTCCATTAAGCCGTTCGACGGATTCCCCGAGGCAAATCCTGCTGATTTGAACAATCAGTACCTCCTGGGAGAACCCGCCATCATGGGCGTGACCGAACTCTGCGTAAACAAGAAATAAGGGAGATTTGAAAATGATAGATTTCGCTACAGAAATTGTCGAAACTGACGTATTGATCCTTGGTGGGGGTATGTCCGGCTGTGGCGCAGCGGTAGAAGCTTCTTATTGGGCAAAGCCGCTCGGATTGAAAGTGACGCTGGTTGACAAGGCCGCCATCGACAGAAGCGGTCCCGTTGCAATGGGTCTTTCCGCCATCAACACCTACATGGGTTTGGACGGCAAAGTAACCATGAATCCCCGCAAGCCCGAAAGGTTTGTCGAGTACGTAACGAACGACCAGATGGGTCTTATGAGACAGGACCTGGTGTATGATGTCGCACGCCACGTCGATTCGTCCGTAAAGCATTTCGACAAGTGGGGCCTTCCCATTTGGAAAGATGAGAACGGCAATTACGTAAAGTCGGGTGAATGGCAGGTCATGATCGCCGGTGAAAGCTACAAGATCCTCGTAGCCGAAGCCGCAAAGTCCGCCATCGGCGCCCTGGGCGACAAGGGCCAGATCCTTGAGAGAGTCATGATCACGCATCTGCTCAAGGACGAGAAGGAAACCGACAGAATCGCCGGCGCGGTAGGCTTCAGCGTACGTGAGAACAAGTACTATGTTTTCAAGTCCAAGGTGACGATCGCTCTGATGGGTGGCGCGGTTCACGTTTTCCGTCCGAGATCCCAGGGTGAAGCTTTCGGTCGTTCCTGGATGCCTCCGTTCGTCAACGGTTCGGTTTACGCTCTGGTCCTCCAGGCCGGCGGCGAGCTGACCCAGATGGACAACACGTTCGTTCCTCCGCGCTTCAAGGATTCTTACGGCCCGGTAGGCACCTTCTTCCTGCTCTTCAAGACCCCCGCTCTGAACGCCGAAGGCGGTTCCTATGTTGGTGGGTATCCCGAAGAACTGAAGACCTGGGATCCGTACTCAAGCGCCAAGCCCTGCCCGACCCCGATGAGAAACTACGAAATGATTCTCTGCGCAAAAGAAGGCAAGATCCCCTTCCTGATGCATACGGAGAAGGTAGTTGAAAGGTTCAAGCAGGAAATTTCCGATCCGAAGGAACTGAAGAAGAAGATCAAGTCGTACGAGAGTGAAGCCTGGGAAGACTTCCTCGACATGACGATCGCAGGCGCCACGAACTGGGCTGCTCACAACGTCGATCCTCTGGAGAAACCGATGGAACTCCAGATGTCCGACTCCGTGTTCATCGGTTCGCATGCCTGCTCCTGCGGCGCCTGGGTTTGCGGCGCCGAGGACCTTATGCCTGCACAGTTCAAGGAAACTTTCCCCGCACAGTACAACTGCATGACGACCGTTAAGGGTCTGTTCACGGCAGGCTGCGGCGTGGGCGCCTGTGCTCATAAGTTCTCCAGCGGCTCGCATGTTCAGGGCAGGATCGTAGGTAAGTCCGTTGTTCGTTTCGCTAACGACAGCAAGGACTTCGTACCGACGGTTTCCGACGCCACGATCGCCAAGTACAAAGAAATCGTGTTCAAGCCTCTGGCAACCTTCGAGGCCAACAAAGATTTCACCACGACGCCGGAAGTCAACCCGAACTACATCTCCCCCCATAACTTCCTGTTCAGACTCCAGAAGATCATGGGTGAGTATGCTGGTGGCTGGGAGACCCTGTACGGCACGTCCGACAAGCTGCTCGAGACCGGTATCTGGAAGCTCGGTTTCCTCGGCGAGGATATTGACAAACTCGCCGCCAAGGATCTTCATGAGCTCATGAGGGCCTGGGAATCCGTTCACAGATACTATGTAGGCGAAGCTTGCGCAAGGACCCGTCTGGCTCGCAAAGAGTCCAGGTGGCCTGGTTACTACTACAAGTACGACTATCTGAAGCTCGATGATGCAAATCAGAGAAACTTCCTCAACGTGAAGTTCAACGCTGAGACGAAGGAATGGACCGTATTCCCGCGTCCGATGATCGACATCATCTAGTTTTAGCCTGGAAGTTCCGTAGTATCTAAAAGGGGGCGGCCTTAGGGCCGCCCCTCGAATTTTTGTCGGCTCGCGTAAACTCCGGGTTGCCCTTCCGTTCGAGCCGGCGTATTGAACCACGGTTAGTACGCCCCAATCCTTATACGCGCCGACAGGTTTTTGATGGAAGAGCCATCAGGGTGATTTGAAGCTCACTCGTTTCAAGAAATGCGAGAAATTCTATGACGGAAAGACAAGACAAGAAACTCCTGTTCGCCTGGGACGACGAATTCCAGTTCTCGTGCCATAAAGGGCTCGCCTGCTATAATTCGTGCTGCCGTGATATAAACATCTTCCTCACACCCTACGACGTGCTCAGGATGAGAAGGGCCACCGGGTTACCCTCCGAAGAATTCCTGCAGAAATATACCGACAAGTACTTGGGCGAGGAGGGACTGCCCCTGGTCGTGCTCAAACTGAATGAAGATGCCGGCAAGACGTGCCCCTTTGTTTCACCCGATGGATGCAGCATATACCAGGACAGGCCATGGTCCTGCAGAATGTATCCCGTGTTCCCGACCAGCGCCGAGGAAGAAGAGTTCCTGATCGAGGGGAAATCCGACTGCCACGGCTTCAGAGAAGACAATCGATCGACGGTGCGAGAGTGGAAGAGGGACCAGGGCATCGATATTTACGATAAGATGAATGATGGCTACAAAAAGATTACCCGCCATGACTTCTTCCAGAACGGCAATACGCTGACTTCCGTTCAACCGCGGGTGGTTTATATGGCATGTTACGACCTCGACGCCTTCAAGAAATTTCTCTTTGGAACCAAGTTTTTTCAGATCTACGACGTGGAGCAAGAGGTCGTCGAGAAAATGAGAAACGACGACGAGGAACTGTTGAGCTTCGGTTATCTCTGGGTAAGGTTCAACCTTTTCTCGGAAGCTACTATAAGGGTCAAGGATAAGGACATGGACAAACTGATGCAATCCAGGAAAGAATAGCGTCTCCTCCTTACCCCTTTTCTTCTTTCGGAAGATAGCTGTTAACCGCAACGTATCTTAGG
Source organism: uncultured Syntrophobacteraceae bacterium (assembly GCA_964407285.1). GTDB lineage: Bacteria > Desulfobacterota > Syntrophobacteria > Syntrophobacterales > Syntrophobacteraceae > CAYOVG01. Next base: position 5,362 of record CAYOVG010000138.1, read on the forward strand.
CCTCATCTCCGATTTTGATAGCGAACCGGGGGCCTGGCGGCGCCTTCCTTCATGGTCGCCGACGCTCCCCGGGATGATATATCCGGGTGCTTCCCCGCCTGTTCTCCGGTCGGGAAGCGCTCCTTCAAAAAAAGTCTCTCATCAAAACTAAAGACATTGCCATTTCTCTTTCGTATGGTTAAGCTGAAAAACCGATTTCAATTTCAATAGTAAAATCGGCGGAAAAGGCGGAATGCCCGCCTCGTGGAATTGTTGAGCGGCCGTAATAGCAGGCCTGCTGCGCCCTCGTCTCCTTCGAGAAGAATAGCTCATATACGTGTAAAAGGAATTAAAGGATCAAGTCATGCTGCCAAGTACAAAGTATGTAGAGCCCGTTGAGCGTACAAAGGAATCAAAGTTCAGGTTCACGTGCAATAAGGATGTTCCCTGCTTCAATAAATGCTGCAAACATACCGAAATGCTTTTGACTCCTTATGATGTCGTAAGAATGAGAAAGAGGCTCGGACTTTCCTCGAAAGAATTTCTCGAGAAATACACTCATATCCATATCGACGAGAAGTCTTCGCATCCTTTCGCGGTACTCAGGATGCTGGACGAGGAAGACGGGAGATGCCCGTTCGTTACGCCCGACGGGTGCAGTATTTACGAGGACAGGCCCGCCAACTGCCGGTATTATCCGGTGGGCAAGGGCATCATGGTGAAGGACTCCCCGACCGGACCGGGCCCCGTGGATTTCTTTTTCTTCATCAGGGAACCGAACTGCCGTGGTTACGAAGGCGAGAAGGAATGGACTATCGAAGCCTGGAGGAGCAACCAGGGGGTAGATCATTACGACGAAATGAACAAGGAGTGGCAGGAAATACAGCTGAGAAGAGACAATCCCGGCATGCCCAAGCTCGACCAAAACAAGCAGTCCTTGATTTATATGGCAAGTTATGATTTGGACAAATTCAGGCAGTTCGTTTTCGAGAGCAAATTCCTCGATGTTTTCGATCTCGATAGTGAAGAGATCGAGAAATTGCGGACCGACGACATCGCATTGATGAAGTTCGGCTTCAAATATCTGAAATATGTCCTGATGCTGGAAGAGACACTGAAGATCAAGCAGGAGCATCTCAAGCAGGCAAGTCCTGCAAAGTAGAGTTACCGTACCCATCCGGACGGCAGGACCATGCGGGTGAGCCGCCGAGCACCGGGATGAGGCATGAGGGAGGGGCAGAGCTTTTCGGTTCTGCCTTTCTCTTTTCTACCCCTTTTCAGTATTTGATATCGGCATTTCGGCAAGCCGGGGTTTCATCCCCGACCGGCCTCATGTTCGGAACGAAACCACGCCCTACCGATCAAGTCTTCCATTTCGAACTGCCTTCGTTGACAATATCCAGTCAGTACTTATACTTAGATCCATGAAAATTGGGAGTCGCTCATCCGGTGCAGTGGCGCTGCAGGTCCGGGAGTTCGCCGTTTCCATTCGATTCCGACGAGACGGCAATCATGAAGGCCACGCTGGAAGGTCGTCACGAATCCCGTGCCATTTCCCCGAAGATCATTGGCTAAAGACAAGGTTTCACTTCATCGCTCCGTGGTCGTGAGATCGAGATTTCGATCCGGCGAGGCGGAAAGCTCGCTCCATCATTTCTTCATTCCGCAGCCTGCGGCCACAGACAGCTATAGAGCCCCTCCCGGCTCCGTCTTCGGAAAGAAAGCCGCCTTTATGAATTGTCCGCTGTTTCCCGGCGCATCAAGCCCCGCCACCGAACAGGGGCGCTCACTTCGCTCGGCGCGAACGGTATGTCCCAACCCTCATGTTCGTTAACCATTGCTGCTCCAGGAATCATGCGACTTGGAAAGGAGGTGTCAGCCCGGCTTATGGCGTGAAGTTGACCGTAATCGAGAAGCAGATCGATACTCAATTGCCGACTCTTTAGGAGGTACAAACATGCCGAGTTATGTAATTCTCGAGAAATGCGACGGCTGCAAGGGGCAGGACAAGACCGCATGCATGTATATCTGCCCGAATGACCTGATGGTTCTCGACAGGGAGAAAATGAAGGGCTACAACCGCGCCCCCGAGATGTGCTGGGAATGCTACAACTGCGTGAAGATTTGCCCTCAACAGGCCATTGACGTACGCGCCTATGCCGACTTCGTCCCCATGGGCGCTTCGGTTGTTCCGCTCCGGGGTTCCGAGGACATCATGTGGACCGTCAAGTTCCGTAGCGGCGAAGTGAAACGCTTCAAGTTCCCCATCCGAACCACGCCGGAAGGAAAGGCCGATCCTCTCGCCGGGTTCGAGACGGGTTCCGACGATATCAAGAGCAACGTGCTTTGCACCGAGCCGGCTTCCGCCTGGACAAACGAGATTCCCACCCTGAAGAAGTAGACCTGAAGGAGGTAATGACATGGCTAATTTCGATACAGTGGTAGTCGATACCGATCTCCTTATCATTGGTGGCGGCATGTCGGCCACCGGCGCGGTATTCGAGGCTTCATACTGGGCAAGGAAGCACGGCCTCAAGGTGACGGTTGTCGACAAGGCCGCCATGGACCGCTCCGGCGCGGTTGCGATGGGTCTCTCCGCGATCAACCAGTACATCGGCTACGGCGAAGGCGACAACACCCTCGAGGACTACGTCAAGTACGTCCGTCAGGACCTCATGGGCATCTCCCGTGAAGACCTGGTATACGATATCGCCCGCCACGTTGATTCCTCCGTCCACCTGTTCGAAAAGTGGGGGCTCCCCATCTGGAAAGACGACAACGGCAAGTACGTTCATGAAGGCCGCTGGCAGATCATGATCAACGGCGAGTCCTACAAGGTCATCGTTGCCGAAGCCGCGAAGAACGCTCTCTCCGGCCTGGGCGACAAGGGCGAGCTGTACGAGCGCGTCTTCATCGTTGAGCCCCTGATGGACCTCGACAACAACAAATGCCTGGGCGGCGTCGGTTTCAGCGTCCGTGAGAACAAGTTCTACGTATTCAAGGCGAAAGCGACCATCGCCATGATGGGCGGCGCCGTTCACGTTTTTCGTCCGCGTTCCGTGGGCGAGGGCCTTGGCCGCGCCTGGTACCCTCCGTGGAACGCCGGTTCCACCGCTTATTTCACGATCCGGGCCGGCGCTGAAATGACCTGCCAGGAAGTTCGCTTCATTCCGGTTCGTTTCAAAGACGGTTACGGCCCCGTGGGCGCCTGGTTCTTGCTGTTCAAGTCCCGCGCAACCAACTGCCTCGGCGAGGAGTACATGGTGACCCGCGCCGATGAGTTGCCCCAGTGGGCGCCTTACGGCACCGGCAAGCCCATCCCCGCCAACCTGCGCAACTGGCTGGGCATGGAAGACGTAATGGCCGGCAAGGGTCCGATCTACATGAGGACGGAAGAGGCGATCGCCAACCTGGCCGCCAAGTACAAAGACGATCCGAAGGCCTTCAAGAAGAAGATGAAGGAACTCGAGAACGAGGCGTGGGAAGACTTCCTCGACATGACGATCAGCCAGTCCCTCCTGTGGGCGGGTATGAACATCAAGCCCGAAGAGAAGCCTTCCGAGATCGCCGCCGCCGAACCCTACTTCATCGGTTCCCATTCCGGCGCATCCGGCGCCTGGGTGTGCGGTCCCGAGGATGTGATGCCCGCGGAATACGCCGCGCAGTGGAAGGACATCGGCCTCTACAACCATATGACCACCGTAAAGGCCCTCTTCACCGCCGGTGACGGCGCGGGCGCATCCAGCCACAAGTTCTCGAGCGGCTCGCACGCAGAGGGGCGTATCGCCGCCAAGGGCGCTATCGCGTATATTCTTGACAATAATGTTGCTCCCAACGTGAGCGATGCCGTGATAGAAGAAATGAAGAAGAAGATCCTGGCTCCCATGGACAGGTTCGAGCAGTTCGCGTCCGCATCCAGCGATCCGGACATCAACCCGAACTTCATCAAGCCCAAGATGTTCATGTTTCGCCTCCAGAAGATCATGGACGAGTACTGCGGCGGTGTTTCCGCGCAGTTCACCACCAACAAGCACCTCCTGGAGCGAGGCCTGGAGTTGCTCGGCATGCTGAGGGAAGACTCCGAGAAGCTGGCCGCGGCCGACCTGCACGAACTCCTGAGGGCCTGGGAAAACACCCATCGCCTCTGGACCGCGGAGAGCCACCTGCGCCACGTTTTGTTCCGTGAAGAAAGCCGCTGGCCGGGTTACTACTTCCGCGCCGACTTCCCGAAGATGGATGAAGAGAACTGGAGGTGCTTCGTCAACTCCGTGTGGAATCCCAAGACCGATGAATGGACCCTAAAGAAGGTCCCGGTGGTGAACCTGAACGTCTAAACCGATCCGGGCTAAGCCGAGTCAGACTCGGATTTTGCTTCCAGCCTCCGGGCGCTCCGGCGCCCGGAGGTTTTTTTGTTGTGCCCCGGCCTTTCTTTTCTGTTAAACTGGTAGGCTGTTGGAGATTTCAACCTGCCGACCGTTGCTTGAGCTGGAATACGTAAATTTGGAGCGTAGCATGAACGAACCGAAAACCGTATCATCCGAGATGCGGGAATACATTGTCGAGATGGGAGCGGAGACGATCTCCCGGTGCATGCAGTGCGGACTCTGCACCGGCATATGCCCCTGGCGGCTCGTCCCGGGCGATACGAGCGAGAAATTCAACATCCGCCGCATGGAGCGAATGGTCCAGATGGGGATCGAGGGCTTCGAGGAGGAACAGGCCCTCTTCGCCTGCTCGACCTGTTCCATGTGTCAGTCCAACTGTCCCCGAGGGGTCAAGATCATCGACAACGTCCGGGCCATGCGCGCAAGCATCATGGGAGCGGGGCCGGCTCCCGCCCATCTGCGCCCGATCCTGGGAGGCGCTCACGCAAACGGGAATCCCTGGTCCGGCCCGAGGGAGAAGCGCTCCGCGTGGAGGGAAGGGCTCGATGTCCCGGTCTTCGGACCGGAAAGCGAGTATCTCCTGTTCGTTTGCTGCCACTCGTGTTATGACCCCCGGAGCGCGAAAGCGGCCCGGAGCATCGCCGGGCTTCTCCGGAAAGCCGGAGTGAGCTTCGGCGTGATCGGAAACGAGGAAAGCTGCTGCGGGGAAAGCATCCGAAAGCTTGGCGACGAGGAGCTTTTTCAGAAGCTCGCCGGATCGAATGTCGAGCTATTCAACAGCAAGGGGGTCAAGAAGATCATCACTACTTCGCCGCACTGCATGTGGTCCTTCACGAACGACTATCCTGAACTGGGTGGTCGATGGGAAGTGGTCCACTATACCGATCTGCTGGCAAGTCTCGTCGGGGAGGGGCGAATCGGGTTTTCCGCCGATCAAGAGAAGAGGACCATCGCCTATCACGATCCCTGCTACCTGGGCAGGCACGGCGGCATATACGACTCGCCACGCGATCTTCTGGCCGCGCTGCCGGGAGTGGAGACCGTCGAACTCGACCGGAACAGGAGCCAGGCCCTTTGCTGCGCCGGAGGGGGAGGCCGCATATGGGCCGAAGTCCCCATGGGGCAGAGGTTCGCCGAGCTTCGCATCGAAGATGCCGTCGGCAAAGGCGCCCGGGTGCTCGCTACCGCATGTCCGTACTGCCTCAACATGCTGACCGATGCGTGCAACAGCCTCGACCGGCAGGACCGACTGCGGATAGTGGAGCTATCCGAACTTTTGGATGAACGGAGTTGATTCGAATTTGGAGCGGTTTCGGATTTACGGAGTAATTGCCTGCGGATACACATGATGATATATTCGAGGGGCCCGAGGCGCGCCTGCGGGGCTTCCGCACGGGTACGACACGCCCGCCGGACGGCCGGCTGGAGACGGGGCAATGCGGGAGTCTTGCGGAACAGCGCACGACCGGGACTATGATCGCCGTTCCCGCAACCGCGGCTGTCGCCGCCGGCGGGCGTTCATGGTCCGCGGCGATGCGCAGGCGCTCGCCGCCGCGGGCGAAATCATCCACGGGAACTCGAATTTCCGTGGTTTCGAAACCGGGTTGATCACAATAGAATAGACGAGAACAAAGGAACGCAAATGGATTCAAATTCCAGTACCGGAGGCAACGGTCAGGCAGTCCTGACAGGGTCCGACTCTTTTCAATTTGCCTGCAACGACGGTCTCCCTTGTTTTACGCAGTGCTGCAGGGATGTAAACATCTATCTCACTCCTTACGATGTCTTGCGCCTGCGCCGGGCCCTCAAGATCGGGTCCCATGAATTCCTGACCACTTACACACGCACCTTCCTGCTCAAAGACGTGAACATACCGGCGGTCCAGTTTGCGATGGACCCGGATACTCTTTACTGCAAGCTGGTGACCCCCGAGGGTTGCAAGGTATATGAGGACCGCCCGTGGGCGTGCCGGATGTTCCCCCTGGACACTGCCGGCCAGAGCGGACAGTATTGCATTTTTTACGATACCGCGCGCTGCATGGGACTCTCCGAACCGAATACCTGGAAAGTCGATGAATGGCTCGCGGGCCAGGGCGTTGACCGGTACGTGGAAATAGAAGCCGTTTTTCAGGCCCTCATTCCTCCCCCGGACAGCCCGGTGCTCGGTATCGGCCCCGGCCTGGGGAGACTCCTTTTCCTCGCCTACGATCTCGACCAGTTCGACAAGCTTCTGGACGACAAGTCTTTCCTGGATTTGAACCAAATCGACGAGGGTATGGTTCGAACGGCGCGGGAAAACGACGAGGAAATGCTGCTCCTGGCCTACCGCCACATCCGCGCCCAGATGGACTATCTCATGCGTACTTCTTCCTGATTCGGCAGCAGCAGTGGAGCAAGAGAGCAAAAGATCGAGGAAACGAAATGGAAATGGAACGAACAGCTCCCGACCCCATCCAGGATATGTTGGAGCCCATGGTGGACGGCCGGCTACGCTTTGCCTGCCATCCGGGCGTTCCCTGCTTCACCGAGTGTTGCCGGGAACTCAGCCTCCTTTTGACCCCGTATGACGTGGTGCGGCTAAGGAACGGCCTCGGCCTTTCCAGCCGGGAGTTTCTCGACCGTTACGGGGAAATTCGCCTGAGCGATTCCAGGAACCTGCCGACGGTTTACCTGAAGATGCAGGAAGACGAACGCATGACCTGCCCGTTCGTATCGGAACAGGGCTGCGGCATCTACGATCATCGCCCTTCCGCCTGCAGGACCTATCCGCTGGCCCGCGCATCCAGGAAGCATCGCGACCGGGGCGTGGTGCAGGAGAGCTACTACGTACTGCACGAAGAGCACTGCAAGGGATTCGAGGAAGGGCCGTTGTGGACGATTGCGAAATGGATCGACGACCAGGGGCTGGCCCCTTACCATGAAGCCAACAACCTCTGGATGGAGATCCTCACCCATCCGGGTTTCTCGTCGCCTCTTTCGGAAAAGCAGCAGCAGATGTTTTTCATAGCATGCTACAATTCGGAGCAGTTCCTCAGGCTTATTCTGAACAGCCGCTTCCTGGGGATTTTCGACATCCCCCAGGAGGAAGCGGAGGCGATACAATCGGACGACGAAGCGCTCCTGCGGCTGGCCTACCGGTGGATACGGTTTTCGTTCCTCGGCGAACCGGCCCTGACCATGCGCGAGAGGCCCGACCAGCCGACGCAGCCGCCCCCGGGGCGCCGCGCGGGTTCGTAGTTCCCGATGACCGTGTACCGTGAACGGTTGAAATCCGGATTTTCTTTTCTTTGTGCGGTTACGGCTGCAGCCGCGGCAGAGCTGCCGAAGAACAACGGATCGTGGATGGATTCTTCCTTCGTTGCGAGGCGCGGAGCCTCGCAACGTTCCCCGTCGCCCGCGGTTCCGCCCCTTCCGGGCTTGTGCCGCTCCGATTCACCGGATGACCGACTCCAATGATCATCAGCGCAAGCCGCCGCACGGATATCCCCGCATTTTACGGCAAGTGGTTCATGAACCGCATCAGAGCCGGCTTCTGCACGGTTCCCAATCCTTTCAACCCGAACCAGGTTTCCACCGTGTCCCTCAGGCCGGAGGATGTAGACGCAATCGTATTCTGGACGCGCAATCCCCGTCCCCTCCTCCCTCACCTCCCCGAACTGGACGACCGCGGTTACCGCTACTATTTCCTGTACACGCTCCTGGCCAATCCGGGGGAGATCGATCCGGGTTCGCCTCCCGTCGAAGCGGGAATGGAGACATTCCGGGAACTCTCCCGCCGCGTCGGTCCGCAACGGGTGATCTGGCGCTACGATCCCGTTTTCCTCACGACTATCACCGATCATGAATTCCATCTGCGCGCCTACCTCCGGATAGCGACCGGGTTGAGGGGGCGCGCCACGCGTTCGGTGGTGAGTATTGCCCACATCTATCGCAAGCTGCAGGGACGGATGAGACAACTGGCAAGGCGACAAATCACGTTACTGCCGGACGACCGGGAGGCCCTCGCCGGGCTGATGCGATCCCTTGCGCAAGCCGCCGCCGAAAATGACATGGAAATCCGGAGTTGCGCCGATGAGACCGGCCTGGAGCAATTCGGCATCAAGCCGGGCAGTTGCGTGGATGAGGATTTGATTCGTAGCGTATTCGGAATCGGTTTCGAAGGGAAGAAGGACCCGTGTCAGCGCAAGCAGTGCGGCTGCGCGGCGAGCAGGGACATCGGCATGTACGATTCCTGCCTTTACGGTTGCGTCTACTGCTACGCCACCACGAGCTTCGAACGCGCCCGCGCAAACCACGGCAGACACGATCCTGCTTCGACATCACTCCTTCAACGACCGGCTTAGGGCGCGTCCACCCCCTCCCCTTTGAAGCAAGGGAGCGAAGCCGGTGACGCCCGGTGTCACCCGTCAGTACCTGATGGGGTGAAAACCGGTCTTGGAATCGATGTATCCTCCCTTGACCTTGGGCATGAACCTTCCTGTTTGCGAGTCGATTATCCCTTTAGGCGTTCCGGGATAGAACTGCCCGTTCCTGGAATTCACCGCCCCGCCTCCCGGTGCGGGAACGAAGATGTCGCCCGGCCTTATTTCATTCTTATTCTTGTTGTCGTTCTTATCCTTATCGACCCTGGAACCGGGGTTGCGCGCCACATCCGCGCCACTCTCCCGTTCCTGCTCCGAAACCTCTTCGGCTTTCTTCTTTTCCTTCTTTTTCTTATCGCGATAACGGCCGTCCACGACCGCTCCGGGCGTAACTTCCTCTTCGGCGTCATTTACTAGTTCGCTTTTCGTTTCGCTCTCCACGCCCGGCGCCGCATCGCCTCCAGTTCGCCCATCGCCGATGTCCCTGCGTTTTTTGGCTCGATAGTACCCTTCCAACGCGGGGCCGGGGCGAGCATCCGGAAAATCGACGGCCTGCGCCATCAATACGGGAGCTTCTACAGCCCGCCCGGCGATGCCGGAACAACCGCCGACACCGGCCTGCATTTCTCCGCAAGACGCCGTCCGTCCGGCATCACTGCGGTCGGGACCGTGCAGAAAGCAGAAGACGGCAAGAACAACGACAAAATGACCGCCACGCATATGAAACTCCAATGTGTTCTTTTGATTGAACCGATCCGAAGCCGGCTCGCCGTCGCTCGGCCCTGCCCGAGGGTGACATCGGCTTTCCCTCCATTATACCGCAAACGGTTGGAAGTTGCATTTATCGCTTTTCGTTTGAATGCCGATTTTGGAATGACCCCGGAAATTGATGGACCAGTAAAAGCGTTCAGATCTGAATCCGGCGTCCTCGAGGAGGCTGGTCGCAAGGTCAATCGATTCCGCGGCAACAACAGGATCTACATCTTGAGTAACCATAGCTTCCGCCGCCCAGTGATTGACAGCCACGCCTCCGATTGCGCACCATGCAAGATCCGCACGATCGAGACAATCGACGAAACGCATGACATCATCCGTGCCGTCTGCCAGTCATAGAACTGCCTTGGAGTCGCCCTTATTCTTCATTATATCGTCTTCGCTACAAGTAGGATCGAAGAGGAGGCTCAAAAGATCGGAACCATGGGCAGCCAGGGCATACGATATTCATTCCATATTCATTCCGCCACATGTCGTTTCCTTCCTACAGCGGATTACCCAATATTCCGACCCGTTTTTCCGATGATCCCCTACCCGCTTCCGCGCTTCTGTTCGACATCTTTGGAAGAAGTCCGAATTCACCATTTGTTCTGCCAGGGGCCTAAATGTTCGCCTCCAAGCCGATGGGGGCATGACGCGGTCTTATCCTCCATCGAGCATTGATTGATTCATTTCCGGTTCCCGGCAGGACCGCCCAAAATCGAATGCCGCACCCCGATGCCGCGTTCACCCCTGCTTATCCTTTTACTTCACACCAAATAAATTGAGCTCTAAGTCTGTATCGCGATATACAGTTACGAAGCGGCTGCGAGATTCCCGTTTTTTTTCATTCAGCGCCGTAAACCCGCTCCAGACCTACATTCAATGATCCATTTGCGATACTTTTAGGGTACGCTCATGGCGCCGTGATGATGCCAATATGAACCCAATGTCCCCCTTTTTGACGCTGAAAAAACGCCGGCGAGAGAGCCGGCGTCATTTGGAACTATCTCTTATATTGCAACCTTTACGAACAGTGTCTGTAGCTAATGCCGTATTGAGCACTGGTCCAGGCAATGGAGTTAACAAATACCCTCGTCCTCGAAGCAGGGGAGAAGGGCAGGATGAGGGGCCAAAGCCGTTGATCTCCCGGCTCCCCCATCCCAAAACCTTTTCCATTTAGTGATGATGCCGGGGCGTAAGGCCCCGGAAATACACCCCCCGTTAAGCGAAACTACATCGATGGAGACCGTGTTTCAATGAGACCGGGGCGTAAAACCCCGGAAATACCGGCGTTCCTTTTCTTCCGCCCGGCGCGTCCCGGTCTGTTTCAATGAGGCCGGGGCGTAAAACCCCGGAAATACAGTGATCTCTCCACCAACTATGAGGCCTATCTGAGGGTTTCAATGAGGCCGGGGCGTAAAACCCCGGAAATACAGAAGAAAAAGGTAGTGAAGAAGAAAGCCGCGTAAGTGTTTCAATGAGGCCGGGGCGTAAAACCCCGGAAATACACGGACGAATGGGTTGTAAAGACGCTAAAGACGTTGTTTCAATGAGGCCGGGGCGTAAAACCCCGGAAATACCGAATTCGTTTTGGCAAAAGAAGGCGGTCTCGTTGAGTTTCAATGAGGCCGGGGCGTAAAACCCCGGAAATACGACAACAGGAGGTGCTGCATGACCGACCCGCCCGATGTTTCAATGAGGCCGGGGCGTAAAACCCCGGAAATACCAACTCTGCGCCCATCTTCTCGGGCCGCAGCCGGCAGGTTTCAATGAGGCCGGGGCGTAAAACCCCGGAAATACCAGCCTGCCCCGCTGCGGTATCGATCAGCACGCGAGGTTTCAATGAGGCCGGGG
>CAYOVG010000139.1:0-16536 GCA_964407285.1 uncultured Syntrophobacteraceae bacterium
GACCGTGTGCCGGGCGGGCGGCGGGGAAGGGGATGCGCTTGATGGATATATCGGAAATATCGGGGGTACTGCGCCGCAGCGGCAACGGCGCTTTGCTGGAAGTATACGTGCAGCCCAAGGCGAGCCGGAACGAGGTGGCCGGCATCCATGAGGGGGGCCTCAAAATCCGCCTTACGGCCCCGCCCGTGGAGGGGGCGGCGAACAAGGAGTGCGTCCGGTTCCTGGCGGAGATCTTCGGCGTACCCAGGAGCAGCGTGGAAGTCGTCAAAGGCTTCAAATCCCGCCGCAAGACGGTCCTCATCGGCGGGCTCACACCGGAAGAAATTCAAAGCATCCTGCGGAACCTGCCATAGCCTCGATCTCGGTCTCGGAGAACGGCCTTCATCGGCGGACTTTCGCCTCATATGCTCGGAACATCCTACGGAACCCGCGGTAGTCGCGGAAAACGCTCCTCGCCCGCGGACTCCCGCCGGAAGATGTTCAAAATGTCTTGCAGAACCTGCCGTAGTCCCCGCTGCATGGGGCCTTGCCGTCTTTCTTCCGAAGCGAGTTGGAAGCTGAAAGGAAATGAGAGTTCTCCTTGCCATGGCGGTGGAACGCGTTCATCGTCGATGCCGCGTCGAGATGCGCCGCGCCGCTCCCTCTTTCCTTCAGCCCCTCCCGTTCCCGCTGCCCTTGTTTTTCTTCCTTCCTACGCTTCGCTATTGCATTCCCCATGGAAACCGTGTATACTAAATGCGTTTCCAAGGTTTTGACAGCTCTGAACCGTGAAAGGGCCGACGCAGCGCAGCCGAAACAGGCCCCCGCCGGCTCCCCAGAGAGAACCGGATAGCTTATGCAACGCAAAGAAACTCAATCCGCGGAATCGCCGCTCGACGATTCCGCCGGCAAACGGATCGTCGCCGCGGCCCGCCGCCGCTTTTTCGTCCACGGGCTGCGCGGAGTCACCATGGACGATCTCGCCGGGGAACTCGGTATGAGCAAGAAGACGCTCTACGCGCACTTCCCGGGCAAGACCGCGCTCGTGGAAGCCGTTCTCGACGACAAGTTCCGGGACGTGGAGGCGGACCTGGAGACGGCGACGTCGGAGTGCGCTTCCGATTTTACCGGGACCTTGCGTCGCCTGCTCGAGTGCATGCAACGGCATACGGGGGAGATCCATCCGCCGTTTTTTCGCGATATCCAGCGGGAGGCGCCGGAACTCTTCAAAGTCGTAGAGCGCAGACGCGCTCGCAACATCCAGCGGTTTTTCGGAAAGGTCCTCGGCGAAGGGCGGAGAGCCGGGATCATCCGCGAGGATATTCCCGCCGAACTGGTCATCGAGATTCTTCTCGGCGCCGTGCAGGCGATCGTAAACCCCGCCAGGATGGAGGAACTCGGCCTAACGCCCAAAACCGGGTTCACCGCCGTCGTCACGGTAATCCTGGAGGGGGTAATCACGGAGAAGGGGAGGAGAGGAGGGAAAGGCCATGATGGGATCTGAGCCGGTGGAGCCGGCCGGGACGGCGCGCCGCGGGAGGGGGGCGATGACGGTCGTTGCATTCGCGCTGGCGGCGGCGCTGCTATTCGTTGCGACGGGATGCGACCGCCGGGAATCCGGGGTGCTGCAGGGGTATGTCGAAGGGGAATTCGTCTACGTGGCGTCGCCGCTTCCGGGGACGCTCGAAATGCTTTCCGTCGAACGGGGCGCGTGGGTCGAGGAGGACGATGCGCTCTTTACGCTGGAAAGCGTTCCGGAAGAGGCCATGCGGGACGAGGCCGCGCGCAGGCTCGCCCAGGCGCGGGCGAACCTCGAGGACGTAAAGAAGGGCAAGCGGCCTTCGGAAATCCAGGCCGTCGAAGCGCAGCTCAGACGGGCGAAGGCGGCCCTGGATCTTGCCGAAAAGGAATTCGTCCGGCAGGAGAGGCTCCTCGCCGCCCGCGCGAACTCCGTGCAGGACGTGGACCGCGCCCGTTCGACCCTGGAACAGGACCGGCAACGGGTGGCGCAGCTCGAAGCCGATCTGAAAACGGCGCAACTGGGTTCCAGGGTCGATCAGGTGGCGGCCGCGGAAGCCAACGTGCAGGCGCTGGAAGCGGCGCTCGCCAGGGCGGAATGGGACCTCTCCCGGAAACGCCTGGCCGCCCCGCAAGCCGGGCTCGTCTTCGATACTCTCTACCGCCGTGGGGAATGGGTGGCGGCGGGCCGGCCGGTCGTGGCGCTGCTGCCGCCGAGGGCGATAAAGGTCCGGGCGTTCGTGCCAGAGACGCGGATCGGAGCCGTCCGTCCCGGCGACCGCGTGACCGTGCGCGTCGACGGCGTGGCCGAACCCTTTACGGGCAGGGTGAGTTTCATCTCGCCGCGGGCGGAGTACACGCCGCCGGTAATCTATAGCAGGGAGAGCCGCGGCAAGCTGGTGTTCATGATCGAGGCGACCTTCGACCCCGAAGTCGCCGCGAGGCTGCATCCCGGACAACCCGTGGATGTCGAGCTGGGTGCGTGAGCGGCTTATGAAAGACGACCTTGACCTTGCAATCGATGTGCGCGGAATGACGAAGCGCTTCGGCGACCGGACGGCCGTGGACCACGTCGGCCTGCAGGTCCGCAGGGGAGAAATCTGCGGCTTCCTCGGCCCCAACGGCAGCGGGAAGACGACCTTCATCCGCATGCTCTGCGGACTGCTGCGCGCCGATGAAGGGAGCGGCGCGTGCCTGGGCTACGACGTGATCGCCGAAAGCGAGGCGATCAAGCGCCAGGTGGGGTACATGACGCAGCGGTTCAGCTTCTACGAGGACCTCAGCATCGCGGAGAACCTCGACTTCGTCGCCCGGATGTATTCCGTCAGGGACCGCCGCCGGGTCGTCAACGATACGATCGAGCGGCTCGGGCTCGGCAAACGGCGAAACCAGCTCGCGGGGCAACTCTCCGGCGGCTGGAAGCAGCGCCTCGCGCTCGCCGCATGCATGATCCATCAGCCGAAGCTGCTTCTGCTCGACGAACCGACGGCGGGGGTGGACCCCAGGGCCCGCCGCGAATTCTGGGAGCAGATCCACGAACTCGCCGGGGAGGGACTCACGTTCCTCATCACGACCCACTACATGGACGAAGCCGAACGGTGCCACCGGCTGGCGTACATCGCCAACGGCCATTTGCTCGCCTACGGCACGGTGGCGGAAGTGGTGTCCCGGGCCCGCCTGACGACATGGTCGGTGAGCGGCCCGGACCTGTTGAAGCTCGCCGCCGAACTCCGCGCGGACCCTCGCGTCGAGCAGGCGGTGGCCTTCGGCGGCATGCTGCACGTGAGCGGCAACGACGCGGCCGCGCTCGAGGAAGCCATTTCGCCGTTTCGCACGGACCGCCACGACTGGCGCCCGATCGACTCGGGGCTCGAAGACGTCTTCATCCACCTCATGAACAGGGCGCCGGACGGCAATTCAAAATGAAAGAAGAAACGCGATGAAAAGAGAATCCAACGGCCGGTACCGCTTTTCGCCCCGCCGGTTCTGGGCGATGGTCGTGAAGGAATTCATCCAGATGCGCCGGGACCGGGTGACGTTCGGGATGATGATCGGCATCCCGCTCCTGCAACTCACTCTCTTCGGGTTTGCGATCAATTCGGACCCGAAGCACCTGCCCGCCGCCGTGCTCCTGGCCGACAACGGTCCGCAGGGCCGCACCCTGCTCCACGCCATTCAAAACAGCGGCTACATCGACTTCGTGCGCCGGCTGGAAAGCGAAGCGGAAGGGCGCGACGTGCTGGCGCGGGGCGAGGTCCAGTTCGTCGTGAACATCCCGGAGAATTTCACCCGCGACCTGCTGCGCGGCGAGAAGCCCTCCATCCTCATCGAAGCGGACGCCACCGACCCCGCCGCCACCAGCAACGCGCTCGGCGCGATACGCTCCCTGCTGTCCACCGCGCTGCAAAACGACCTCAAGGGGCCGCTCGCCTACCTGGCGGAGGACGAGGGCCCGATCGACCTGCGCATCCACGCGCTGTACAACCCCGAAGCCGTCACGCAGTACAACATCGTGCCCGGGCTCATGGGGGTCGTCCTCACCATGACCATGGTCATGATCACGGCTCTCGCCATCACCCGCGAACGGGAGCGCGGCACCATGGAAAACCTCCTCTCCATGCCGACCCGGCCGCTGGAGGTGCTGGTCGGAAAGCTCGTCCCCTACATCCTGGTCGGTTACATCCAGGTGGCGCTCATTCTCCTCGCCGCCCGGTTCATTTTCGAAGTGCCCATGGTCGGGAGCCTCGGCCTGCTGCTGGTGGTCGCTTTCGTATTCATCACGGCGAACCTGGCCATGGGGATCATGTTTTCGAGCGTTGCCGGAAACCAGCTCCAGGCCGTGCAGATGTCTTTCTTCTTCTTCCTTCCGTCGCTCCTGCTGTCGGGCTTCATGTTTCCGTTTCGCGGCATGCCGCGGTGGGCGCAGGTGATCGGCGAAGTGTTCCCGCTCACGCATTTCTTGCGGATCGTCCGGGGAATACTGCTCAAGGGCAACGGCCTGGAGGACGTGGCCCCGCAGCTATGGCCGATAGCGCTTTTTGCGGTCGTTGCCCTGGCGATAGGGGTGAAGCGCTACCATCGGACGCTCGATTAGGACGGGTTGCGGGTTGTTCCTCAGCGGAGGAGTCCTCCCCCGTTTCCACCGAATCCATGCCCGGAATCCACGGCGATTCCGCAACCCTATGCGCACTCCGCCGCAAAGGACCGTTCCCGTGTCCGCCCCCCCTCCGCCGGCAGCTTCGCCGCCGCCTTCGCTGCGACACATGCCGAGCCGTCTCGTGCTCGAACTCCTCGACGGACTCGACTTGCAGCGCTTTCCGGTGGAGTGATGTCGTCCGCCGTGGAAACAATCATACTCACACGCTCTTCTCCCCCCGGCATTCTCCGCTTTCCGGCCCTGTCCCCGCCCGGCCGTTCCGGCTGCTCCGATCGCTCCTCCCTCGGCCCCCGCGGTCATTGCGGCCGGACATTGACAGGCGGCTCACCGGCATTAACATAGTGCAGGTAATGCAAATGCATTAAACTGCATTACACTTTCCCTCCTTGACCGCGCCCCGCCCGGTCAAACGCCAGCTTCGCGGCGCGATCGGTTTGAAGATGCGGGCGTCTCCTCCGGCGCGCACCCTTATCGATCGTCTCGCGTGCCGCCTTCCGAACCATTCTCCGGTTTTTCACCCCCTCTCGAAGAAGGTAAATGCAATGAATCAAGAAACAGCCCGGATAGCGAGTCGTAACGTCCTGCTTGTCTACCCCGAATTTCCTTCCACTTACTGGGGGTTTCAACACCTCCTCTCGATCGTCCAAAAGAAAGCGATGCACCCCCCGCTCAGCCTTATCACCGTCGCGGCCCTTTGTCCCCCGAGTTGGGAATTCAGGCTGGTCGACATGAACGTGGAACCGCTGGGCGATGAGCAGATACTCTGGGCCGACATGGTGTTCCTGTCCGGAATGGAAATCCAGTTGCCCTCGCTGCTGGAGACGCTCGACCGTTGCAGAGCGCTCGGCAGAACGACCGTGGTGGGAGGACCGATGGCGAGCAGCCGTCCGGAGATCATCGGCGATAAGGCGGACGTGCTCGTGCTGGACGAGGCCGAAATAACGATCGGGCCGTTCCTGCGGGACCTCGAAGACGGAGCCCTTCAGAAGATGTACAGGACGCGGGAGCGACCCGACATCACTTCCAGCCCCGTTCCCCGCTACGACCTCCTCGATCTGAAGGCGTACGCCACCATGGACGTCCAATACTCCCGGGGATGTCCGTTCAACTGTGAGTTCTGCCTGATAGTTTCGCTCTACGGGCACAAGCCGCGCACGAAGACGCCGGAACAGATACTCGCGGAATTCGACGCCCTATACCGCCTGGGGTACCGCGGCGACGTTTTCGTCGTGGACGACAACTTCATCGGAAACAGGACTCGAGTCAAAGATCTGCTCGGGGAAATCATCCGCTGGCAGAAGGAGCGCAAATATCCCTTCATCCTCACCACGGAAGCTTCGATCGACCTGGCCGACGACGACCTCTTGATGGAGAACATGCGTCTGGCGGGCTTCAGCCGGGTTTTTGTGGGCATCGAATCGCCGTCGCTGGAAAGCCTCCAGGAGACCCACAAGTATCAGAACGCCAAAAAGGACATGCTCGATGCCGTTGCCCGCGTCATCGACTCCGGCATTGAGGTCACGGGAGGTTTCATCCTCGGTTTCGACAACGACCCGCCGGACATCTTTCAGCGCCAGATCGATTTTATCGAGGACGCGCGGATTCCCTGGGCGATGGTGGGGACCCTCCATGCGCTCCCGGGCACCCGGCTTTGGGACCGCATGGAGAAGGAGGGCCGGCTCCGGGAAGGGGTCGATATCAACGACGTCGGCCGGCCGAACTTTCGCACGAAGATGGGCCGGGAAACCATTTACCGGGGATACCTGAAAGTCCTCCAATCGATCTATTCTCCCGAAATGTACTACGGTCGCGTTCTGGGCCTTCTGGAACGGCAGGAACGTTCGAACCGTTCCAGCCCCTACGCCAACGTGTATCCGCTCCTCCACCCTCTCCGGGCGCTGTACACGATAGGCGTCAAGTCGGGCTACCGCCGGGTGTTCTGGAAGTATATGGCGAAAGTCATAAGGAGATACCCCGGCCGCATCGTGCAGGCGCTGACCCACGCGATTGCGGGCCACCATTTCATCACGTACACCGCCGCGCTTGGAGAAGCGGACGCTGTGGGCACGGTTACGGTCCCGGATCGCGTCCCTCGCCCGATCGAGCACGTTGCCGTGAGTCCCGCCGGGCCATAGCGCCGGGCCGTCCCCGACGGCGAACCGGACCGCGGCGCCGATTGCTCGTGGGACACGGCATGGTGATTGCGCGGCTGATCCGGTGATGAGATGAAGCGCTCCGATCGAGATCCCCGGGATTGGCTTCGTAATTACGATTAATTACTCATGTAATCACTCATGGAGTGTCATTCTGCTTGCTTGAATCTTGATATTGCTATGTGCCTCGAATGCTGTTAGAGTATCCGCGTGTAAGCCTTGTGACGCGGTTCGAACGCCCTCGCGGGGGGGAGCAACGGCTGCGTGAGGCCTTTTGAACCCTGTGCCGGAATTGCTCGTTGAAGCTGAATTGATATCGTCCGTGGCATCGCGTTGACCGCTGTTTGGCATGTTTATCGTATCGTATTCGTCTCGTAAGAGTCCCGTAAAAGTGTCATTGAATGCAGGCATGCAGCGCGTTTGGGGGCCTCGGACGCCGAAAGGGAAATAAAATGTGCGGAGGCGTAAGAAGCCGTGTGTGAAAAGGGGCCAACTTTCGGATTGCGGCTCACCTGGTAATCTCGAAGATGCCGGCGCCGGAGTGGCGCCGGCGCGGACATTACGACCATCGGAACCCGGACTGCCGCAACGAAAGGCCGGAGATGAAAATATGGGTGGATGCGGACGCCTGTCCGGCTCCGGTCAAGGAATTGATCATCCGGACCGCCAGGCGGCTCGGGATACGGGCGGTCTTCGTCGCCAACAAGCCCATCGGAGTTCCGGAGTCCGCCTACGTCGCCACGATAAGAGTCGGGATGGGGCCGGAAGCCGTCGACGAATACATCGCCGGGCAGGCCGAAGCGGGCGACTTCGCCGTTACGCAGGACATTCCCCTGGCGTCCGTTCTGGTCCCGAAAAATGTCGTGGTAATAAGCCCTCGCGGTGAACTCTTCACCGAAGAGAACATCCGGGAAAGACTCTCCATTCGAAATTTCATGCACGATATCCGCGAGGCCGGGGTCGTCACTCCCGGTCCCCGCCCGCTCGGCCAAAAAGAAAAACAGCGCTTTTCGGATACGCTCGACAGGGAACTTACGAAGGCCGGAGTACGAAAGAACAGGTAGGCTCCCATGTTCTTTGCTGGACTTTAGAGCGAATCCCTCATAAAGTACATGCAAGAAAATGCATATTCCAGACCATGTATTGCGAGGGAGTATTAATGACAAGATCGACGCTTCGTATTCTGCTTTGCTGTACTCTGATCCCGCTCGCGCTGACCGGCGCGGCGCTGCGCGCATCGGCCGAACCTTCGGGAATCGCCGGAATGGACCCGGCCGCCCGCTCCCACGCTTCCACCCCGGGGCAGGGGGACCCGTACGGCGGATTTCGGGCGGGACGGATGAGCGCGTCCTTTGTAGTCGGGGCCGGACCCGGAGCCAAAATATTCGGGAGTCACCTGGCGCACGACCTGGCCGGCGCATCCGCGCAGTTGGGGTGGGTCCTTACCGACGTGCGCGCGCCGGGCAGGTGGTATGCGGGCAACTGGGAGTTGGCGGCCGAGTTGTTCGCCGGGAGCCAGTTCAACCCCGATGCCCGTTATGTCGTCGGGTTGGGACCGCTCCTTCGCTATAACTTCATCACGGGTACTCCTTTCGTTCCGTTCGTCGGTTTGGGCGCGGGGATGGCGATAACGGACATCGGCGAGCCCGATCTGAGCACGCGCTACCAGTTCTTCCCCCAGTTCGGCTTCGGAACGGCTTACTTTCTGCGTGGCGACATGGCCGTCACGGCGGAGTTGCGGTTGCTGCACCTGTCCAACGCCGGCCTCGAGACCCCCAACCAGGGCGTCAACACCTTCTTTCTGGGGCTCGGCTTCAAGTGGTTTTTCTGATCCGCGATTTATCCGGGCGGCGTCGGGCGGCGATGCCGCCCCCGGCAGAGTGGGAGCCGGCGTCTTTTCGTCTCTTTCCGTTCCCGTCTCCTCGGATTGACAGGACCGGCGGAAATTCTTAGAGTGATTAGACGATATGGTGTGAAGGGAGCGGATACGTACGCTCTTCTCCGGGCATCCGGAGTCATTCCCGCTTTTTTGTATAAATATCGTCTCATTATCGATAATGTCGTGTGACACCCATTCATCGGAGGAGAGCAGATGGTGGAAGCGGCCCAGGAGGTTCGTGTAAAGAATACGGGTTTGCGCGGTATTGCCGTGGCTGATACCAAGATCAGCTACATCGACGGGGAGAAGGGGATTCTCATCTACAGAGGGTACCGGATAGAGGAGCTGGCGCAGAGGTCGACCTTTCCGGAAACTGCCTACCTCCTTTTGAACGGGACTCTCCCCACGCAGGAGCAGTTGGCCGTTTTCGAAACCCGGCTCGCGAAAGCCCGGCAAGTCCCAAGTTTCATCTTCGATACCTACTCGAAGCTGCCCAGGAACGCCAACCCCATGGATGTGCTTCAGGCGACCGTCCCGCTCCTGGCCACGGATGATCCCGACCTCGGCGTGGAAAAGCGGGATGCCGCCGAACGCATGGCGGTCCGGCTCATCGCCCGGTTTCCCGTCGTCGTGGCCGCCTGGGACAGAATCAGAAAAGGGCTCGCCCCCGTTGCTCCGGACGAATCCCTGTCCCATGCCGCCAATTTCCTGTGGATGCTCCACGGCGAGCGGCCCGGCGAGGAAACGGCCCGAGACCTGGATGTGTGTCTCATCCTGCATGCCGACCACACCTTCAACGCTTCCACGTTCGCCTGCCGCGAGGTGGTGTCCACGAGGGCCCATATGTACGCGGGAGTGGCCGCGGGCATCGGGGCGCTCTCGGGGAGCCTGCACGGGGGAGCCAATGAGCGCGTGATGAAGATGCTCTTTCA
Source organism: uncultured Syntrophobacteraceae bacterium (assembly GCA_964407285.1). Taxonomy (GTDB): domain Bacteria; phylum Desulfobacterota; class Syntrophobacteria; order Syntrophobacterales; family Syntrophobacteraceae; genus CAYOVG01. The sequence continues at coordinate 9,619 of CAYOVG010000139.1, forward strand.
GATCATGGGGGAAATCGAATCGGAGGAGAGTATCGAAAGCTGGGTGAAGAAACACATGGGCCATGGAGAGCGGGTCATGGGGATGGGGCATGCGGTCTACAAAACCACCGATCCGAGGGCCGTGATCCTCAAGCGCATGTCCGAGGAATTGGGCAGGAGGACGGGGCAGGAACAGTGGTACCGGCTGCTCAGCCAGCTCGAAAATGCCGCCAACGAGGAATTCCGCAAGAAGGGCAAGGACACCATCAAGACGAACGTCGATTTCTACAGCGGTTCCGTCTACCACGTCATGGGCATCCCGACCGATCTTATGACGCCCATCTTTGCGATTTCGAGAATTGCCGGGTGGTGCGCGCACATCATCGAGGAGCAGTTCGCGGAAGCCCAGGGAAAACCGGCGCTCTACCGGCCCCAGGCGGAATATATCGGCGATTACTGCGGTCCCATGGGCTGTGTGTACCAGCCTATGGATGTGAGGGCCTGATATGGAACGTCAGGGAAGGGGGGTGCCGGCGTGGTGGAGATGAAGTTCAAGATATACAGGTATGATCCCAAGGTCGATGCGGGCCCGTATTTCAAGCACTATACCGTCGAGGCCGAACCGCGGGAGCGGATACTGGATTGCCTGAACCGCATCAAGTGGGAACAGGACGGCTCCCTGGCGTACAGGAGTTCGTGCGGCCATGGAGTGTGCGGCTCCGACGGCATGAAGATAAACGGGACCTGCGGCCTTGCCTGCCAGAAGCTGGTCAAGGATTACAGTTGTAACCAGGTGGTGCTTGAGCCTTTGCCGATGTTTCCGGTCCTCAAGGACCTCATCGTGGACATGGACGATTTCCTCGAAGGGATACGGCGGATTCGCCCGTATCTCATTCCCGGCGGTCCGCCTCCCGAAAAGGAGCGCAAACAGAGCCCGGAGGAACGGAAGAAGTTCGACGATGTGATCCGCTGCATCCTTTGCGCGTGCTGCACGGCTTCGTGCCCGGTCAGGTGGAGAGACAACGATTTCATGGGCCCCGCGGCGCTGGCGTGGGCGTACCGGTTCATCAACGATTCGCGGGACAGCGAGTTGGTCGAGCGTCTCCGGCGGATCGACAATCCGGAAGGCGCTCCGGGGTGCGTGAATTACTTCGAGTGCACGCGCGTTTGCCCCAAGGAGATCCCCATTACGAAATCGATCAATGTGTTGAAGAGGGAAATCCGGGATAACCTCGAAGAGAAGCGGAAGTGAGACGATGATCGGAGGGTGGCGCAAGGCTTTGGCAGCGCCCGCCGTCCGCCGCGCATTTGCATTGATTGTTGGTGGGCTTCGTTTTTTGCCCGCCCGGCCGGGTTTAAGGCAAAACAGGAACGAATAGGAGGCGCACGGAGCACATAGGGGGGGATATCCGGGGTATAAGGATGCGGAATCGGGATGATCGGACGGTCCCGGCCGGGAGCCTGTCGATATTTGGTCGATAGGACCCGCGGGGTCGATCCACGCGGGCGTTGCGCGCCCTGTGGAAATCCGGCGTCCGGTTTGCGGCGTCCGGTCCCGGTTCTCCGTCTCCTGTGCGCTCTTTGCGCCTCCTTTTTTTCCGTGCCTCAGGACCGCTCGCGCCGGACCCGCACGACCCGCAACCCGGCGTCTTGCCCATCATTCACATTGGACGGTTGCAGCGCCGAAGTGGAACAACCCGCAACCCGAAAGACAAGAGGCCCGAAATGGACCATCGTAAACCCGAGGACCTCGACAACCCCCAACCCGGCGCCTTACCCATCATTCACATTGGACGGTTGCAGCGCCGAAGTGGAACAACCCGCAACTCGCAACCCGCAACCCGTAACCCGTAACGCGCAACCCGCAACCCGCAACTCGTACGCAACCCCCAACAGGAGAAATACATGACCGTAGCGGAAGAACTGGCCGCCTTTATCGTGAAGGCTTCCTACGATGATTTATCCGATTCCGCCGTGATGCAACTGAAGATCCGGGTCCTGGACAGTCTCGGGTGCGCCCTGGGGGCGCTGGACGGAGAACCTGTGAAGGCCGTCCGGAAGCAGTTGGACGACTTCGGCGGAAACCCCCTTTGCACCCTCATCGGCGGGGGACGCACCTCCCCGGACCGTGCGGCGTTCTACAACGGCGCCCTGGTCCGGTACCTCGATTTCAACGACAGCTACCTGGCCAAACACGAAACCTGCCATCCCAGCGACAACCTGGCGTCCGTGCTCGCCGCGGCGGAATACGCGGGGAAGAGCGGGAAGGACCTCCTGACCGCCCTGGCCGTGGCGTACCAGGTCCAGTGCCGCCTGAGCGATGAGGCCCCGGTGCGGGCGAAGGGCTTCGACCATACCACGCAGGGATCGTATGCTGTCGGGGCCGGAGTCGCCAAGGCGCTCGGATTGAACGTGGAGCAGGCGGCCAATGCCGTCGCCCTTTGCGGAACTCCGTACAATGCGCTTCGCGTGACGCGGACGGGAGCGCTTTCCAACTGGAAGGGGCTCGCCTATCCCAATACCGGCTTCGGATGTACGCATTCGGCCTTCCTGGCGATGCGCTCAATCACCGGGCCGCTCGAAGTGTTCGAGGGAAACAAGGGCTTCAAGGAAGCCATCGCGGGGGAATTCAAAATAGACTGGGCGGCGGAGGACCTGGAAAGGGTCAACCGGACCATAGTGAAGAAATTCAATGCCGAAATCCATTCTCAGACGGCCATCGAGGGCATCCTGGAGCTCAAGGAGCAGCACGGCTTCGGCGCCGAGGATATCTCGCTCCTGGAAATCCGGATCTTCGATGTGGCCTACAATATCATAGGCGGCGGCGAGGAGGGCGACAAGACCGTCGTGCGTACCAAGGAGGAGGCGGACCACAGTCTGCAGTACATGGTGGCCGCGGCCATCCTGGACGGACAGGTGATGCCCGAGCAGTACAGCCCGGAGCGTATCATAAGGGAGGACATACAGCGCCTTCTCACGCGGGTCAAGGTCATGCCCGACGATGTCTTCACGGCGCGCTTTCCCCGCGAAATGCCCTGTCTCCTGGAGGTCTTCCTGGCCAATGGCGAGGTGCTGACCAAAGAGAAGAGGGATTACGAGGGGTTCACGACGAATCCCGTCCGCTGGGAGCAGGCTGCCGGGAAGTTCGAACGGCTTGCCGGAGGTTTTGCGGATGCGGACCTGGTCCGGGAGATAACGGATGCCGTCGGCAACCTGGAAAATCTCCAGGTGGAGGAACTGACGGGGCTTCTGGCGAACGTGGGCGTTCCCGTGGATTGATTTTGACGCCGTTGCGGAGCCTGTTCGCCGCCTGGTCTTCAACGTTCAACGGCGGACGGCGCAGGTCCGTCGTCCGTCCGGTTGGTTGGATGCAGGTTGGTTGGTTGAATACCGTGGACAAGACAATTGCCGGGGAGGTTAAGAATGGCCGTAATGCAGAGCGAATCGCAGGAGAGAGCCTTTTCCTTCATCAAGTTGAACGAGCGGCAGCCCAAACCGCGCAAGCGCGGGGTTACGGAAATCCGCGGCCCTTACTATACGCCCATGGGCACGCGCTACCTCGAGGACATATTCGACACGATGGCCGTGTACGTGGATTCCCTGAAGTTCGCGGGCGGCTCCTTCTCGCTGATGCCGAGGCGAGCCATACGGGACATCATCGATCTGTGCCATAAGAACGACGTCATGGTTTCGACGGGCGGTTTCATCGAGTACGTGCTCACGCAGGGGGCGGACGCTGTCGAGAAATACATAGCCGAGTGCAAGGACATCGGTTTCGATATCGTGGAACTGTCCAACGGGTTCATCACCATACCCGTGGACGATATCCTGCGCCTGGTGGAGAAGGTCGGGAAGGCGGGGATGAAGCCCAAGCCGGAGGTGGGGATTCAGTTCGGGGCGGGCGGGGCCAGCACGGCGGAGGACCTCGAAGCGGAAGGGACCCGCGATATCGATTGGGCGATCATGGCGGCGAAGCGCTACCTGGATGCGGGGGCCTACATGATCATGATCGAGTCCGAAGGCATCACCGAGAGCGTGAAGTCGTGGCGAACGGACGCGCCGGCGAAATTCGTGAACGCCCTCGGGTTGGAGAACGTGATGTTCGAGGCGGCGGAACCCGACGTGTTCGCCTGGTACATCAAGAACTACGGTCCGGAAGTCAACGTCTTCGTGGATCACAGCCAGATCGTCCAGATCGAATGTCTGCGGTCGGGGATCTGGGGGACCAAGAGCCTGTGGGGCCGTGTGATCACTTACAAGGGATGACCCGTGCGCCGGTGAGCGCTCACCGGCTGAGGGCGGCATGAGGCCTGCATGACGAGTCGATTTAGGTCTTGACCTTTCCTGGTGAAGGGGATATTCACCGCTTGTGATTCTCCATTATTCGCTCCCTTCCGGAACGAGTTCGGTTGGAAATGTGGTTGGACGACGGTTTAATGGTTGGACAACGGTTTTTGAGGAATATCCCATGGCCGCACGCATCGCGAATGTGTGGCTGGAAGACAGGACAGGAACCAGTATGCGTCATTGTTTCAGAGTTTTCTATCTGATTGTTTGCTTGAGCGTGTTCGCCGCCGTCGGCGTCTATGCCGACGATGCGGCTCGGAATCCCGCTCCGCAGCCCCCTCCCGCTGCCGGGGCTGCCGGCGTTGAGCAGGTTGAGCCGAAAACCCCCGAGAAGGCCCCGGCCATTGAATTCAGGGAAACGGATTACAACTTTCGGGAAGCTTTCGAGGGGGAAACGATAAGCTATGATTTCAAGGTGAGGAACGTTGGTACGGAAGTCCTTGAAATCAGCCAAGTCCGCCCTGGGTGAGGCTGCACCGTGGCCCATTTCGACCGGGCCATCCCTCCAGGTGGAGAGGGAACGGTGACTTTGAATCTGAACCTTGCCAATACACAGGGGAAACTCCAGAAGACGGCGGAAGTCCTGAGCAACGATCCCAAGAAGCCGCGGGTAACGTTGAAGATGTTGGGCTTCGTGAAGGCTTTCATTGAAGTGTCTCCGAGCAATATGGTCGTTTTCCAGGGAATGGGCGATCAGACGGGAGAGGAAACCGTTGATGTGGTGAGCACCCTGGCGCCCTTTCACATCCAGAATGTGGAAACGAACCTCGGCGACCAGGTCGAATACAAGGTGGAAACCGTCGAAGACGGAAAACGGTACAAAATCGTATTTACGAATAAGGTGAAGAAGGGCGATTACCACGGTTACGTGAAGTTGTTGACGGACCACCCCAAGAAACCGGAAGTGTCGATCCGGGTCACCGGAAATATCATGGGGGAGGTGAGCGTCAAGCCCCTGTCGCTTTCCATCGGGAAGCTCGACCTGAACGCGGCTCAACCCCCGCGCACCGGCGTGGTGGTGGTGCTGAACAACCGCAATACGCCTTTCCGCATTACGAAACTCACGTACGACGAACAGTACCTGGCCGTGGTTCAGAAGCCGATTCCCGACAAGCAGGGTTTCAGCCTGGAGATCACCCCCAGGCTGGAGCAGATTCCGAAGGGGGGCAGGCAGCAGGCCTCGCTGGTCGTGGAAACCGATGTGAACCCGGAAGAGAAGCATACGGTCCAGGTTTTCGTCGTCAACAAGTAGATCCGAAGGGAACAGGTGGATCCGAGGAGTTGCCGACCAATAGATCGCGAGATGAGTACAGGAACATAGCCCCGATATACGATCCCGTGCTGGATCCGTTTCTCGCATCCATACGCCGCGATGTCAGCCGTATCGTGCGGGAGCGTCGGTTTCGCAATGTGCTGGATTTGTGTTGCGGGACGGGACGGCAGGCCGTTTTGCTCGACAGGTCCGGAATCCGGGTGACGGGGGTGGACCTCTCGCCGGCCATGCTTTCCCGCGCGAGGCGCAATAGTCCGCCGGGCATCGAATACTACGAGGAGGATGCGACCGCGCTCCATTTTCCCGGCGGCAGTTTCGACTGCGTCATCCTCTCCTTTGCTCTGCACGAGAAGGAGCCGGAGGTCCGGGCGGGGATCATGCGCGAAGCCCGAAGAGTGTTGATGCGCGGTGGGCGGATGATTATCGTGGATTACCTGGTTCCGCGCGGGTTGGGGGCCCGGCTCGCCATGGGGCTGATTCATGCGGTGGAGCGGGCCGCGGGAGCGCGCCATTACCGCAGTTTCAGGCAGTTTCTGAGGTCGGGCGGTCTGGAAGGGCTCGTAAGGGACGCCGGCCTGTTCCCTCTCTTTACGATTCCTCACTACCTGGGCGCTGTCGGTATCGTGTCGGCCGAGTGGAGAGTCGGGTAGTGCGGACGGCGTAAGTTCGTCGGCCCCTGCACCCTGTAATCCGGCCGGGATTGACGGGATACCCGGATGACGGGATAGCGGTGGGATGACCGGGATTGCCTGGATGACCGACCGGTATTGACGGAATGACCGGTATTGCCTGGATGACCGACCGGTATTGACGGAATGACCGGTGTCGCCGGGATTATCAGGATTGCCTGGATGACCGGATTTGCCGGGATTATCAGGATTGGCCTGGATGACTGGTATTGACGGAATGACCGGTGTCGCCGGGATGACCGGTATTGATAGGATGATTGGGATGGCCGGGATTGACGGAATTGGGAATCGACCGGGTACAAAGCAGGCCTGTCAATCCTGCAAATCCTGTCGATCCTGTCTGAGCGAGAGCGCCCACTTCCCTGTCTAAGCGGGAGTACGAACTTCCGTCGTCGCGTACTGGCCGCCGCATGATCCGCCGCGGCTTTCCCGGCGATTCTCCGGGCGTCGGTCCCGCCACGAACGTGGAGCCCCAGTGGAGCCGCAAACGCGGATATCGGCTCCGGTAGAACCCGGAAGTGAGTTTTTGCTTGAATATTTTGGCGGAAGCTATTACAAAGCCGAGTAACCGATGCGCTGGCGTAGCTCAACGGTAGAGCAGCTGATTTGTAATCAGCAGGTTGCGGGTTC
>CAYOVG010000140.1:0-16192 GCA_964407285.1 uncultured Syntrophobacteraceae bacterium
CTTCTTGATGACGTACTTACGAATCATAGGGCTGAGCATGAATAATGAGCGGGAAGCGCGACGTAAGGCGGACACGCGTAACGTCTGTGTCTTTTCTGCGGTTTTACCGGTTGATCGATGCGCATCTTTCATATCGAGGGACTTCCTTAATACACTGGAGTAGAGTAGGATAAGGCAAAAATGGAATAGAAGAACCCTTGAATATTCATTTCGCGCAAAGGATGCTCGATGGCTCCCCTACGCGTTATCGGAACTCAGGCTCCACGGCTCCGCAAATACCAGTGGTTCCTGATCTGCGCCTGGACGCTGGTCATCGGACTTTCCCTTGCATGGAACATTGTGCAGTTGAAAAAGGGTAGTTTCCGGATCGCCTATTCGGAAGCAGTCGCGCACTTTGAGAAAGATATCCAATTTCGAAAATGGGGCGCGATGCACAAAGGGGTCTATGTGCCGGAAACCGCACAGACTCCGCCCAACCCCTACCTTTCCGACATTGCGGAACGGGACATCCTGAGCCCGTCAGGCCGGAGGCTGACGCTGATGAATCCGGCATATATGACAAGGCAGATTTACGAACTCGCTGAGGAGAAGTTCCAGGTAAAGGGCCGTCTTTGCAGTTTGAAGCCTCTCAATCCCAAGAATGTCGCCGACGCATGGGAAGCGGAAGGGCTCAGAGCTTTCGAAATGGGAGAAAAGGAGAGAGTGGCGATCGTCGAGGTGAATGGATCGCCGTTCATCAAGCTCATACGGCCCTTGATAACCGAAGAGAATTGCCTCGAATGCCACGCCCGGGAGGGATACACCCGAGGCTCTATTCGCGGCGCCATTTCCATTTCCGCATCGATGGTCCATTTACAGGATATCGAACGCTCTCATCTCCTCTCCCTGGCGACTGCTCATGGGGTGTTCTGGCTCCTGGGCGTGATCGGAATGGCTCTTGGGGGGAGTGTTCTGCGCCGGCAAATCGTTGAATTCCAAAGAACGGACATGGCTCTAAGCGAATCGGAGGAAAAATGGCGCTCTCTTGTTGAAAGCGCTCCCACCAGGATAACGACCCTGACCCGCGACGGGATCATTCTCTTCTCGAACCGCCCGACCTTTTCTCGAAGTACCGATGAAATGATCGGAACCGCGATCTCCGAGTACCTGTCCGCGGATGAACTGCGCAAGGCGTTGAGGGCGATCGAACTGGTATTCGAATCGGGCCGGGTGGTGGCCTATGAGTCATCCGGCGTAAGGAATGATGGGGAACGGATCTGGTACATGAATCATGTTACACCGCTCCGAAGCGGGGACCGGCCCGTAGCCGCAATGTTCATCTCGACCAACATCACGGAGACGAAAAGGGCGGAACAAGCGCTGGCTCAGCAACTTGAACTCATGGAAAGCCTCATCGACACCATACCGAGCCCCATATTCCTGCTAGACATCGAGGGGCGCTGCAACGGGTGCAATAAAGCGTTCGAAGACTACCTCAACCTGCCGAAGTCCGAGATAGCCGGAAAACCGGTCTATGACTTTTGCTCCGCCGCGCTGGCCGAAAAGGTCAGCAGATGCGATATCGCCGTACTGGAAAGCGACGATGCCGTTTCGAACCAGGTGTTCTCCCAGGTGCTGAACGAAGGGGTAGTCCGCCACTTCATCGTGAAAAACGCGGCCTACACCAACCCGAACGGCGCCGTGGCGGGGTTGGTCTGCATAATGATCGACATTACGGAGTTGCTGAATGCAAAGCAGACCGCGGAGGAAGCAACGAAGGCAAAGAGCGATTTTCTGGCGAACATGAGCCATGAGCTTCGAACGCCTCTCAATGCCATCATTGGCTTCACGGAACTGGTGCTCGATTCGAGACTGGGCGATTTGAACGAAGTCCAGCGGGACTACCTGCAAGAGGTTTTCAATAGCAGCAAGCATCTGCTGTCCCTCATAAATGATATACTGGATCTTTCCAAGGTGGAGTCGGGAAAGCTCGTCCTGTACCTGTCGGACGTAAACCTGAGAGAAGTCCTTTTGAACAGCCTCTTCATGGTGAAAGAGAAGGCGATGAAAAAGAGGATCGAATTGACTGCCGAGATCGACCGGGCGCCGGAACTGGTGCGTGCGGATGAACGCAAGTTGAAGCAGGTCCTGTACAACCTTCTCTCCAATGGCGTCAAGTTCACTCCGGATGGCGGAAAGGTGAGCCTCAGGGCCGAAGCCGTTGAATCAAACGATCCCTCGGTCCTGGCGCGGTTCAGCCATTCGGCCGTCGAGGGATTCCGTCCGGACGGCGTGTACGTTCATGTTTCCCTGTCGGATACCGGGATCGGGATCAGGAAAGAGGACATGAAGCTCCTGTTCCAATCCTTCAGCCGGGTGGAAAACGCTCTGACCCGAACGTTCGAAGGGACCGGTCTCGGCCTGTCGCTGACAAAGAAGCTCGTCGAACTCCATGGGGGAGTCATCTGGGCGGAGAGCGAAGGGGAGGGCAGGGGAAGCGCCTTCCACATGATCATCCCCTTCGATATCTTGAAGTAGTTGCGGGTTGCGGGTTGCGGGTTGCGGGTTGCGGGTTGCGGGTTGCGGAAAATCGCACGGGCCGGGACTCCATGTCAAGCATTTTTTCGTCTAATGATCGATTGTTCGGCTTGGTGGATTTGTTTGTAAGGAGGGCTGTTCGGGTCGCCATGTGAAAAGATGCGGGTTGCGGATTCCTGGTACCGGACGGGAACATTCCCGTCCGATATCATTATTTCCCGGACACCTTAAGGATCGTACCGATCGTACCGCGGCTCGCACGGGTCATAAGAGAGGGTCCCGAGCGGACGTTGAAAGGTGTATTGGAATGGTTCCACGATGAGCGACTGGGCCACGCGGTCGGCGCTGTTCGATGCGGCCGCAAAGGGCAAGGCAACGACAGCTCCCGCCAGGCCGATGATGCACGCCGCGACTCCCAAAGGCCGCAACACGAGAGTATCCACAACGATCAGTTCCCCGGGCGGCGACTCGCACGGAAGCGGGTCACCAGGCCGTACGTCCTGCGCCTGAGCACGCACCGGAACGAAACCCATGGAGAGGACGAAAATCAATCCCCATACGACCAATCCTTTCTTCATGGCTGCTTCCTTTTCTGTTTCCTGTGTTTCAGCGCTGCCTACATCACGTCTTTCCCGCTCAAATCGATGGCTTTGTCGATTTCGGCCTTCAACGGCCCAGGAAGCTCCGGTATGTCGAGGCTTAGGAATCCGCGAACGATGGTCGAAGTGGCTTCTTCCTCGTCCATTCCCCGGGACATCAGGTAGGAGATTTCCTCCTGGGCAATCTTTCCCACCGCGGCTTCATGAGACATCTCGACGCCGTCTACGTAGCCCCTCAGTTCGGGGATGGCGTGAATGACGCCGCCGTTGAGGATGAGTCCATTGCATTCCAGGTGCGCCTTTATATTGGGCACTTCCCCGATCAGGTCGCCGCGCGAGATGATCGTGCCGCCGTTGCTGATGGTCCTGGCCACGATTTCCGCCCGAGTGCCGGGTTCTTTGAGATAGACACGTCCGCCGACGTCGTATTCCGATCCGGGGCTCCCCACGATAATGCTGTAGAACCGGGCCACCGCCCCTTTCCCCGTCAGGTAGGTGGTGGGATACATCTGCAGGGACTTGACCGGTTTCATGCAGATGTAGTTATTGAGGAACAGTCCCCCTTCCTCGACCTGTGCGACCGAACGGGGACGCACCATCATGTCTTCCGCCCAGTTATGGATCATCGTGAAGCTGAGCTTTGCATTCTTCTTCACGTAGAATTCGGATATGCCTATGTGGATGCCCTTTTTCGCGTGCGGCGAAGTCGAGCAGCCCGTAATGATATGAAGCTCCGAATCCTCTTCGGCGATGACGATGTTGTGAACGTTTTGCTGGAGTCCGTCCTTACCGATATAGAGGCAGGCCTGGATCGGATACACGGATTTCGAGCCCGGAAGGGACCGGATCACGTAACCGTTGTGAAGTCCCAGTTCCGCCGCGGCCGTATACTTGTCCACATCCACGGAGGCGAGCTTCCAATAATAGTCCCATATCCAGTCTTCCTCCTCAAGGGCCTTCTTGATGGGGATGACTTGGACGTCCTCCTGCTTCGTCTTGCAGTGGACCACGGAGGTGTCCATCTGGAAGTAAGTGCCCGCCCGCTCCTTCTCCTCGATATCCACGCCGGCCAACACGAGACGATTCTTCTCCTCTTCGGATAGGGTCTGAAGTCCCTCGTCGTCCAGGTAGCCATGCGGCACGGGGGATTGATCGAACGCTCCGAGGTCGATATCCGGTCCGATAGCCGCCTTCTTTTCCGTAGCCTTAGCCGCTTTTCCCTTTATTTCGTCTCTAGCGTACATCGCACACATTCCTCATATCCCATTTCGCTGATGCATTGCAGAATTTCACGCGGATTGCTGCTGCAACTCAAGACCCCGTTGTAGAGCAGTTGAGCCTTATCAACCGGTACGTAATCCAGAATATAGCCTGTATGCGTTATGATGAGTCCCATCTTCGTGCGTTCACGCTTCATCTGTATTTTCGTCTTGGAGGGGGTCGCCGCGCATTCCTTCTCGAGCATCACGGCAATGGTTTCACCCACCAGGGCCATATTCTGCATATCGACACCGGACTCCGGCTCATCGAAAAGCATTAAGTCCGGATTTTGAGCCATCAACTGCAGCAGTTCCGAGCGTTTGATCTCACCGCCCGAAAAGCCTGCGTTCACGTCACGTTCGAGGAAGTCCTCGAAAGCCACGCGACGCGCCAGTTCCTCGACGTTGACCGCTCCCCTGCCGCAGATCTGGACCATCTGGCGCGTTTTGAGGCCGTGAATCGTGGGCGGACGCTGGTAGGACATCCCGATGCCGAGGCTCGCCCGTTCGTTGATGGGACTGTAAGTGATGTCCACCCCCTTGAACACGATCTTCCCACCCGTGATCTTGTACTGCGGATAACCCATAATGGTCATGAGGAGAGATGTCTTCCCGGAACCGTTGGGCCCAAAAAGCGCATGGGTCTCCCCCGGCTTTATTTCCAGGTCGATGTGTTTGAGAATGGTCTTTCCAGCCAGTTCTACCTGAAGGTCTTCAATGAGTAACATGTCTTTCTCCTGAGGCGATCGGCAAACCCACTTGATGGAGATTGGAACTCCCGGCTCTCTATTCTCCATAAGCCTGCTGTTTCGACAGGCTTTCGATAAACATGATAAGCATGGTGCGTTGCGTTGAATGGTTCAACGGTATCGAATTGATCCTCCTTTTTCTTTTTCCACCTGCGGATCTTAATGACATTAGCGGAATACATGTTAAAATCAAGCAAAAAGTCTTCCCGGCGGATATGGACTCCGAGTCTCTGCCCGTCGTTAGCATGGTCACGGTCCCGGTTCAAGGAATAATACCTGAAGCACAAGCTTATGAGGAGGATCCATGGCTCAGAATATCATCGACTTCGAAGAGAAACGCCTCGAGAAGCTCCCTCCCCGGGACGCCGCGCGCGTTCTGATGCTGATGCCGGCCAGGAAGCGGCTGGAATCGATCCTGCAAAGACCGGACGCGGAGGCGGTAGTAACTTCGCTTACCGACCAGGACTTCTACTTCACCGTCAAGGAATTGGGACCGGATGATTCCCTGCCCCTTATTGCCCTGTCCCGGACGGGCCAACTGGATCATGTCTTCGACCTCGAATGGTGGCAAAAGGACCGCGTCGTGCCCGCCAGGGCTGTCGAATGGCTGGAGCGGCTGGCCGGAGTGAGCGAGACCCGGCTCCTGGCGTGGCTCTACAATGCGGACTTTGAACTCCTGGTCGCCCTCTTCAAAAAATGGATACGGGTGGCCACGGCGCCCGAGGACATTGACCTGGTGGAAGCGCGGGAACAACTGCCGCCCCATACGCTCGACGACCAGTTCTTCTGGGAGAGTTTCTATCCTCAGTTCGAAGATTTGATTTCGCGTGTGCTCGGAATGCTTTTCGAGGTGAACTACGGCTTCTACAAGGAACTGATGAATCATATCCTCTGGACTATCGGCGTGGAGGTCGAGGAAGACGCCTACCGGTTCCACCGAGGGCGACTGGAAGACCGGGCCATTCCCGACTATTACGACGCTCTGCGGATTTACAGTCCCCTTCGCGTCGACGACCTCCCCCACGGCAAGCGAGAGGACGTGGTTTTGCGGGGCTCCGCGTTGCCCGCCCCATCCTACGCCCTCAGATTCATCCCTGAGAAGGACCTGCTGCACCGCGCCCTCCAGACCATCGACGAGCCTCCGATTCTGGACGGACTACAGGTCGAGCTCGCTGCTCTGGCCAGCAAGGTGATCGTGGCGGACCAGTTGTCCGTCGATGATGCCGACGCTCTGCGCCAGGCCGTTGCCGTGGCCGCCGCTTACGTAAACCTGGGGTTGAGCGTCAAGTGCGGAGACGATGTGGAGAGCGCGGCCGTTCTGCTCAAGGACGTCTTCCTGGAGCATCTCTTCCGGGCCGGACGCACACAGGTGTCGAAACTCGGGAACGCGGTGCGGCGGTTGAGCCAGGACGGTTGGATATCCAGGTGGCCTGCCGGCATTCGCATTCTCGATCCGCCCTGGGCGGATGCGGCGGACCTGCTGCTGCAGAAGACGCCCCGCATCTTCCGACCTCGACCGGAAACGCATCTGCCGCCCCGGGAGGATTTCTTCCGGGACAAAGCGGACCTTCTTCGCGGCAAGCACCTGGTCGACATCATTGCAGCGCTCGGGCCGGTATTCGATTCGTTTCGCCCGGACCCGGAAAGCCTCGCCCGCAAATTGTGGCCGGACGGGCAGATCGCCGGCATAAGCGACATAACCGTGGGGGTGCTCCTGTGGACTGCGGCCGCCCGTGTGCAACTGGAGAGGAACTGGCAGCCCGACCCGCTGCCGGTGGGGGTGTGGCCGGAACTCTTTCCGAAGCTTTCGCCGGATGCGGTGGAGGAGATCATCCGTTCCAGGGTGGACGAACTCATCCCGCGGTCATCCAATCACATTTCGGTGCGGGCGTATCTGAATACGATATTCAAAGCCTACAGCGACGAGATGAACCGCTACGGGGATCGGTCGATCCCCGATCCGGCCATGGTGCGTTTCTTTTTGTTCAGCAGGAAGTAGCCGGCAAGGTCAAGGGTTAGTCCACTTCCCGCGCTACTGATGGCTTAATGGTGCATGGAAGACATTCTTATCCGTGGTGTCCAAATCTTGGGAACCCAAGAATATCGGACGTCCCATGCAATGCTTTTCGAGCGGCTTCTGTTACTCCTGTCCGACAGGCTGCCGAATAGACGGTTATTGCAATGAGTTGTAGTTCTGCCCGTTATCGACGGCAGTAGCCCTTTTGCTATGAGGTACGGTTACGGTTACACTCCCGCTACAACTCTGATCGTACTGATCGGTCGCCGTGAAGTTTACGGTATAAACCCTGCCGTCGCCGTTACCGGAGCGTTCAGCCCGCAGGAGGATGCTTCCGTCGCTCTGAATAATTGCGTCAGGAGAAGTGTCGCCATCTCCCGAGCTACGGACCGGCTCATCCTGGGTTACACCGGTTGGGGTTATGCTCACCGTATCGCTGTTGGGATCATTCACTCCAAGAATTCTGATGGACAGCAGTTTGTGGTTAGGCGGCCACAATACAGAGGAATCGGGATAGGCGTTGACGCAGACCGGTGGATCGTTTACATCCTTTATATAAATGCTCACACTGTCGGTACTACTACTTCCCCAACTGTCGGTTACGGTCAGGACAAAAGTCAAGCTCTCTCCTCCGGAGCCAACCTGATGTGCGGTAAAGGCAGGCTTCACGGCAGTATAATCCGAAAGGGTTACCGACGTCCCGTCCGTTTGTATCCAACTGTAAGCCAGACTGTCTCCATCCGGATCACTGCTTAGCGCTCCGTCCAGTGTTACCAAACTGCCTTCGTGCACGGTCTGATTATCTCCAGCCTGAGCTGTGGGCATTTGGTTGACATTCACCACGGTTACCGTAGTTACATTTGCCGTCGAGGTATCGATTCCATCATTTACTGACAAAGAGAAGCTCAGGGTGACGCTTGCCGAACTGGTGGCGGGAGCGGTAAAGGTGGGTCTCGCTGCCGAATGGTCGGACAGGCTTACTGCCGGCCCATCGGTTTGAACCCAAATATAGGTGAGAGCTTCTCCATCCGGGTCATAACTTGCCGAGCCGTCTAAGGTAACCAGAGAACCTTCACTTACCGATTGGTCATTACCTGCTTCGGCTACGGGAGCATGATTGATGTTTTTGATCGTAACATTGACCGTATCCGGCAGGCTGTCAGTCTGACCGTCATTTGCCGTAAGCTGAAAGGTAAGAGTCTCTCCCCCTGTTCCCACTGCAGGAGCCACAAATCTGAGTGATCAGCTGGTTCATAAGCCATATTCCATACCGCCTTTGCAATGCTCCCGGCGCTTGGGTTCAATTGAACTCAGGCTCCATGTGAACAGTCATCGGACTTTTCTCTGTGTCAAAGGGGCCGTCGAGGCCGTTTCCTCCCGACATCCGAGGCAAGGAAAACGCTCTTTCCAAACATTGTTTGACATTCAAACAGCCGGAAACTAATATTAGTTCGAACAGCCGTTAGGGGCGCCTGCGAAGCAGGCTGAGAAGAAACCCTTATGCACCTGATCTGGGTAATTCCAGCGGAGGGAAATGGCTGAAAAGACGCTTTGTTTTTTCAGGCCGTTTCCATCGAGGATACGGTCTTTTTTTATGGGATTTTGGGCTCCTGGTCTGACTTCACGCTATTCGCACCAGGGCGAACCGGTAATTGAAATACTTTGTTGAGTTCAGATCATACCGGCGGAGGAATCGGCGAGTTTTTCGCGGTGCGCGCTATTGCAGTCATGAACCGCTCCGGCGAAGGTTTTCCTGCTCTTACCGGAAGGCCCCGTTTCCGTTCGCACGACAGCGACCGCGCCCGGTCGCTCCGCCCCCGTGATAAGAATGACGGCAAATAGAGGAGCAGAGGAGGAATCATGTCTACGCAATTGGAGCAAGCAAGATCGGGCATCGTCACCGAGGAGATGAGGCAGGCGGTCGCGGGGGAACCGGTCACCGCCGAGCAGTTGAGGGACCTCATCGCGCGCGGACATGCGGTACTGCCCAAAAACATCAACCATTCGTTTCCCGTCGTCCGTGCCATAGGGCAGGGACTGAAGACCAAGGTAAACGCAAATCTCGGAACGAGCGGCGAGTGCTTCAATGTCGAAATGGAGGCCGAGAAGCTCAAGGCGGCGCTCAATGCGAAGACCGACTCCATCATGGACCTGTCCACGGGCGGGGACCTCCAGGCGCTACGGCGCTTTTTCCTCGAGAACTCCACGGTCATGGTGGGCGCGGTGCCGATCTATGCGGTGGCAAAAGAGATGGTGAGCAAGCATCAGCCACTCGATGAAATGGACGGAGAGCACCTGCTTCGCAGCATCGAGGAGCAGTGCGCCGAGGGACTCGATTACATAACGGTCCACTGCGGGGTCACCCTTGCATCGGTCAGAAAGCTCGAAAGTTTCGAGCGTCTCATGCCTTGCGTGAGCCGCGGCGGTTCCATTCACATGCAATGGATGCGCAAGAACAACAAAGAAAACCCCCTCTATGAGAACTTCGACGACCTCCTCGAAATAGCCCGCAAATACGACGTGACGCTCAGCCTGGGCGACGGATTCCGCCCCGGAACGGTGGTGGACGCCACCGACGGCGCACAACTCGAAGAGTTGATGATACTCGGGGAACTGGCTCGCCGGGCTCGAAACCGCGGGGTCCAGACGATGATCGAGGGACCCGGGCACGTACCCTTGCAGCAGATTCAGGCGAACGTGCTTCTTCAGAAAAAGCTCTGTGACGGTGCGCCGTTCTATGTCCTTGGACCGCTCCCGACGGACACGGCGCCCGGATACGATCACCTGACCGCGGCCATTGGAGGCGCGATCGCCGGCGCGGCCGGCGCGGATTTCATCTGCTACGTGACTCCCGCGGAGCACCTGGGACTTCCCGATGCCGACGACGTTCACATCGGCGTGATGGCGGCGCGTATTGCGGGCCACGTCGCCGATATCGCCAAGGGATTGCCGGGCGCGATGGACACCGACCGACGGATGTCCATATGCCGGCAGAACCTGGACTGGGAGGGCATGATCCGGGAAGCGATAGACCCCGAGTTGGTCAGGCGTCGCATGAAGATGGCCGAGGACAAGGAAGCGTGCACGATGTGCGGAAAGCTGTGCGCGGTAAAGATCAGCCGTGGAGCGCTTTCGAGCCATTGAGAGGAGCAATGGCATGCTTGATGCTATTCTCTTGTATGCTGACGGCATAAAGAAGAATTCTTTCCAATGAGGGTAGCGATTGAATGAGCTTGCGCGCAACCGCAACGGCATGAATCATAAACTGAAGCTCGAAGAAGTTCTCGACGACCTGGTCCGCGACGGAATCGTTTCACGGCAGGATGCTGACAGGGTCTTGTTCAAACCCCGACGGAAGGACAGCACGGAAGTCCATCCTCTGGTGCTCATTGCGGAGCAGCGGCTGAGCAGGGCCGGTTCGCCCCACGGCATGCTCACGCTGGAGGCCCTGACCATCTGGCTGGCCAACAGGGTAGGGCTCCCCCATGTCAGAATAGATCCGTTGAAGATCGACCTGGACACCATTACCGGTCTGCTGTCATACGCTTACGCGGCGCGGTTCAAGATCCTCCCCCTGGAGGTGACCGACGAGCAGGTGGTGATCGCCACCGCGGAACCTTTCGTGATCGAGTGGGAGGAGGAGGTGACGAGGCTCCTTCGCAGGAAAATCACGAAAGTGATCGCGAATCCCCAGGATATCAGCCGATATCTCCTGGAATTCTACGCTTTGACGGAATCCGTCAAGGGGGCGGCGGGCGCCAAGGAGAGCATCGCGATCAGGGGTGCGCTCAATCTCGAACAGATGGTCGAGTTGGGCCGCACCGGCAAACTGGACGCCAACGACAGGTACGTCGTCAACATTGTGGACTGGCTGCTCCAATACGCTTTCGAGCAGAGGGCCAGCGACATACACCTCGAACCGCGCCGCGACACCAGCGATGTCCGTTTCAGGATAGACGGCGTCCTGCACCCGGTCTACCAGTTGCCGTCCGTCGTCATGACCGCGGTTGTCAGCCGGCTCAAGGTGCTCGGCAGGATGGACGTCGCCGAAAAACGCCGTCCCCAGGACGGCCGGATCAAGACGAAGCTCCACACCGGAGGGCAGGTGGAGCTTCGTCTTTCCACCATGCCGACGGTTTTCGGCGAAAAGCTGGTGATGCGTATCTTCGACCCCGAAGTGACGATCCGAAGCTTCGAGGAACTCGGGCTCAACTCCCACGAGGTCAAAGACTGGGAGGAGATGGTCAAGCGTCCCCACGGGATCATCCTGGTGACCGGCCCCACGGGTTCGGGCAAGACCACGACGCTCTATTCCACCCTAAAGCAGTTGGCGCGGCCGGAAGTCAACGTCTGCACCATCGAAAACCCCATCGAAATGGTCGAGCCGAAGTTCAACCAGATGCAGGTCCAGCCCGCCATAGGCCTGGACTTCGCATCGGGATTACGCAACTTCCTGCGCCAGGACCCCGACATAATCATGGTCGGAGAAATCCTGGACCTGGAAACCGCCGAAATGGCCGTGCAGGCAGCGCTGACGGGCCATCTCGTCTTCTCCACCCTCCATACCAACGATTCGCTGTCGAGCATCGTCCGGCTGCTGGACATAGGAGTGCCCCATTACCTCATCAGGGCGACGCTCATCGGCATCGTGGCCCAGCGCCTGGTGCGCACGTTATGCGCGCACTGCAAGGCGCCGGGAAGCGTCGACGAGGAGTTGTGGCATTCCCTGGTGAATCCCTGGAAGGCGGCCCCCCCCCAGACGGCATACAATCCCAAGGGATGCCTGGAATGCCGTGAGACGGGCTACCTGGGGCGCGTCGGGATATACGAGATACTCAAGATCTCATCGGTTTTGCGCCAGATGATACAACCGGATATGAACCTGTCGGCTGTACGGGACCAGGCGGTCAAAGACGGTATGCGGCCACTTCGCATCAGCGGCGCCCGCAAAGTCGGCGCGGGCATCAGCACGCTCGACGAGGTGTTCAGGGTCACGGGATTTCAGTCGGAGTTCTAACGCACCGCCTGCGCCGGCGTCACAGCGGAATGGTGAACCGGAAAGTGCTTCCCTTGCCCATTCCCTCGCTCTCCGCCCAAATTTTACCGCCGTGCAGTTCGGCGAGTTGCCTGGTCAAAGCCAGCCCGAGACCCGTACCGTCATACTTCCTGTTCGCTGCTCCGTCCACCTGTTCGAATGGGTTGAAGATCCGTTCGAGGTCCTCGCTCTTAATCCCGATGCCCGTGTCCGAAACGCTGATTTCGACATGCTTGTCCGCATCGCGCGACATGCGCCCCTTTCCCGCATCATCGGGCGCGCGACGGCTGCATGCGTGGCTGGTCGCCTCGGTATCGAGCGGGACCGGTCCGGGGGCTCCCATGGCGATGCGGGCGCTCAGGCGCACCTTCCCTCCACGCGGCGTGAACTTGACGGCGTTGTACAGGAGATTGTACATGATCTGTTTGAATCTGCGGCCGTCAGCCGTTACGTGGATATCGGAAATCCCTTCAATGTCCATGGCGAGGGTCACATTGTTGCTTGCAGCCTTTTCCTTCACCATGAAAAGACTACCCGTGATGAGATCCCCGAGGCATACATTCGACAAACTCAGTTCCAGCTTGCCGGCTTCGACCTTTGAAAGGTCGAGTATGTCGTTGATGAGTGACAACAGGTGTCGAGCGCTCACGAGGACATCTCCCAGGTAGTCGGCCTGTGTTTCATTGAGATCTCCTATCTTGCGATCAACGATCAATTCGGTAAAGCCGATGACGGCATTGAGCGGCGTACGAAGTTCATGGCTCATTTTGGCCAGGAATTCGCTCTTTGCCCGGTTGGCGGTCTCGGCGGCGTCTTTGGCCCGCATGAGTTCGATCTCAATGGCGTTGCGCTCTGAAAGCTCTTTCTGGAGTTTCGCGCAAAGCCTCGCATTATCCAGTGCAATGGAAGCCAGTTCCGCAAACCGGCTCATCAGCGCAATTTCGTCGTCTCCGAACGGCCGGATGCAGATGTGATATCCCAGGCCGATGATGCCTATTACACGGGATTCCAGGAAGAGGGGCACTCCCACCGCCGACCTGATGGGGTCCAGCCGCGGGTCGGGAAGCCGGTATTCCCAGTTTCTGTAGTCTTCCACGAAAAGGGGTTTGCCCGCCGCGAGCACTTTGCCGACAAGTCCCTCTCCGCATCGCATTCTGTATCCGATACGCTTCTCGTAGGAGCCGAGGGCGACGACCATTTCCAGGTATCCATTGTCTTCATTGTAGAGGTACAGGAAACCGTTGGGGGCATCGACCAGGGCGGCGGCTCGAGCGACGATGGCCTTGAGAAGACCATTCAGATCGAGCCTGCCGAGAAGCCCGATAGCGGTCTCATTGAGAGCCGTCAGATATGCGTTCTGCCTCTCCAGGGCCTCTTCGGACCGTTTGCGTTTCGAAAGGTCGTGGGCAACCCATTGGATCGACTGTCTGCCTTCGAATACGAACGGAATCGCGGAGACTTCCACCGGGACCGAAAAGCCGTCAATGGAAAGGAATGCCTGCTCCTGGATGGGAATCTCGCATTCTTTCTCCGAAATCACATTCATTTGCCGTTCCGCGGTGTTGCGGTAGTCCGGGTGGACGACGCGAAAAATGGACCTGCCGAGGAGCAGGCCGGGATTTGCCGCTCCCAGGAGCTTTCCGGCGGCGGTGTTGGCCAATGCTATTTTGCCGTCGTGGATGATGAAAATCGCCTCGGGAGAAAGCTCCACCACCCTTCTGAATCGTCTCTCGCTTCTTCGAAGTTCGTCTTCCGTCCGTTTGCGGTCCGTAATATCTTCGGCGAGACCGTCCATGCAACAAGGCGCGCCGTTGTCGCCAATAGCGAGCCTGACCGCCAGGTCGGCGTATTTTACCGAACCATCCTTGCAGCGAACGGAAGCCTCCAGCCTGAACGGGGCGGAACCCGCGGATGTCGGCGCGCCGTTGATGAGCTTCCGGCGATCGATCGAGCGCACACAGAATTCCCCTCCGGCTTCGACGGCCGTATTCATGAATTCCTCGGGCGACTCGTAGCCCGCCATCCGGGCAAACGCGGGGTTGACCAACAGAAATCGGCCGTCAAGGTCCATACGGAAAATGCCCGCGGGGGAGTTGTCGAATATTTTTGAGTAGTCGTGAAAGAGCACCGGCGGCGCTTCGTGGTTGGCCTCCGGAACGCCCGAAATCCCCGCGCCGTCTCCGATACAGTGACGGCAACGGCCCTTGTCCGTGGCGCCGGCGTTTTGCGTATGCGCAGTCCGTCCAGTGTTCACAGCAGTCTTCCGCTCCCCGTATTGCTCTTCACTTGCCCCGCACCAGCCAACGAGCCACTCCCGGTTCGATTCTTTCAGATCCAATTTCAGGTGCTTGATTATAAGTGAAAAATAGAACGGAATAAAGGCAATAATCGGGCAAGGGGGAACACGTTTGTGGAGCAGACGGGAAGGAGAGAGGGAGGAGGAGAGAAGAAAAGGATGGAAAGACCGGCAATGATTGACAGAACGCAAATGAGACTTACTTTTCCTCCAGCCGACCCGGCCTAAACCTGACGGCTCGCCTCCTCTCAGCCGTAAAATCCAGGGACCAACCATTTAGGCCATGAAAAGGGGAGATTCGGGCAGCCTCGCATGCAACTGCCGCAACTTGCGGATGAATGGCTCCGCCCCGATCACCCTGTTCGCGTAAATCCAAATCAATAATGTGGAGTAAGAAATGGCCAAGGGCATTTTCTTCAATGTTCCGGAGTACGGGCATGTCAATCCGACGTTGCCGCTAGTGGAGCAGCTGGCGCGCAACGGAGAGACGATTCTATATTACGACACCGATGAATACCGCAAACGAATCGAAAAGACGGGGGCGCAGTTCAGACCGTACCGGGTGAAGGCCTTCGATCGGATGGCCGCCTGCCATGGAGATCTGATCAAAATGGCATGGTTTCTGGCCGGAGCCTCGCGGGAAATCATCGACAACCACCTGGAGGAGATCATCGCCGAAAAGCCGGATTACATCATTCACGACTCATTTTGCGCCTGGGGAAAGTTCGTGGCGAGGTATCTGAACCTGCCGGCGGTGAACACGACCACAACTTTCGTCGCCACGCCCCGGACCATGCTTCGGATGCCCCGGCTGGCGCTGCATTTCACCAGCATGCTGTTAAAGAGAATGCGGTATGCCGCGGGCCACCTGCGGTGCGCGCTATCCATCCGGAGAGATTTCGGAGTCGGCATCAGCAGTCCGATGAGCATCTTCAGCAACAGCGAACCGCTCAATATCGTCTTCACATCCGGGTACTTTCACCCCAACGGCAACAGCCTCGGACCTCGGTACGTCCTCACCGGTCCGTCGATTAGCGCCAGGGATGACGCCGGTCATCCGGATTTCCAGTATCCGCGCGGCAGAAGCGAATCCCTGGTTTACATCTCGTTGGGGACCATATTCAACCGGGATAAGCGCTTTTTCCGCACCTGCATCGACGCTTTCGGCAGCAGCAGCCATGAAGTCGTGATTTCTCTCGGCGGCGGGCTTGCGTGCGACGCCATGGGGCCGCTGCCCTCGAACATCAGGCTGTACGACCATGTTCCGCAGCTCGAGGTGCTGAAGGCGGCCGATCTCTTCATCTCCCACGGCGGCATGAACAGCGTCAACGAATCTCTATACTTCGGAGTGCCGCTGATTCTCTTTCCGCAGCAGGCCGAGCAGGCGACCGTAGCCCGGCGGGTGCAGAAGTTGGGGGCCGGAATTTGCGCAGGAACGTCCGGCCTGTCGGCCCCCGGGCTCTTGAACTTGACTCGGGAAATTCTGGATAACAGCCGCTACCGTGAACGGGCCCGGCGAATCGGCGATACCCTCCGGGCAGCAGGGGGGTACCGGAGAGCCGCTCACGAAATCCTCAAACTGGTCCACGCGCACCAGACGGCATACGGCCGGATCATGGTGAGCGACGCCGTTCCGGCATAGGCTCGCTGTACAGGGGTAGTGATTGAAAGAGAGGGTGAGATCGAACCGCGGATGATGCGGAGATTTGGAGACTATCCT
>CAYOVG010000141.1:0-16186 GCA_964407285.1 uncultured Syntrophobacteraceae bacterium
GTTGCGCCATGGGCCTCACGAGCCACCTGGTCGACGCGCAGGTCCCCGACCGGCTGATGAATGTCGTAAAGACCCACATCCACTCTCCGCTGGTCTTTCTGCTGGTTTTCAACGTCGTGCTCCTGGTGCTGGGAAGCGTGCTGGAAATCTACTCGGCGATAGTCGTCCTGACGCCGCTCGTCATCCCGCTCGGCGCGGCCTTCGGAATCCACCCCGTCCACCTGGGCATCATATTCCTGGCCAACCTGGAACTGGGATTCCTCTTCCCGCCGGTCGGCCTCAACCTGTTCCTGTCATCCTCCCGGTTCGGCAAGCCGATGACGGCCCTCTACCGTAACGTGCTGCCCTTCCTGCTCATCCTGGGCATCGGGGTCCTGCTCATCACCTACGTGCCCGCCCTCTCCCTCGGGGTGCTTCGCATGCTGGGGCATATGTGAGCGGGCTTCGGGTTGCGGGCTTCGGGTTGCGGGTTGCGAGTTCGGCAACGTGAGATACGGGCGTGGGCGTGAATCGGGTTGCGGGCTTAGAGTTACGAGTTGCGGGTTCCAAAGATTAGACCATTCCACGGGTGGTGTCGCGCTCACCGTAGAGCAGAGATCAGACCGCTTCGCGGATGGATGGCGTGAAAACCATGGAGAGCACAGAGACTGCAGAGAAAAACCGCGGGTTGGGTCCCCGTAAACCACGGGGGTGGACTGAATTGCGGGGGCTTTCGCGTCTGGATACTCGTACGCCACGGGTCTACACCGCATTGCGAATTGCGCTCTAAATCTTCGTAAGCTATGGGCGCCCCACTCACCCACTCACCCACTCACCCATTCACCCATTCACCCATTCACCGTCCCTTCCCTTCCCCTAAACCAAAGGCAGCTTGACGATAAAGGTGGCGCCCTTTCCCACTTCGCTCTCGCACATGATGTCGCCGCGGTGGGCTTCCATGATCGACCGGCAGGTGGCGAGCCCGAGTCCGGTCCCTTTCTTGCCCTTCGTCGTAAAGAAGGGCTCGAATATTTTATCCATCTGTTCCGGTTGAACGCCCGGCCCCGTATCCGAAATGGCGACGTACAGGTGTTCACCCTCGGTGCTCCCCTCGATGATTACACTCCCGGGCTGGTCCAACGCTTCCACGGCATTTTTTATCAAATTGGTGATCACCTGGTAAAACTGGCGGGTATCGACGTTGACCGGTGGAAGCCCGGCAGGCCACTTGACGTCGATCTTGATTCCCTTCTCCCGCGCCACAGCCTTTTGCACGTAGGCCGCCTCACGTATGCCGGACTCCAACGACGTCCTCGTAAGCTGCAACTCCGGCCTTTTCGCATACTGCAGGAAATTGCTGATAAATGACCTGATCCGTACCGATTCCTTCGCCAGTATCTCGAGCGCCATCCGGCCCTGGTCGCTCAGTCCTTCTTTCTGAAGAATCTGAATGGTGCCGCTGATATTATTCAAGAGATTGTCGACCTCATGGGTTACCTTGCTGGACGTGAGGCCGAGCATTGCCAGGCTCTTTGCCTGAACGAGATCTTTGGCGCTTTCCACTTCGCGGTTAACGAACTTTTTGAGGGATTCCGCCATTTCGTTAAATGCCCTGCCGAGGTCTCCGACTTCGTCTTCAGACATGACAGTGACCTTCTGGTCGAGATCGCCTTCCCCGATCTTCCGCACCTGGCTGTGCATCTCGCGAACAGGCGCCAAAAAGCTGTCCGTACGCTTCCATCCCAGGACCACCGCCAAGATCGATATGACGACAACGATGAACATGCCGAGGTTAGTGCTTCTGTACAGGTAGGACCGTATCTCATACTCTTTCTGCGTCAGCACTACAACCCAGTCGAGCTGCGGAATCAGACATCCCAGGCAGTAATACTTGATTCCGTTCTTCATCTCGGTCCACTCCATGGGTTCGAATGAATCCCTTATTTCCACAAGCACGTCGGGAGGGACTTGAGGCAGGATGCCCAGGACAGGTTCCATGTCACGGTTTCCAATGAGCCGTCCTTCAAGATCCATGATATAGATCTCGCCGGTTTGTCCGACCCGTACGCTTTCGAGCACATCCCATACGGACTTCAGATTCAGCTCCGCCATGACGACGCCCACGATGTCCCCCAGGTACAGGATGGGAACGGCAATATGAGTGTACGGGACATTCTCCCTGGTAATCTGCACAAAGGAAACGGCCCTGCGCCCTGTAAGCGCCTTTGCAATCAACTCGCTCTCGCCGAACTCCAGCTTGCATTCCTCCACGCCGGATACGGTGAGATACTCTCCGGTCAGGTCCATATGAACAATGGCCATATACTCCGGATGCATGTGATTGAAGGCGGCAAGAGTCAGTTCCCTCTGCCATGTGGACGGTTTTGTGCTCGAAACTATGTAGGAAAGTCCTTCCAAACCCTTGAAAGCGCTATCCATGTACAGGCGAATCTCACCGGTGGCCCCTTTGACTATATTATCGTAATCAAGATCGATCGTCTTCAGGAAGTAGCGATAGTTGATGAGGGAGAGAGCCAACCCGGTCAGGATTATGGAAACCAGCAGGAACGGAATGGCAAACAACAGGATCTTGAACGCCAGCCTTTTTCTGGCAATAGTGAAAATGGCCTTCTTGCTCTGGACAAACCGCAATAAGGGAACCATCCCGCCGAGTCTCCCATCAATCCCAAACCATACCGGTAGCCGGGTCTCCAATATACCAGTATAAAAGTGGCGGCGAGCCGTTTCCCGCTGTCGCCGGGGACCGTGTCGCCGTTAAAGTTCGATCTTATACCCTTTCGATAATCATGGGAAAACATATTTTATTTTACAGGCAAGTACAAGTGTTTTGATTCCAATTTGATTTTATATTTACGCGCAAGGCCTTGCAATAAGAGGGGGATGCCCTGTAGAGGTCGGGGGAGTCGCAACCGGACGCCTTTGAAAGATTACCGTTCGAATTCCGCATGGAGGTCAATGTCGTCGACTTCAGCCCGCGCCCAGGGAGTGAATCGTGGCATACTGCTTCGGGTTGCGGGTTGCGAACTGCGAGTTGCGGGTTGCGGGTTCCAGGTTAGGATCAGCACCCGGAGAACGAACCGTAGCGTGGCTCATTGTCGGCGTCATGTGGGCAACAATCCATAGTATTGCCCGCTGGAGGAGGGCCCACCTGAGCACACATCCGGGAGGAAGGACGCGAAGACGGGAGAATAGATGGGAAGAGGAAGGGACGGCGGTGTTGGAAATCGGGGAGTCGGCCGGATGAAAGCACGGTATGACGGGGAAATGGAAAATCGGGAAGGCGGGCGGACGCGATGACGAAAGCCGAAACCCGAAGACCGGAAAACGGATGCTTGATTCAGCCGTCCCGTGCGTCGGAATCCGGCTTCCGATATCCGGTCTTCGACTTCCGCTCAATCATGCGGCCTGTGCGATCTCCCAGTTGAGCACCATCTCTTCGTCTGAGAAATCATCGATCACCGCCTGCAGTCTCCTCTCCCTGATGAACTCGTCGGCGTCCCCCGGTACGAGGAAACCCCTGATAATCTTCCGGGCAGCCAGTGAAGGCATGCCCGCATCATCGAGGTCTCACGCATATAGCTGAGTGTAAGGCCCAACCCAACAACATCCCAGTTCTGATTCACTCACTTCATAAGATCCATTCGCTACAATAATAAAATGCATAATAGACTCCACCATACGGAATTTTAGTTAACCTACGATCTTTACCAATCACTTCAATTAAGCAACAATAATCAATTTACATGCCACTTCAATATACTCCTACTTATAGAGCAAGATTACCACTATAAAAAGTTATTCAAGCCAATAAGAAATATATAAGCTTTACACTTAAAAAGCAGTTACTAAACTTTCAATCTAAGTTTATACTTTAAATTAATAGGTCCTTACTAGAATATACTTCACTTAAATCATCAATGCTTTACATGTAGATATTGAAGATTATAAATCCCGTTCAACTTAAGAGAAAAGGTAGATCTAACCTCGAATCTCATAGACATAACATTGAGTATTGACCTATGAAATAAAAAGCATCCAGGCTGGTAATGTATAAGTCTATCATCAATATATCCTACTAATTCTCTTTTATCTTGATATAGTTCTTTATAATAAGGTCCAAATAAAGAGACTTGCTCACTTTGACTTAACGAAATTGACTTAGCATAGCCATCATCGCTAGATAACCATGTAGAGAAAAACCTAGGATTAGCATAAGCTCCTGTCATCTGTATAAGCATAGCATCAAAGCTTCCATTTTCATGATATGAACCTAATAAATCGTTAAAATCTAATGGTACAATATGCATTTTTATTCCTATCTGATTAAGAGACAGCCTTATAAATTGAGCTACTCTTTCTTCCACCAAATCATCCTTGAGTACATTAAGTCTAAATTCAAATGGTTCTCCATCTTTCATCAAATATGCATTTCCCAATTCACATTTCCATCCAGCTTTCTCAAGAAGCCTTATACTAATCTGTGGATCATATGGAAGAGGTTTGGATTGTGGACAACGATACCTGGAATCCACTCCGGCAGGACCTGCTGCAACAACCCCAAAACCATTCAGGACCTTTTTCACGATGTGGTCCCTATCAATTGCATAGGCCAGAGCCTGCCTGACCATTATATCATTAAATAGAGGATTGCTCCTGTTATAAAGTAGAATCTCATAAAAACTTGAAACGTAGGAGTGAAAATAGAATTTATCCTTAGATCGTTTAATCTTATCGTAATCGTCGGGATTTATCGCTTCTACAATATCGGTCTTCCCTGCAAGCAACCTTGTACAGGACTTCCTTTTATTAGGCTGGTAGATGAAAACAACACCGTCCAAATTCGGACGTCCGCGAAAATATTCTTCATTGGCCGTCAGGCCTATCTCCTGTCGCCCTTTACGATATTGGAACTTGAACGGCCCTGAACCAACAGGTAGGTCCATCCGACCATCCCAATCAATTGCTCTTTGTTCGGGAACGATCTCCATCGACCAGTTATTGTCTAGAAATTCCGGATCATCTTCCTTAAGAGCGATGATAATTACATCATCGTCGATGGCGGTAATGCTTCCAACCAGAAGGTTCAAGTAATGGCGGCAACACTCAATGCTTTTCTCCAGGGAGTACTTGACGTCCTGGGCGGTAACCTTCCGGCCGTCATGAAATCGCGCGTCGCTCCTGAGACGGATGGTCCAGGTAAAGCGCTCGCGGTCATACTTCCAGTCCACCGCGAGGTCCGGTTCAAGCACTCCGCCGTCATTCAGAACACAAAGATAACCGTACAGGAGCGGGTATACATTATTCGAGCCGGAATCGGTTCCGCTGTAGGGGTCGAGAGCCCCCAGGGGAGCACTCACATCGAACCGGAGTACGTTTTCGTTCCACCCGGGCCTTTCGTGCGCGGAAACATTGAGCTTTTCACAGGATGCTTGCAGCAGGGCCAATAATGCGATACAAAGAATGAGCCATATCGAATCACGCGTTCTCGCCGACCGAGAGGAAGGTATTGTCGAGTTTGAATCGCACCTTGTTTGCCTTTGCATCGTTACGCACCAAAATCCCGCGATCCTTTAATAAGGGAAGATAGTCCCCAGCCGTGCCATACTTGTTCCTAGCATTTTTACTGTTCCGGCACAAGAAGTTTGTGAACTCCGCCCGAGAAAATTCTCTCCCATTCGTATCCAATAGAAACTTGAAGATGGCGTCGACCGTGGTGCATCGAAGCGTCTTATACCAGAATTTAGGAGTATTTCCGTTGTTCCTGATAGTGATGCCCTTGAGAGCATTCATAAGCTCGGCTTGATCGACATGCAGTCCGGCGCTCGGGTCATTCGCTTCGCCGCAGCCCGTGACGCTCTCCGGCAACTCCCGAAGCGTTATTTCATCGCCCTCCGCAAGCACCACTCCCCTCTGGATAATATGTTCCAACTCCCTCACGTTCCCCGGAAAGGAGTAGCCCATCAACGCATCGAGCGCGTTCGCCGATATCCTGCAGACGCCGTTCAGCGTTTCCCGTCCATATTTCTCCATGAAGAACCGGATTAAAACCGGGATATCGTCCCTGCGCTCCCGGAGAGAAGGCATTCGAATTGTGATACCTTTCAACCTGTACAGCAGGTCCTCCCGAAAATAACCCTCCCGCACGCCCCTTTCAGGGTCCTTGTTCGTCGCGGATACGACTCTCGTATCGATCTTGACGGCTCCGCTCCCCCCCACCCGCTCCAGTTCCTGCTCCTGCAAGACCCTCAGCGTCTTCACCTGGATCTGCAGCGGCATATCCCCGATCTCGTCGAGAAAGATGGTCCCGCCGTTCGCATGCTCGAATTTTCCTATCTTCCTGGCGACCGCTCCGCTGAAAGCTCCCCGCTCGTGTCCGAAGAACTCGCTCTCCACAAGACTCTCGGGAAGCGCCGCGCAGTTCACCGTGACGAACGGCCCCCGAGCACGCCGACTGCAGCAGTGAACGGCCCGCGCGATGAGTTCCTTTCCCGTTCCGCTCTCACCGATGATCATGACGCTTATGGACGAAGGAGCCACCTTCTTCACGAGGTCCATAATCTCCAGCATGGGTTTACTCTTGCCCACAATCCGCGGAGGACTCACTATTCCATACAACGACATGGCAATCCTTTCTCTTCGGTTTCGTATGGGGATTTCGTTCCGGGCGGCCCCGATCGTAAGCATACCGGGGGTCCCGGAGACAAATTCTGGTATTTTGTTCCGGCTTCGCACGCCGCAAACGTTCAGAACCGTCAAAGGCGAAACTATCTCTTTTTCCCGGCATCGACATGAAGTATCATTACCCCGCTCCAATAATCCAGATTGTATCCTCATCCAGGAGAACCCCATATGAGTACGCCTCGTTCCGGCAGAAGGATCGCCCTATGGATTGCCTTGACCGTATTGGGCGTAGCAGCGAACTACTTCCGCGTCCCGCTCATCATGAGTCTCGAATTCTTGTTCGGAAGCGTGTTCTCCATTGTCCTCCTGCGCTTTTTCGGTCTGAATCCGGCTCTGCTTTCCGCGATTATCACAAGTTCAGTTACCTACTTCCTTTGGAACCACCCGTATTTCATTATTACATCGGTATCGGAGGTTTTGTTCTTAGGCCTGTTATCCAGGAGAAGTAATAATATAATCCTAAACGATTGCATTTTCTGGATATTTATAGGGTTGCCCCAGATTGTCTTCATCTACTGTTTCACAATGGGATTAGAATACAATATCGTAAAGCTGATATTTCTAAAGCAGTCCACAAACGGTATATTCAACGCCACCGTAGCATCGATAATAATAATGGCGTACGTTCTGGCGCCTGCCAAACTCTCGAAAAGGACATACTCGGAGAACGTATCGTTCTCCAACCTTTTGTTCAACTGCCTTATATTGTTCATAATGGCTCCCACCCTGACCATGCTCTTCGCCCGCAGCCACTACGAACAGCTCAAAATAGAACGAGAGGCGAAAAACCATGTCTTTCATGTCGCCGCTCATTTCAGCGATATGGTCAATTCTTGGATCAATCACCACTTGCAGGTGGTCCTCACAATCGCCGAACACATCGGAGACCCGGACGATCCGGAAATTACCCGCAAACAACCCTTGCTCGCATTCGCCAAGCAATCGGCATCTTCCGATTTTCTCCGGATGGCCGTCAGAAACAGCGACGGCGTCACCATGATTTCCGCTCCAACTCACGACCGGTCGGGCGCCCCCCTGGCGGGGCAGAGCTTCTCCGACCGTCCGTACTTCCAGGAGATGAGCAAATCCTTGAAGCCGCTCATTTCTGAAGTCTTCACGGGGAGAATAGGCCCTTCGGTTCCCATCGTGGCCGTCGCCGCTCCGATCGTCTCGAATGAGCGGTTCAAGGGCTGCGCCGTGGGCGCCGTCGACCTGAACGCTCTTACCTCCCTGATCGAGAGCGCCATGAAGCAATGGTCGATGAGCGCGACGATCCTGGATAAGACGGGACGCGTCATCACGAGTTCCCGCAAAGATCTGAAGCCGATGGACTCGTTCGACATCGGCGCAGGCCAAGCCTTGCGGGACCTCGGTGACGGCATTTACAGCCTCATGCCGAAGACGAAAGCGAACATATCGAATTCGGATCTTTGGAGCAAAATGAAGTACGTCTCCAAGGTTCACCTGGCCGACCTGTCCGGATGGACATGCGTTGTCGAAATGCCCCTCAGCCTCTACTATTCCAACCTGGTCGGCGAATACATGAGCGTGATGCTCCTCCTGCTCATCATGAGCGTGAGCGCGGTGCTGGTCAGCGCTTTTCTGAGCAAGGCGCTCGCCTCTCCCCTGGCTGAACTGCAGGTGTTGACCCACGATGCTCCCGGCAGGATCTTCAACAACATGACCGTATCCGTCGGTAAATCTTACATCGCGGAGGTGGATGCCCTTGGGAGGAACTTCCAGGAGATGATGAGCGCGCTGTCCCAGCAGGTCCACCAGTTGAAGGCGCTCAATGCGGAACTCGACGACCGGGTGCGGGAGAGGACGAAAGAGATCCTCGACACGAAGCTCTTCTATGAAAACATCCTGGAAAGCATCCACGAAGGAGTCTGGGTGACGGACGAAAACGACTTGATCGTCTATGCCAACAAGGGACTTTGCATGATCGGGGGAAGCGACCGTTCCGAAATTGTCGGAAAGCACATCTTGTCCGGCTTCTCCGAAGAAACCATCCATTCCTTCAGACTTCACTACTTGAGCGCAAAAGAGAAGCTGGAGCCCGTTTTCTACGACTCGATCCCCATATACACCCCGGGTGGAAGGATGAGTTATCAAACAGGATGGATAATCCCCATTGTGAGGCGTAACAAACCGGTCATGGTTCTCGGCACCACCGACGATGTTACGGAACGAAGGGCTTTCGAGGAAAAATTGCGGATGCTCACGGCGGAGCAGGCGACGATCCTGGAAAATGCGAGCATCGGCATCGCGTACGTCAAGGAGAGAAAGATCTCGTGGGTCAACGAGCGGCTCGGCGAAACCCTCGGCATGTCGAAAGATGAGATGGCGGGACAAAGCACGGAGATCATCTATCCCTCCAGGGAGGATTTTATCGAAGCCGGCGAGGAGTCCGGTCCCGTCGTGCTCGGCGGCCTCGTTTGCCGGATGGAGCGCCGGTTGAAGAGGAAAGACGGCTCCCTGTTCTGGTGCAAGATGACCGGCAAGGCCATCGATCCTTCCGACCCGGCCCAGGGAAGCATCTGGCTGCTGGAGGATATATCCCACCACAGGGACATGCAGGAACGAATAAAGGAGGAGAGACAGCGCTTTTTCTCTCTCCTCGAGGAACTCCCCGTTTTCATATACCTGCAGGCGTCCGATTACACGATCAGGTATGCGAACAAGCTTTTTAAACGCCTGTTCGGAGAGCCGCACGGAAGACCGTGCTACGAGGTGGTCGCAAAGAGGACCGCGCCTTGCGAAAACTGCCCGACCTTTACCGTCTTCGACAGCAAGACTCCCCTGATGTGGGAGTGGAACAGGCCATCCGAAGACAAAGTCTACCAGATATACGACTACCCCTTCTTGGACGTGGACGGCTCCCAGCTCGTTCTGGAACTGGGCGTCGATGTGACCGACCAGAAGAAGTACGAAGCGCGCCTCAAATCAACGGCCGAGGACCTGGAAGCCATGGTCCGGCAGGAAATCGCCAGGAGCAGGCAACGGGAGCAGCTCCTGATCCACCAGTCCAAGCTGGCGGCCATGGGTGAGATGATCGGGGCTATCGCTCACCAGTGGAGACAACCCCTTGCGGCTGTCGCCGCCATCATTCAGGATGTCGAGGATGCATTCGACCACGGGCAACTCGGGAAAGACTATCTCGAGGATGCCGTAGCGCAGTCCATGGCGCAGCTCGACTTCATGTCCAAAACCATTGACGATTTCAGGAACTTCTTTGCTCCCTCGAAGGAAAAAGTGCGGTTCGACGCGATCAAGGCAGTCATCGAAGTGCTGTCGATGGCATCGTCACAGATAGAGAATAACTACATAGCTTTGCGGTATTCCTGCCGTTCCCTGGACAGATCGTTCAACAGCGCGCACGAGGTCGAACCATGCCGTAAGTTCGTTGTACACGGCTACCCGAACGAGTTCAAACATGCCATACTCAATATCCTGTACAATGCCAGAGACGCTATACTGGGCCGCAGAGAGAAAGGAAACCTCGGAAACGCCGAAGGATTTATAGACATCCATATTTCCTGCGAACGTGGTATAATAATCATTCAAATTGCCGACAATGGGGGTGGAATCGACTCCGACATAATCAACAGAATATTCGAGCCCTATTTCACGACGAAGGAACAAGGGAAAGGAACGGGAATCGGTCTCTACATGTCGAAAGTGATCGTCGAAGACAATATGAATGGAAGAATATCGGTCACGAATATGGAGAACGGCGCTGAATTCACCATTGAACTTCGGGGAGAGGTGGAAAATGCGATACGATGATTCCGATTTCAGCCGGTTTATGAGCAGAATCCCCATTCTCTATGTCGAGGATGAAGATACCGTCCGCCAAAGGATGGCGGCCTTCCTGGGCAGGAGGTTTACATCCGTTTATACGGCTTCGGACGGAAAGGAAGGGTTGAGCCTGTTCCGGTCGCACAGGCCCGCCATCGTGCTCACGGATATTCGAATGCCGGTCATGGACGGCCTGCAAATGACGGAGGAGATCCTGCGTAGCGACCCCGATGTCAAGGTCATCGTCACAACTGCCCACAGCGACCTCAACTATTTGCTCAAAGCCGTGGACCTCGGCATCGACGGCTATTTGCTGAAGCCCATAGACAATGATAAACTGGGGAGAGCGCTACGGAAGGTCGTCCGCCAGATGTGGTTGGAAGAGTCCTTCCTGAGGAACAGAAAAGCGGAGGCCATTTCCACTTTTGCGGCCGGCCTGGCTCACGATTTCAACAATATTCTTTCCGTGATCATCGGGAACCTTGACCTGGCCCGCTACGAACTGCCGGAAGGACATCGCTTTCCGGATATTCTGAGCAGTATCGAAGAATCCGCCCTGGCGGCCAGGGACCTCGTACTGAAGTTCATAAGCCTTACGAGGGCCCGACCGGTATCCAACTGGCAGGGCTCGATCGGGGAATTGCTTGCGGATTCTATCGAGTTTATCCTCGGCAGCAGTTCACTCGATTGTGAAACCTGTTTTCCCGACGACCTTTGGCCTGTTGCATTGGATCGGGGACAGATGAACCAAGTGTTCCTCAACATTCTGCGCAATGCCGGGGATGCAATGCCGGAAGGGGGCGCCGTCCGAATCAGCGTCGAAAACAGGACGATGGCGGCCGGTCAACACCCGGTGCTCCCTGAAGGCGACTACGTCAAGGTCACTGTCGCCGACCGGGGAACGGGCATCTCGGCGCAGGATCTTCCGCTCATCTTCGATCCCTACTTTTCGACAAAGGACAGGGGAACTCAGAAAGGAATGGGACTGGGGCTTTCCATAGCTCAATCCATCGTCGGCAAGCATGGCGGCCACATCCAGGTCCACTCGGAAAAGGGCGTGGGAACGACCGTCGACGTCTGGCTACCCGCTGTACGCCCATCCTGACGTAGAGCCGCGACATCCCGAGGCCGGTCGAACCACAATGAAGCACCCGTCAGGGTGAATATGAAGAAAAAGAATACGAAACCCGCAACACGAACCACGATGTTAATCATATGGCATATATAGATCAGGAAGTACGCCGTCTCATGGGCAAGGCCATCCACCACTACGGCCTCATCGAGGATGGAGACGAAATCGCGGTGGCGGTCTCGGGAGGCAAGGACAGCATGGTTTTGCTCCGGCTCCTTCGCGACCGGCAGCGCCGGGTTCCCATTCGCTACGGCATCACGGCCATTCACGTGGACCTCGGATTCGACGACGAACCCGCCGCCCGGCTGGAGGACTTTTTCCGAAAAGAGGGTTTCTCCTATGAAATCATCCGCACCGACTACGGCATCACGGCGCACAGCAGCGAAAACCGCGAAAACCCCTGTTTCCTGTGCTCCCGCCTCAGGCGCTCCGCGCTGTTCACCAGGGCTCATGAACTCAATTGCCGTAAGATCGCATTCGGCCACAACCAGGATGATTTTATCGAAACATTTTTTCTGAACATCTGCTACAGTGGTCAGGTATCCACCATGCTGCCCAGGCAGCCTTTTTTCAACGGCGAGATTACCGCCATCCGGCCGCTCGCCCTCGCGCCGTCCGCCAGAATAGAGAAGCTTTGTCAGAGGCTGGGGCTCCCGGTGGTATCCAACCCCTGTCCTTCAGCGTGCAACAGCAGGCGTCGCGATATCCGGGCTCTCCTGCAGTCGCTTTACGGGACGAACCACAAGGTGCGCGGGAACATATTCCACGCCATGAGCAACGTGAATTCGGAGTATCTGCCGCCGCCCCTGCGGCCGCGAACCGCTGCTCCCTCTCCGGCCCACGAATTGGAGATCGATAGAGATGGAAGAAAAACGGACTCTTTACCTGATTGACGGAAGTTCCTACATCTACAGGGCTTTCTACGGCATCCGCCGCCTCACCAACGCGCGCGGCATGGCCACGCAGGCCGTCTACGGCTTCGCACAGATGCTCCTTAAAGTGATCCGGGACAGGCAGCCCGACTACATTTGCGCGGTGTTCGACACTCCCCACGCCACCTTCCGGCACGATCTTTACGAGGCCTACAAGGCGACGCGCCAGAAAATCCCCGAGGAACTGGAGAGTCAGATCCCTTACATCAAGGACCTGATCCGCTACAATGGAGTGCCGCAGGTGGAGGCGCCGGGGTTCGAAGCCGACGACATCATCGCCGCGTTCGCCCACACGGCGGGGGAAATGGGCCTCAAGGTGATCATCGTCTCGGGGGACAAAGACCTGCACCAACTGGTGGAAGACCCCGATGTCGTCCAGTGGGACGCGCAGCGCGACCGGTTGTTCACCGAAAAGGAGGTCGAAGAGCGCTTTGGGGTGAGGCCGGACCAGATCAAGGATTATCTGTCTCTTGTGGGGGACGCTTCGGACAACATTCCGGGCGTGCCCGGAGTGGGCGAGAAGACCGCGGCGAAGCTTCTCAAGGAATGGGACTCCCTGGACAACATTTACTCCAACCTGGAGAAGGTAACCCCCCCTGCCCTTCGCCGGAAACTGGAAACCAACCGGGACATGGCTCACCTTTCGCGGTCCCTGGTGGAATTCCGGGAGGACATCCCCATCGCCTTCCGCCCGGAGGACTACACTCCCGGCTCTCCCCAGGTCCCCGAACTGGTAAGTCTCTACGAGGAACTGGATTTCAAGAGCCTTCTCGAAGCGCTCCGCAAGGACGCCGGGGGCGCCGCGCAACCGCCCGAATCCGCACCGGAAGGCAAGTCCAAATGCCCGAGGACCGATCGCATCGTCACCACGATCGAAGAACTGGAAGACGTGATCGCCCGGGTCTCCGCCGCCCCCCGATTCTCCGTCGACCTGGAGACGACGTCCCAGGATTCGATGCAGGCCGAACTGGTCGGGATATCGCTTAGCTGGGAGGACCACAATGCTTTCTATATTCCGGTCGGGCATACGGGATCGGGCAGCGAGAACCAGCTCCCGGTCCGCGAAGTGCTCGACAGGATGGCCCCGGTCCTCGGCGGAACCACTCCCGCGAAGGTCGGACAGAACCTCAAGTACGAATGGGTCGTGCTCACGCGGCACGGTATCCCTCTCCGGGGCATAGGTTTCGACACGATGGTCGCCAGCTATCTCCTGAGTCCGGGGGACCGCGCGCACAGGCTGGAGCGGATCGCCGCCGAACACCTGAACGAGGAAAAGCTCGCCTACACGGACATGACGGGAAAGGGAAAGGCACAGGTCGGGTTCGCGGAGGTCGATGTCGCGCGGGCGGCGACGTACGCCTGTGAGGACGCCGAAACCACCTGGCGTCTCGTGCCGGTGCTGAGGCAAAAGCTCCGGGAGGCGCGCCTCGAGGAGCTTTACACGACGCTTGAGCTGCCCCTCATCGAAGTGCTTGCGAAGATGGAGTACGAAGGGGTCCTGGTGGATGTCGAACGGCTCGAAGACCTGTCCATAGACCTCGACAAGGCCCTGGACCAGAGGGCAGACACCGTCTACCGCATCGCCGGAGAGGAATTCAACATCCAGTCGCCCAAGCAACTGGGTGCGGTGCTGTTCGATAAGCTGAAGCTTCCCACGCTGAAGAAGACCAAGAGCGGACCGTCCACGGACATGAGCGTTCTGGAGGAACTCGCGGCCGAACACCCCATCGCCGAAGCGGTGCTGGCCTACAGAAGCCTGGCCAAGCTCAAGGGCACCTACGCGGATGCGCTGCCGAAGCTCGTTCACCCCAAGACGGGCCGCATACACACGTCGTACAACCAGACGGTCACGGCCACCGGCAGGCTCAGCAGCTCCAACCCGAACCTCCAGAACATTCCCATCCGTTCCGAAGAAGGCAAGAGGATACGCGCCGCGTTCATCCCCTCGCCCGGCTGCGTGCTGCTCTCCGCGGACTACTCCCAGATCGAACTGCGTATCCTGGCTCACTACAGCGGGGACTCGCACCTGGTGGACGCCTTCAGGGCGGGCGAAGATATCCACCGGCGGACTGCATCGGAGATGTTCGGCGTACCTCCTGAGCAGGTCACGTCGGACATGCGCCGCCAGGCGAAGACCATCAACTTCGGCATCATCTACGGGATGGGTCCGTTCGGCCTGGCGAAGCAGTTACGGATAAGCAACGCAAAGGCGAGGCAGGCCATCGACCGCTATTTCAGCCGGTACAAGGGCGTCCGTGAATTCATTGAAAGCGTCGTCCAGGGGACGTGCGGCCGGGGATACTGCGAGACGCTCCTGGGTAGGACCCGCTCCATTCCCGAACTGCAGAGCCGCAACAGGACCATCCGGCAGCAGGGCGAGCGGCTGGCCGTAAACACCACCATCCAGGGGACGGCCGCGGACCTGATCAAGAAGGCGATGATAGACATCAACCGCGCGCTGGAAGAAGGGAGATTCAAGGCGGCGATGATCCTGCAGGTCCACGACGAACTCGTCTTCGAGTCCCCTGTGGGCGAACTGGAAGCCGTCACGTCACTTGCCAGGGATAAGATGGAAGGGGTCCATCCTCTCGCCGTGCCCTTGAAAGTGGACGTGGGATGGGGGGACAACTGGGCCGATGCGCATTGACGGAATAAAAAAAGCCGCTCCCGGCAAGAGCGGCTTTTTTTGTCCCTGTCAATCCGGCAAAGTACGCTTAGCTTTCGCTTTTGGTCTTTTCCAGTTCGGCCTTCAGCTTCTCGACTTCTTCTTTGTACTTGCCGGCTTCTTCTTTATATCTGGCGTCGTCGCCAACGGCAGCCCCCCCATCGCCCTTCTTGGGGAAAGGAAGCTTTTCCTTCACTTCATCGTAACCCAGGTAGGCGGCCATGGCGCCGCCAAGCAGCAACATCACGGGAATAGCGCCCGCCAGGAGGTCAAAAAAGGCGCTATGGAATACGATAACACCAATCAATCCCAGAAATGCTGCTATAATACCACCCAAGAAAACCTTCATACACTCTCCTCCTTTTTGCGATTGATCATCAACTCAGCACGATTCTGCAAATCCAAATATATGCCTCTTTCCTCCGGATGTACTATCAAATCAAGCTGCCCGAACACGCACCTGCTCACGCACTCGATAGATACATTATCTGCTATCCCTTAGCACGCCACCTGGAAGATTGCAAGCGGAAATTTCCGTTAGTAAATTTTAGGGTTGGATCGTGCCATTCGCCTTGAAAACCGAACGGCGTGCCGGGAACCAACGTTCGGAACGGAGCACGGCGCATCCCGCGTATTTTTGATATTTAAGGAAAAATGCTCATGCAGGTTGGAAACGGGGTTGGAGTCGAACTCGCGTACTTTCGTGTGAAACCAGGAGTTTTTGAGGGGTGAGTGATCGGACTTGAACCGACAGCCTCTGGGGCCACAACCCAGTGCTCTAACCAATTGAGCTACACCCACCATATGCAAGAGATGAACATCCCGCGATGCGTACCCGCATAGCCGGAAAGAAGTAACACGACCGGCGTCAAAAATCAAGCAAAAAACGCCCGACCCCGACAAACCACCGCCTGACGCCTGGCAGGCCAGGAGGGATTCGAACCCCCATCCCCCGGATTTGGAGTCCGGTGCTCT
>CAYOVG010000142.1:0-16146 GCA_964407285.1 uncultured Syntrophobacteraceae bacterium
CGAGGAGATCCGGCAGGTGGTGGAAAGCGCCATCGAGAAGGCGAAGCGCGGATAGTGGTTGGAGGGGCCGGGGGCAGGACCGGGGGCATACGACGTGAGGTAAGCAGTAGGCATGGCGAACCGGGAAAACGGGAGGTTGGTGAAATGGCTCGTATCGGGATTCTCACCTGCTCGAACTGCACCCAGGAGACGAACTGCGCGTCGGTCGTCTGCCTCGGTGACATGAGGAAACGCAGGGGCTTCTTCCAGGGCTATCCGGCGGACGGGCCGCTGGATCTCATCGGCATCATCAACTGCGCGGGGTGCCCTACCATCGCCGCGCCCCGGAAGATCCTGAGAAAGGTGCGGGCCGTAGCCGAATTTAAGCTGGACGCCCTGCATTTCTCCTTTTGCATGACGGCCCTTTGCCCCTTCGTTTCGAAGTACGAGCGCGTCATCCGGGAGGCTTATCCCGGCCTGGAAATCGTCCTCGGGACGCACAAGCCCATGGACAAGGAGCAGTTCCGGAAGGGGGTCGGGGAACTCCTGTGCCCCACGGTCCGCGCGCCGCAGACCATGAACGATATGATCAAGGGCGCCCTCGAGATCCCCGACGCTTGATTGCCCGCCGCCCAACGTGCGGACGGCGGTCGGAAAGCGGAATTCGGAGGGCGGAAAACGGAAGTCGGGCAAATCCATTCCGACCTCCGGAATTCGATTCCGATCTCCGACCATCGACATCCGCTTTCCGTCTTCACGCCACCACCCGCGAAGTGGTTCATTCGCCGCGACGAATACCACCCGCTACGCCACCAGGTCCCTCAGCACCTTGGGGAGAATGCCGCCGTTGCGGTAGTACTCCAGTTCGATGGCCGTATCCAGCCTGCTGAGGACCGTAAACGTAAATCCGCGGCCGTCGGCGGCGACCGCGTCCACCTGCATCTCCTGTCCCGGTTTCATCCGATCGTCGATTCCCCGGATGGTGTAGGTCTCCTCGCCGGTGAGGCCGAGGGTCGTGGCCGACATCCCGGGCGGGAACTGCAGCGGGAGCACTCCCATGCCGATCAGGTTGCTCCTGTGGATGCGCTCGAAGCTCTGCGCGATCACGGCCCTCACCCCGAGGAGCGCCGGCCCCTTGGCCGCCCAGTCGCGGCTGCTGCCCGAACCGTACTCCTTACCGGCGATGACGATGAGGGGCGCGCCTTCGGCCCGGTAGCGCTCCGAAGCGTCCCACACGGTCATCGGCTCCCCGTCCGGCATGTGCTTCGTAAACCCGCCCGTCAACTCCTCGACCATCAGGTTCTTGATACGCACATTCGCGAAGGTCCCGCGGATCATCACCTCGTGGTTTCCGCGCCGCGAACCGTAGGAGTTGAAGTCCAGGGGCCGTACGCCGAGCGACTGCAGGTATTTGCCCGCCGGACTGTCGGCGGGGATGGAGCCCGCCGGGGAGATGTGGTCCGTTGTGACCGAGTCGCCCAGGAGGAGCAGCACGCGCGCGCCCTCGATGGGCTTCATCGGGGGCGGTTCCGGGGTCAGGTTTTCGAAGAAGGGCGGCTTCTTGATGTAGGTGGAATCGGGGTCCCACACGTAGACGCCGCCGTTCTCGGGGACGGGGAGGCCCTTCCAGAGATCGTCGCCCGCGAAGACATCGCTGTAGCGCTCCAGGAAGAAATCCCTGCTCGCGTGTTCGCTCACCAGCCGGTCGATCTCGGCGGTGTCCGGCCAGATGTCCGCGAGGAACACGGGATTGCCCCCACTGTCGCGGCCGAGCGGGTCCTTCTCGAAATCGATGGTCATCGTGCCCGCCAGGGCGTATGCGACGACGAGGGGAGGGGACGCCAGGTAGTTCGCCCGGACCGACCCATGGATACGGCCTTCGAAGTTGCGGTTGCCGCTGAGGACCGAAGCCACGACCAGGTCGCCTTCGTTGATCGCCTTTTGCACCGGATCGCTCAGGGGGCCGCTGTTGCCGATGCAGGTGGTGCAGCCGTAGCCCACCAGGTAGAATCCCTGGGCTTCGAGGGGCGCCAGAAGTCCTGAACTCATGAGGTAGTCGGTCACCACGCGAGACCCCGGAGCGAGGCTGGTCTTGACCCACGGCTTGGAGTGGATGCCCTTGTCCAGCGCCTTCTTCGCCAGCAGTCCCGCCGCGATCATCGACGCGGGGTTGGATGTGTTGGTGCAGCTCGTGATGGCCGCGATGACGACCGCGCCGTGCCCGATGGTGGATGCGGAGCCTCCCTTGCCGTCGTCCATCGACACCTGGACCGTCTTGTCCAGGGTGTTCGCGGGCAGGTTGAATCCACGGTCCGCCACGGGCTTCACCAGGGAATCGCTGAAAGCCGCGGGTACCTGCCGCAGAGGAATCCGGTCCTGGGGGCGCTTCGGTCCGGCCAGGTTCGGCTCCACTTCGGTGAGATCGATTTCCAGGGTGTCCGAGAAGAGAAAGTCGTCCCGGTCGGGCGAGGAGAAAAGTCCCTGTTCCTTCGCGTACGCTTCGACGAGTCGGACCAGTTCCTCCGGCCTTCCGGTATGTCTCAGGTAATCGAGGGTCTTCTCATCGATCGGGAAAAACCCCATGGTTGCGCCGTATTCCGGGGCCATGTTGGCGAGGGTGGCCCGGTCCGGAACCGAGAGGCTCGCCAGTCCGGGGCCGTAGAATTCGACGAACTTTGCGACCACCCCTTTATCGCGAAGCCGCTGGACCGCCACCAGCACCACGTCCGCCGACGTTACCCCGCCGGACACTCTCCCGGTGAGCTTCACTCCCACGACTTCCGGAATCGGCATGTAGTAGGGCTGCCCCAGCATGACGGCTTCCGCCTCGATGCCCCCGACGCCCCATCCCAGCACTCCCAGCCCGTTCACCATGGTCGTGTGGGAATCCGTGCCCACCAGGCTGTCGGGGAATACCAACGGCTGCCCGGAGCCGTTATCGGTCCGCACCACCTTTGCAAGGTATTCCAGGTTGATCTGGTGAACGATTCCCATGCCGGGAGGGACGACCGAAAAGCCCGAGAAGGCCCCCTGGGCCCAGCGCAGCAGGCTGTAGCGCTCGCGGTTGCGGTCGTACTCCATGCGGACGTTGTTCCCGAGGGCGGCGGCGGTCCCGTAGGTATCCACCTGGACCGAATGGTCGATCACCAGGTCGGCCGGGATCAGGGGGTTGATTTTTCCCGTTTCGCGTCCCATAAGGCTTACGGCGTCGCGCATGGCGGCAAGATCGACCACGGCGGGGACGCCGGTAAAATCCTGCAGCAGCACGCGCGCGGGCATAAAGGGGATTTCGACGATCACTCCCGGTTCGGGGGGATAGGAAACGGTCGCCTGGATGTCTTTTGCCGTGACGGCCACCCCGTCCTCGTGGCGCAACAGGTTTTCGACGAGGACCTTGATGGAGCAGGGAAGCCGCTCGATATGGGAGATGGACCATCCGGATTTCGCCAGTTCCGCCAGTCGGAAATACGTATACCGCTTGCCGCCCGCCTGCATTTCCGCACGGGTCCCGAAGCTGTTGCCCGCGTTCTGTCTTCCTGCCGCCATGTTGAAATACTCCTTCAAAAAATGTGGACATTTAAACATGCGCAAGGCAAAGTA
Source organism: uncultured Syntrophobacteraceae bacterium (assembly GCA_964407285.1). Taxonomy (GTDB): domain Bacteria; phylum Desulfobacterota; class Syntrophobacteria; order Syntrophobacterales; family Syntrophobacteraceae; genus CAYOVG01. Next base: position 3,580 of record CAYOVG010000142.1, read on the forward strand.
TCCTTGCGCAAAAAATGGCATGCTGCTACAGTTTTTTCCCAAAAAGAGCAGCCGTGACGCCTCGAATTGAACCCTGCTCCCGCATCGGCCGCCGGCGCTCTTTTTGCTGGAGTTAGGCGCTGCCCGAAATGCAGTGTGTCGCAGGAATGACTATGGTGGTATCGACTTCGGCCTTCGCATTTCCGGAAATCGATGCTTAGGTTGAAGCAAAAGGCAAAAATGAATCGGCCTACGGTGCTCTACGTAATGTATATGGCCGAGTGCTGTCCTAAGAATATTAAGACTTACAGCAAAAAGGTGAAAGGGCAAGATGAAAATTGCAATTATTGGAACCGGCTATGTGGGATTGGTGAGCGGGGCTTGTTTTGCGGAACTGGGGCACGAAGTCACCGGTATAGACAAGGACTTGAGCAAGGTGAGCAGGCTCCAGCGGGGCGAGATCCCCATCTACGAGCCGGGGCTGGATGTTCTCGTGAGCAAGAACATGCAGGCCGGGCGGCTGGTCTTCACTCCGGAACTGAGCCCCGGCGTCCAGGATGCGGAGGTTGTGTTCATTGCGGTGGGTACGCCCGCTTCGCGCCGCGGCGACGGCTACGCGGACCTCACCTATGTGTTCGAGGTCGCCAGGCAGATTGCCCCCCATCTCGAAGGGTACACGGTGGTGGTCAACAAGAGCACCGTGCCGGTGGGCACCGCGCGGCAGGTCCACCGCATCATCTCGGAACTCAACCCGAAGGCCGACTTCGATGTGGCCAGCAATCCGGAGTTCCTGCGGGAAGGCGCCGCCATCAACGATTTCATGCGCCCGGACCGGGTCGTTATCGGGACCGGTTCGGCGAGGGCCGAGGAGGTGCTGAAGTCCGTCTACCGCCCCCTCTACCTGATCGAGACGCCTTTTGTGGTCACCAGCATCGAGACCGCCGAGCTGACCAAGTACGCCGCTAATGCATTTCTGGCGACGAAGATTAGCTTTATAAATGAGATTGCCAACTTGTGCGAGGAGATCGGCGCCGATGTGCAGGACGTGGCGAAGGGGATGGGCCTGGACGGGCGGATCGGAAAGAAGTTTCTCCATGCCGGCCCCGGCTATGGCGGATCGTGCTTTCCCAAGGACACGCACGCGCTCCTGCGGATTGCTCAGGAAAACGGCGTCGCCTGCCGCGTGGTGGAATCCGTGGTCGAGGTGAACGCGGCGCAGAAAGCCCGCATGGTTCGAAAGATCCGAAATGCGCTCGGGGGCAATGAGGCGGGGAAGACCGTCGCCGTTTTGGGACTCACGTTCAAACCGGAAACGGATGACCTGAGGGATGCGCCGTCGCTGACCATCTTGCCCGCGCTGGTGGAGCACGGAGCGTCCATCCGGGTGCACGATCCTCAGGCAATGGAGGAGGGCGTCAGGGTGCTTCCGGATGAAGTGGAATTTTGCAGGGATGCGTACGATGCGTGCCGGGGGGCGGATGCGGTGGTGCTCATGACGGAATGGAACGAGTACCGCGCCCTGGATCTCATGCGGATCAAGAGCATGCTCAAGACCCCGGTTTTCGTCGATCTGCGCAATGTCTATCCGCCCGCCATGATGAAGGAACTGGGATTCATCTACCACAGCGTGGGTAGAATTCCCGTGCAATGATCACGCAAGGAAGGGACCTGCCGCGGTTTCACCGCCCGGAGAAGGTCTCTTTCCCGCAAAGAGTAGTGGGCGCGAATGAACGGCAGGCGCCGGTGTTCATCCGTGCCCATTTGCTTTTTTCGGGGCGCTTCTGCAAGGCGTTTCTCGTTTCCGGCGTTCCGCGGATTTGGACGGGTTCATGGCGTCCCGGGCGGGCGGAGGCCGTGGTTTTCGCACTTATTCCGGCGACCCGGTTCCCGTTGCGTTTTCCGCGCATTCGTTCCCGTGTCCCGGCGAAGAGCACTCGATGGGCGCGCCCGAATGCGTGTGTTGATCCCGTATCCGGAAAGTGATACAAAACAAGGTTCTCATGTGCATGTATCTTCTTCCGCTCTACGCTGACGGCCTCCCGGGCCCCTACTGCATAAGAAGGAACTGCTGATGGAATCTCGATCGAACAGCCCCGAAAGAACCCCTGTCCAGTTGCGGGTCTACAATACCATGTCCAGGAGTAAGGAGACATTTGAGCCCATCGAGGCCGGCAAGGTGAAGATGTTCACTTGCGGGCCGTCCATCTACCAGAGGCCTCATGTGGGGAATTACCGCACCTTTCTGTTCGAGGATGTGCTGCTGCGCTACCTGGAGTACGGGGGCTTCGAGGTGGAGCGCGTGATCAACTTCACGGACGTGGAGGACAAGGCGATAGCGGAATCCGCGAAGGAAGGAAAGACCCTTCAGGAGGTTACGGAACAGGCGGGAAACCATTTCTTCGAAGACTGCCGAAACCTCGGGATAAAAATTCCGGCCTTCATTCCCCGCTCGTCCACGACGGTCGATCAGGCCGTGAAGCTCATACAGATCCTTCTGGACAAGGGGTACGCCTATTGGGACAAGGGCGACGTGTTCTTCCAATCGCTCAAGTTCAAGGGATTCGGCAAGCTGTTTCGCCTGGACATGAGCCGCTGGCCGAACAGGACCAGGCGCTTCCGCAAGGACACCTACCCTGGAACGCAGTGGAACCTGGGGGACTTCGTGCTGTGGCATGGGTGGAAGGACGGAGAAACGATATTCTGGGATACGGAGATAGGGAGGGGGCGGCCCGCCTGGAACGTTCAGGACCCCGCCATTATCACGAAGCACCTGGGGTTCAGGATAGACATAAGCTGCGGAGGGGCGGACAATCTCTACAGGCATCACGACTACAACATCGCGGTGATAGAAGCCGTATCGGGGGAGGAGTTCTCCCGGTACTGGATGCACGGGGAGCACCTGCTGATAGACGGCAAGAAGATGTCCAAGAGCAGGGGCAACATCGTTTACCCCGATGACCTGTTGCGCGATGGGGCGACGTTCGAGCACGTGCGTTTTTACCTGATCTACGGCCGCCATAGGGAAAAGATGAACCTTACCCGGCAGAGTTTCGCCCAGGCTCGGGAGCGGCTGGATGCGTTCAGGGAGATGGTGAAGGACGTCATCGCCGGTGGGGGCGAGGGGGACGGAGCTGATGTCTCTTCCGATGGAGTGGTGCGTGACCTTATCGCCGGTCTGGCGCCCGGATTCGAAAAGGGCATGAGTGACGACCTGGACGTCATAGCGGCGTTCGACGCCGTTTTCGGCGCCGTCAAGGAGCTTTTGGAGTGCAAGAGGAAAGGGAGGTTCGGCGGGGGCGACAGCGGCGTGATCGAGAAGGAGCTGCGGAGGATGGACGAGGTGCTCCAGGTGATGTTTTGATCCGGGTATCGGAGTTGCCCGGATTTATCGAGTCGGTTTGCGGGCTGCCTGCCGGCTCCGGTTTTTTTCTTTCCGTGCGTCCGGAGTTGCTTCCGCTTTTTCTTGACACCATGCGGACCGAACGACTATAATTCCTCTCGTTGCGCCGGAGTGGTGAAACTGGTAGACGCGCTGGACTCAAAATCCAGTGACCGCAAGGTCGTGTCGGTTCGATTCCGACCTCCGGCAATATGAGTAAAATCAAGGGTTTCGGCGATAAGCTGAAGCCCTTTTTTGTTGCTTGGGGACCACTTTAGGGACCACTATCCATGATAGGGACCTCTGAGAGGGAATCATGATTCTTCTTGGTTTACGTCTTGGGGACCATGGGGACCATTTTTCAAGAATCTGTAGTGGTCCCGATGATATCAGACAGTCTGTAGGAGTCGCCGTTCGAACTCGATGGGCGAGAGGCCATTGAGTTCTCTACCCTAATGAGGGCGGTCATTGTATTCGGATAGGAACACTGACAGGAAAGTGTCGAGTTCCTCGGGACTGCTCCAATGTCTGTCAAGAAGCCACTCTTGGAGAGTTCGTACGAAGCGCTCCGCGATGCCGTTGCTCCGGGGTCTGTGGGGAGCAAGGTAGACCCGTGTGAATTGTCTCTCGCCGGCCGGTTGCTCAAGGAGCTTGCCAAAGTGCACTCCCCTGTGGGCTATGAGATAGTGCAACTCACAGGGGAGCAAAGCCTTGAGCTGGTCTACCACCATCTGGGCCGTCACATGAGGGCCGCCGCTAAACAGGGGCAGACCAAAACAGCGGCGTGTGGCGCTGTCCACGATGACCGGAACGGCAATCCACGCACTCACGATAGGAAGAGTCTGCTTGTGTCGGCGTATCTGATTTCTTTGTTCCCGCCAGAGCCGACCCTCCTCCTTGCGGACTCTCAACTGATCCCGGCGCACCTTGCGCCGGGATCTCCACTGCTGCTCCTGAGCATGGCGTTGAGTGCGGCTCTGCTTCTTTTGCTTGCGGGCCTTCAATTTGTCTTTGCGTTGCTCTCGCATCTGCCGCCATGCCTGGTCTTCGTGCCGGCGTCTTTGGCGCACGGCACGCCGTTCCATACGCAATAACTCTTCCTTGCCGGCCGGTTCCCGCTTCTTGGCCCTGGCTTCATCCTCCTCCTCTCTCACCGGCTCCGACTCACGGGGCACGGCTTGAGCACCGCGGGCACCGACGTAGGCCTGCATCGCCGGCAGGACTGGCGGTTGATAGCGGTGCTGATCGGGATGGGAATGCCTCTGATGTGGGTAAGCTGCACCTTCTTCATTTACTGGATTCTCGATATTTCATTCTGAACTGCGGTTCTCATCGGCGCAATCATTACCGCAACGGACCCGATTGCTGCGAGCCCGATAGTCACCGACGCCGTTGCTGAAGAGAATCTCCCTCAACGGATGCGCCATGCGATCTCATTCGAATCCTGTGGAAATGACGGCCTAAGCTTCCTCTTCGTCTTTCTTCCCTTTCCGGTATTGACTCGTCCTCCCGAAGAAGCGCTCTTGTACTGGGTGCGGCAAACACTGCTTTGGGATGTTGGTGTCGCAACCCTCGTGGGACTGGCGATAGGATTGACGGCCGGGAAGCCTTTGGAGACAGCTGAAAGCCATGATCTCATGAAAGAGGACTGGCGACTCGCCTACACGGTGGCAGTGGGATTATTCATGGTAGGAATGGGGAAGCTCATTCAGAGCGACGAGGTGCTCGTTGTCTTTGCGTCGGCTACCGCCTTTGATCAGGTGGTCGGTTCCGGGGTCCGGTCAACGGAGAAGACGGCGCATGAGGCGGTGAATCGCTTCTTTGCCGTTCCGGTGTTCGCTCTCCTGGGAATCGCGCTCCCGTGGAGCGGACGGTTTGCTGTGGGCTGGAGCGGCGTACTCCTCGCCGTTGCCGTACTCATCTTTCGTCGCATCTCAGTGCTGCTCCTCCTGCGCCCATTGCTCCCCAGTGCGCGCAGTATCCCTGATGCGCCGTTCCTTGGCTGGTTCGGCCCAGTTGCTGTCGCTGCTGTCTACTACTCCAACTTGATGGAACACCGGTTGGAAAACAAGTTGATCTGGGATGTCGTGAGCCTGATGATCTGCAGTTCCCTGGTAGCCCATGGTGTGAGCGCTACTCCCTTCACTCGTCTGTCTGTATGGGAAAGTGGCGGGAATGAGAGCCGGAACGGGTTAATCCCCGCAAAAAGAATTACCTCTAAAGAACATGAAAGAGCGTTCTTGATTATCTGTCCCACGATCAGCCGGGAGACCGCTTCATTGCCGCACCAGGATTTGCCGGCGTCCCCGAAATATCCCATGTTTTACATGTCTTCTTCGCTTCTGGCGGTTGGACCTTTCCGGCTTCCATTGCCGCAGGTCCGTTACAGCCGACTTCCCACCGGCCATGCATCGTCGACCGCGCCTCCGAATGCCGGAGATTTGAATGGAAAATGCTTGCAATTGTGCTAATAAAAGAAGTACTCAATGATTGATTATTCGATGGTCGTCGTTGCGCCTGCAACCGAATGGCCGCTGATGTAACGTGGATCCGACTCGGGCCGTTGCTGCCGGAACGCCGGCCGGGACTTCGAATCTTTTGCCGGAGTATCGTATGCTCGACAAAGACGGGGACAAATACAACCTTATTACAGCGGGTCATTCCGGGGACGTCCGTTTCCGCACACTCATCGAATTGAACGCCGATGCCATCATCATCATCGGAAAAGACGGAGTCATACGCTTCATAAATCCAGCCGGCGAGACGCTCCTGGGACGTACCGGCGCTCAGTTGATCGGCGCCGCTTTCGGGTTTCCCCTGAACCCCGACACCCCTTCGGAACTGGATATCCTGCAGCCGCAAGGGCAGCTTCGCGTCGCCGAAATGCGGGTGGTGGAGTTGGAGTGGGAGGGGGAGCCCGTTTACCTTGCTTCACTGCGGGACGTAACCGGACGGAAGCTGTCGGAGCAAAGGGAGATAAATCAAAGGAAGTTCCTGGAGACGTTGCTGGAAACCATACCTTCGCCCGTCTTCTACAAAGATTTGGAAGGGAGGTATCTGGGGTGCAACCAGGCCTTTGAGGAGCTCCTCGGCCGAACCAGGGAGCAGATCATCGGGAGCACGGCGTACGACCTGGCCCCCCGGGTCATGGCCGACAAGTACCACCAGGCGGACCTCGAACTGTTCCGGAAGCAAACCGGGCAGGTTTACGAATACAGAGTGCACGCAAACGACGGCGCGGTGCGCGACGTCATTTTCAACAAAGCCCCCTATTACGATGAAAGCGGAACACTGGCCGGGCTGATCGGGGTGATTTCGGATATTACCGGTCACCGGCAGGCGGAAATCGCCCTTCGGGAAAGCGAGGAGAAGCACCGGACGCTCTTCGAGACGATGACCCAGGGGGTGTTCTACCAGGACCGGGAAGGGGTGATCACTCACGCCAATACGGCGGCGGAGCGTATCCTCGGCATACCCGTGGAGCGGATGATCGGAAGGGTGGGGTCCGATGTCGTCCGTCACGCAATTCACGAAGACGGCTCGGAATACGAGCGAGACGCCTTTCCGTCGATTGTTGCTCTCAGGACCGGGGAGGAGGTGAGAAACGCCGTCATGGGGGCGCCGCTCTCCGGAGAACGAAATTATACATGGTTAAATGTCACGGCCGTTCCCCAGTTTCGACCCGGCAGTCCGGAGCCGCACGGAGTATACACCGCTTTCGAAATCATCACGGAACGGAAGCGGGCCGAGGACGCCGTCAAACTCAACGAAGCCCGCCTGCAAAGCCTGGTGCACATTCTCCAGCACCAGTTCGACAACACGGAGGAGTTGCTCGAACATGCCCTCAATGAAGCGCTGAAGCTGACCGGGAGCGAATTCGGATACATTTACCACTATCACGAAGACAGGAAAGTCTTCGAACTCAGTTCGTGGTCGAAATCGGTGATGGAGAAGTGCCACGTCGTTGAAAAGCAGACGGTTTACCGGCTCGATCTCACCGGTATTTGGGGGGATGCCGTCCGCGGGCGAAAACCCATCGTGGTGAACAACTTTCAGGACTTCCATCCGCTCAAGAAGGGCTATCCCGAGGGGCATGCCGAGATCTTCAAGTTTCTGACAGTGCCCATCTTCAGCTACGGGAAAATCGTTGCCGTGATCGGCGTGGCGAACAAGCAGGCCGACTACGACCAGACGGATATGCTGCAGCTCATGTTGCTCATGGATTCCGTGTGGCGGATCGTCGAGCGCAAGCGCGCGGAGGAATCGCTCCGGTGGAGTGAGGAAAAGTACCGGACCCTGGTTGAGAATGTCCCCGGAGCGGTATTTCGCCATGAAGTGGATGCGCCCTGGCGCGCCGGCTTCGTGAGTGAAGGGATACAGGCTATAACCGGCAGACCGGCGGCGCATTTCCAGGAAGGAACTGTTACCTTTTCGGATATCGTGGCTCCCGAGGACCTCCCCGGTCTCATCGATGCGGTGCGCGACGGCGTCACGCGCAAGAGACCCTTTGAAGTCGAGTATCGTATCGTTCATCATGACGGAAGCGTGCGCTGGGTTCACAAGATCGGGCAATGCACGTACGGCTGGGACGGAAAACCGGTTCATATCGACGGCATCCTTATCGATATCACGGCGAGAAAGGAGGTGGACAATCAGTTGCTGGAGGCCAAGCGCGCGGCCGAAGCGGCGGTCCATGCCAAAAGCGAGTTCCTGGCCAATATGAGCCATGAGATAAGGACCCCGATCACCGCCGTCCTGGGGATGGTGGATATGGCCCTTTCGATGCAACTCGACGTCCAGGTGCGCAAGTGTCTTCTCACCGTCCGGGATGCGGCCACATCGCTCCTGCACATCATCAACGACATCCTCGATCTTTCCAAAATCGATGCCGGAATGCTGGATCTGGACGAGGAGGTTTTCGATCCCGGCGCTTTGCTCCGGGCGGTCGTCGAAACGTACGGGGTTGCCGCCGGGCAGAAGGGCATTCGCCTGAGTTGCGCCGTTTCTCCCGCCGTCCCCGAAAACGTGGTCGGCGATTCCGACAGGCTCAGGCAGGTGCTGGCCAACCTGGTGAGTAATTCCGTCAAGTTCACCGAGACGGGGGAGATCCTGATCGCTGTCGGGAGGAACCCGAAGGAAGGCGCGGACGGAAGGGATTTGGAGAAGAGGGGCGGGTCGCCCGGTTCGCCCGCCCTGGAACTGCTCTTCTCCGTTCGGGATACCGGAATTGGAATCGCACGGGGGTTGCACGAGAGGCTTTTCGAGAGTTTCACTCAGGCCGATGCTTCCACGTCGAAGAAGTACGGTGGAACGGGTCTCGGGCTGGCGATATGCAAACGGCTGGTTGGGATGATGGGGGGCGGGATATGGTTCGAGAGCGAGGAGGGACGGGGGACCACATTCTACTTCACCATTCGGTGCCGGCATGCCGTTCATGGAGCGACCGAGCGGAAGGAAGCTTCCGGACCTGCGGATACCGTAGCCTCTACCCCGAGGGGGCTTCGAATCCTGCTGGCCGAAGACAATGAAATGAACCGCACGTTTCTCGTCCATTTCGTGCAGCGTAAGGGACATGAAATCGTCACGGCCGCTAACGGGCAGGAAGTGCTGGAAGTCCTGAAGAAGACCAAACCATTCGATCTCATCCTCATGGACGTGCAGATGCCCGAACTGGACGGGCTCGATACGACGAGAATCATCAGAAGCGGGGAACTGGAAGGCGTCGACCCCACTATACCGATCATCGCCCTTACTGCCTACGCCATGAAAGGCGATAGCGAACGCTTCCTCGAAGCCGGGATGAATGCCTATGTGGCCAAACCGGTAAACGTGGAAAATTTGTTCAGTTCCATGGAGATGGTGCTGGGCGGGAAAGGAAAGACAACGGAGATGCCCGCGACTGCCGCCGGAGGGCGGGAAGCGATTCCTCCCGTCGATGTGGAGGCGCTGAAATCGGACTGCCTGGTGATCCCGAAGCTCGAGGACTTCTTCAGGGAAGCTATCGATGTATTCCTTAGGGAGACCCCGGACAGAATGGATGAACTCGGTGCGGCTCTGGACCACGAGGAAATGGACCGGGCGGCCAGGCTGGCTCACAGGATGGTCAGTTCCTCGGGGACCCTCAAAGCCGTGGGGGTGGTACATCTCGCCAGGAAGATCGAGGAGGCGGCAAGAACGAACGAAGCCGCTAAGGCGCGGGATTATTTTGCATCGTTGCAGGAAACCATGCGCAAGGCGCTCGAAATACTCGCCGATGTCTCCTCGTCTGGTCTACGGTGAGGGAGTTTCGGGTTCCGGGTTGTGGGGTGTGGCGTGCGAGTTGCGGGTTTGGGAACTCGTAAGGCATGGGCGTAAGGCGGGTTGCGTTCCGCTTACAGGCTCGGGTCTCCATGGGCGGAGGGGACAAAAGGACGTAAACCGGGTTGTATGGAAACTCCTCGTCGCGGGGCGAACCTCCCGGTCCCGTTACGGGCATCCGGCGGTTGTGCAATGAGGCGCTTCCCGGGGGACATGATCCGGTAACCGTGGACATCCCGGAAAACCCCGAGCCGGTTGAGGAACCCAAAAACCTGACCACACCCGCGTTGACCAGGGGGGTCTCCCCTTCCTGAGCGTGGAGCAGCGGGCGACCTCGGCGAATGCGGTCTGCTCGCCGGGACGCTCGGCCTCTGCAACTGCGGGAAGTCGGGTCGCGGCGAAACGGCAGGCGGTGGCAGGGGGGTGGGACCACCACCCGCGGTTTCGCTCAGGGTTCGTCATGATCGCCGTACCCCGGATACCGTCCTCCCTCCAGTATATAAGGCGGAAGGTTCTCCTCGAAGCACCTCCTGTTTACGGTTCGGTGGAGTTCGGACAGGAGGCTCTCGTACTCCGGCGTACCGTGAGCGGAATGGATCTTCTCCCGTAGCGGCTGAAGCTCCTGGAGAATGAGACCGAGTACGCCTCGTTGTTCCGCGGTCGCCTTCTCCCAATCCATTACGGATTTACCGGTGGAGGATTTTGGGGTTCGCGCTTTTGGGACGGCGCCCGCCGCACGTTTCTTTTCCACCGGTTCTTCCTCTTCCACCGGTTCCTTATCGGGCTCCAATCCCCGGACCATACTTTCCCGAAGCTGAGAGAAGGATGCCTTGATCGTCTTGAGTTCCTCAGCCAGGAACTTGTCGTACTGCTTGATCGTCGTTTCGATATTATTCAGGGAATCAAATATCTGCTGGAATTCTGCGCGAAAATCAGGATTCTGAGCCATATGCGATATACCTTGTAAAGGTTAGAAGATTAGCAATGCGGCATCGATGCGTTGCAGGCGTAGAGGAGCGCCCTCCAAAGCCTGAAAAGATCTGCCCATAAACCAGGCCCGATATCAAAACGGCAAAATATTAATGAACCGATGATCGGATTGCCGAAACGACCCGATCACCCGTCCTTTAATACTTTTACTTTACTTCATCTCCTTAGTACTCCAATACCCCGCCCGAACAGAACAGTCTTCGACATCTTGGCGCGAACAGCTTATTACATTAAAAACTCTTGATGAGTACTTAGCGGTATTTCACGGGAAATGCAAGCTCTTGTATAATAAAGAAGACCGACAATGCCGTCAAGATACTTCTCATCGGGATGCGTTCGAACAGGCAAAGAGGGCCGGGGTCCCTCCGGTTCCGAAAAATCCCCGTAATGCCTTGCAAATTTCCCCGGCAGCATTAACATGGATTCAAGCTGGATTCATGGCCTTGGTTCATGCGCCGTGATGTCCGGGTCGGCGCTGCCGGAGCGATGGGGGATATTCCCGCAAAGAAATTCTCTTTATCCGGTGCCGCCGTGTCAAAAATCTCAGAAATGACCATTCGGCAATCCAAGGGCTCTTGTACTGTGCAGCCCGGTGACACGCGGCCGGGATGCGGCGGCCTGCTCAAACCTCTGACGGGCAGAGGGCATGCAACGGTTTTTTCTTCCCCGACACTATTTTAGTGTTCCTGTGCGCTATTGTCTTCGATAGCCGGGCGGTGCGCTCCCTTCCCGCGCAATGCTTCCGGGAATGGTGAGCGCTTCCCGATTTTCCGGTGATGCCGTGGAGCTTCGCGATGAACCTGAATAACCAGCCACGAGAAAGGATGAAAAGATGAAAGGCGATGACAGAATGATCGATTCATTGAACAATCTTCTTTCGGACGAACTGACGGCGATCAATCAGTACATGGTTCATTCCGAAATGTGCGAGAACTGGGGCTATGAAAGGTTGCATAAGGCTGCCAGGAAGCGGGCCTTCGATGAGATGAAGCATGCCGAAAAGCTGATCGAGCGGCTTTTGTTCCTGGAAGGCCGGCCCATCGTGAGTAACTTGAAGCAGATCCATATCGGTTCCGATGTCGAGACACAGCATAAGAATGACTTGAACGATGAACTGGATGCCCTCAAGGCGTACAATGAGGCCATCAAGCTGGCTGTGGAGGTCGGGGACAACGGCACGCGGGAACTCCTCGATTCGATCCTGAAGGATGAGGAAGACCATATCGATTTCCTCGAAGCTCAGCTCGACCAAATCCAACAGATGGGAATTCAGAATTACCTTGTTGAGCAGATCGATTAAGCGGGACTTGCGTTCTGATCCAGGGTCTCCGACCCGATCGCTGCTCGCGGCTATTGATGAGGGAAGACAGCGATTACCGGATTTGCGCGGTTTATATGCCGTGAACGGTTGAAATCCGGCTTCGCGGTGCGGTTACGGCCGCCGGCCGCGGCCGGCAGTGCTGTTGACTTCAGGCCCGGCAACGTCATTCCCGCGTCGGCGGGAATCCGTTTTTCTCGAGGTTTGCGGGACCCCCGCCTGCGGGGGGGGGGGAACTTGGTTTAACAGCATTGGCCGCGACCGGGCTGTCGGAACGCGGCAAGCCGCGACCCACGGCCGAACCGCGGAAGAAAAGCTCAGCTTTCCACCCGTTCACGGCGTAAATCGACCATCCCTTGCTCTCAAAGGCGGCGGAAATGCTCCGGCATTTCCGCCGTTTTCGTTTTCTGGAACAGCGTGACGGAAGAAGCGGAAAAACGGTCCGCAAACCGGCCCTGTCATTTACTCGGGAAGCAGCTATAATACAGGTGGAATCTTTCAGCCCGCATGCTCCTGGGCCTTTGTTCGTGCGGTATGATCGATCTTGTGCAGCGGGGCGCAGATTTACCGGTGCCCCCATTTACCGACTCACCGATTCATCGAG
>CAYOVG010000143.1:0-3366 GCA_964407285.1 uncultured Syntrophobacteraceae bacterium
GGCTCAGGCCGCTGATGATGCGGTTTCGCATGGGAAAGTGGCCGGGCGCGGGCGGCGTCCCCAGGGGGAATTCCGAATATATGGCTCCCGAACAAACTATTTTCCTTCGAAGTTCACTATTTGCACGAGGGTAATCCATGTCAAGACCGCAGCCCACGACGGCGAGGGTGCGCCCGCCGTTCGCCTTGAGCGCCCCGCGGTGGGCCGCGCCGTCGACCCCGACGGCGAGGCCGCTCACGACGGTGATGCCGCGCCCGGCCAGGTCCGCGCAGAGCCGCTCCGTAAAGGCCATGCCCAGGGGGGACGCGGCGCGGGACCCGACGACGGAGACGGACACCAGGTCGCGCGGCTCGATGCTCCCCTCGACGAAGAGCACGGCGGGAGGGTCGGGAATGGGGGCGAGGTTGGACGGGTAGCCGGGGTCGCCGAGGCAGAGCATCGTGACGCCCTTCCGGCGGAGGGTGTCCAGTTCGGCTTCCGGGGAGCGGATGGTCCGCTTCGCGGCGAGGGCGGAGACGGCCTCCCGGCGCAGGCCGTGGACGCCGGCGAGGTCCCCGGCGGAAGCCCGGAGCGCCGCCGAGGGCGACCCGAAGCGCTCGACCAGTCTCAGGATGGAACGGTTCCCGAGGCCGGGCGTCAGCTTGAGCGTCAGCCAGGCGATCCGCTCCGTGTGATTCATTTCAGCTTCCGATCCCATTCCGGTGACCTGCCTCCACTGGCGGGGGTGGGGTTGCGGGTTCAGTGTTGCGAGTTGCGCGTTACGGGTTGCGGGTTCCGCGTTTCGAGTTGTCGGTTGCGCGTTACGGGCTTCGGGCTTCGGGTTGCGAGTTGCCGGTTGCGGGTCCCGCGTTACGGGTTCTCCAAATTCATGGGCTGCGGGTTCCGCATCGCAACTTGTTCGTTCCGGGTTTCGCCGTTCCCACACTCCAGGCCGACGCTCTCCGGCGCCGTGCGTGCTGACGCGATGGTCCGGACGAGGCGACGACAGGGCGGGGTTTCGTCCCCGCCGTTCCTCTCCGCGCTCTCAAACCATCCATACTCAAGCCATGTATACTCTCAAAAACCCGCGTAAGCCCCGGGCTGTATTCCCCATTTCCATGCTGTTTGCCTTCTCCGGTGTATAATGATACCTACAGGTGCTTTTCAGATTTGTCAAACGTAACTGTCATTTCGGTCGAGATCGTTCAAATTTCGATAATCGAGGGGATGAGGATTGGAAAAACCCCGGAGTACGCACATTTCGCACAATACCCCCGCTACCGTTGCAGGCCCTGCAGGCAATGCGAGCCGTACCGGCAATGCGAGCCCCGCCGGCAATGCGAACCATACCGCTACCGCGAGCCATTCCGGAAATACGCCCGGTACGCGCCATACCCGCAAGCGTGGAATCAAGCCGGAACTCCTCGCGCCCGGCGGAAGCCTCGAAAAATGCCGCATCGCCTTCCTCTACGGCGCGGACGCCGTCTACGTGGGCGGCAAGGAATGGGGGCTCAGGGCCTATGCGAAAAACCTCGACCGGGAAGAACTGGCGGAAGGCTGCCGCATGGCCCGCGGAATGGGCAAAAAGCTCTACGTGACGGTCAACATCTTCCCCACGGAATCCGACCTCGCGGCGCTTCCCGGCTACCTGGAATACCTCGGTGATATCGGGGCGGACGCCGTGATCATGAGCGACCCCGGCGCGATCAGCCTGGCGAAGAAATACTGCCCCTCCATCCCCATCCACCTGAGCACCCAGGCGAACACGACCAACTCCGCCGCCGTCCTGTTCTGGCGGGATCAGGGAGTTCGCCGGATCAACCTTGCCCGGGAGATTTCCTTCGACGACCTGCGGGCCGTCAGCGAGCGGACCGGCGGATACGCGGGCGCGGGCGCGGATGTGGATGTGGGCGAGAGCGTGAACGCGGGCGGAGGCGTGGACATAGACCTATGCGGAAGACTGAACCCCGGTGAAGCGGGAAGCGCGGACGACCGGCCCGGCGGCGCGAGTTCCACGGGGGAGCGACCCGGCCGGGAGCACAGCGGCGTCGAACTGGAGGTTTTCGTCCACGGGGCGATGTGCATGTCCTATTCGGGGCGGTGCCTCATGAGCGCCTTCATGGCGGGACGAAGCGCCAACCGGGGCCGCTGCACGCAGCCGTGCCGGTGGTCCTACTCGCTCGTGGAGGAAAAACGCCCCGGCGAGTACTTCCCCGTCTTCGAGGACGCCAGGGGGACCTACATTTTCAACTCCAGGGACCTTTGCCTGCTCGGCGAACTCGGCCGCCTCATGGAGGCGGGAGTCGATTCCTTCAAGATCGAAGGCCGGATGAAGGGGGCGCTGTACCTGGCCGGAACCGTCCGGACCTACCGGCGGGCCATCGACAGGTACTGGGAGCATCCGGAGGACTACCGGGTCGAGGACGGCTGGATGGACGACCTGGAAAAGATCAGCCACCGCCCGTACACGAAGGGGTTCCTGTTCCGCGATCGGGACCGCATGGAGGGAAAGGACCATGGGGGCGACAGCCGTACGAGTGAGGATCGTATGGGCCGGAAAAATCTTGCGGGAAACGGCGACATGAGCGAGGACCGTGCGAGCGGCAAGAATCCCGTAGGGAACGACGACGTGAATGAGAACCGTATGGGCGGGAAGAATCTCATTGGCGGCGGCGACATGGGCGAAGACCGTGCGAGCGGGAGGAATCTCATGGCGAACGGCGACACGAGCGAAGACCGTGCGAGCCGGAAGCGCCTTATGGATGGAAATGTCGATGAGTTCACCAATTATGTCCAGACGCACACCCTGGCCGGACTCGTCCGCCCCGACCCGCTGACTCGCGGTCGTCTCTGTATGGAAGTCAGAAGCCGCCTGACGGTCGGGATGCGCCTCGAATTCCTGTACCCCGACGGTAGAACGATCCATTACAATCTCGACCGGATCGAAGACCTCGACGGCAACCCCCTCGCGATTGCCCATCCCAATACATGGATCTCCCTGCCGGTCCCCTTCGAGACCTTTCCCCTCCAGGTCATCCGCATGACCCGGATTGACGGTGCGATCACAGAGCAACCCAATCCGTAAATGCCGGCACCACCCTGGGCTCCTGGTTACGGATCATCTGACATCGAGTGGGATACCTGCATCTTGGCGACTCATTCACTTTCTAATTCGATATCTTCACCAAAAATGAACTTCAAGGCTTCCTTTGCGAGCTTTCTAACATTCTTCGATTCATCATGGTTCGCACGGTCCCGTATCAGGGGCAGCGTATCGGGATCATCCCTGTAGTGCTCTGCCAGTGCGCCAATGGCGGTACTGCGTACATCCTCATCAGCATCCCCAACCGCGCGGTCACGGATCAGGGGCAGCGTATCGGGCTCATC
>CAYOVG010000143.1:3466-16138 GCA_964407285.1 uncultured Syntrophobacteraceae bacterium
GGCAGCGTATCGGGCTCATCCCTGTAGTGCTCTGCCAGTGCCTCAATGGCGGTACGGCATACATCCTCATGAGCATCCCCAACCGCGCGGTCACGGATCAGGGGCAGCGTACCGGGATCATCCCTGTAGTGCTCTACCAGTGCAAATGTGGCGGTACCGCGTACAGACCAATGAACATCCTCAACCGCGCGGTCACGGATCAGGGGCAGCGTACCGGGATCATCCCTGTAGTGCCACGCCAGTGCAAATGTGGCGGTACCGCGTACAGACCAATGAACATCCTCAACCGCGCGGTCACGGATCAGGGCCAGCGTATCGGGATCATCCCTGTAGTGCTCTACCAGTGCAAATGTGGCGGTACCGCGTACATCCTCATGAGCGCGGGAACGGGCCAGACGAAACAATGTCTTGCATGTTGCGGGATTGTCGCGCCACCCTACAGCCAATGAATAAGGTACGAACAAGAGGTGCTCACGAACATCGGAATCAGCATATTCTTGAACCACTGCAAGTACTTCTTCTCTTCCCTTGCCCAAGGACCCAATGACGCTTCCCGCTATTTCGGCATTTACACTTATCCGCGGTATTGTCGATGGCAGCAAACTCCTCAACCATTTGACCATCGGTTCTACATTCGGCCGGCTGGATCCGATACTCTTGATGAATGGCATCAGGTGCTTGTTTACACTTGTTGTTTTATCGTAGAAAACAACACCTTGAAGGAGAAAGTCCAAATACCCACAGATATCTTCCAGCAGCAACCCGGCAATATCGGCAAGAGAGGCTGGATTCTTGATCTCGCTCAAGCATTGCGCAGCAAGGTAGAGGCGCCAGGGAGGCTCCGCCTCATCCCATCCGGAGTCATTGATCTCTCTCGCAAGATAGCGGATGAGTTCCCCTGCGAACTTCTCACCGATCATGCTGCAGATGAGACGCAGCACTTCATCCCAGTTCCGGTCTTCCCAGTGCCGCCCGAACACCTCGCTCTTTAATTTATCCATGGGCATATCCGGCGTCTTCTCGAATAGGTGCACAAAACCGGCGGCACAGAAGTATTCCAGGAAAGCCCGATGGACAAATCCGTATAGGTTTGCCCCGTACAGGGAAAGGATGTAATTTCGCTCCCGGAACTGGTCTATCATGGCGCGCGCGATGCGAGCGGCCATGTCGGGCGTCTGCAAATAGCGTTCTTTCAGATACCGTTCGAACTCGTCCTCGAGATGTTCCCTGTGGATGTAATTCCCGCCGAGTCCGCCCGCGTTGCCCTGCATCCTCATGGCGACCCTGCGGAGGAGTTCCTTCCTGTCGTCCTCATCCACAAAGTCCATGCCCACATTGTGGCTCTTCAGGTGTTTGTTCACATCCCAATGCTGGATCAGGACGGCGGCCGCATGGTCGTAGAGCTTCCACCTCTCCCGGGGTAGTTCCTGGTGCTTGCCGATGATGGCCATAATGGTCAGGAGCATGGGGTTGCCCGCCAACTGGCGAATCGAGGGAGATTCCTTGAATGAGCGCATAATGCGCTCTTTACGCTCCGCGGCTTCGCCGGAACGGTCTGAAAGGGCCAGGTCGTACCATCTGTCGACAAACGCCTCCGCCTGGCTTTCGTCAAGGTCCTGCAGCGTAAAATGGTGGAATCCCGCGTCCGTGAATATCTTCCTGCCGTAACCGTAGATCCGGCTGGTGACGACAATCCTTGCTTTGGGGTAGTCCGTCTTGAAACCGGTAATCCGACGGGCGATACGCTCCCTCTCCGACGGGTCGAATATCTCGTCGAGTCCATCGAAGACGACAACCGCCCGCCCGTCCTCGCTGAGATATCGACTCAGCTCCGCCGCATTGAGACGCCACCCTTCGGTCTTCCCCATGTACTCGAGGAATTGCAGGAATGTATCGCACTTGCCGTCCGTGCAGAGCCCCCAATAGTTCCTCAGTTCGATGAGGAGAGGCAGATAGTTGTCCAGCGCGGGACTCAGTTTCGGATCTTTTCCGGGATCAATGAGGTTCAGCAGGAGATAGCGGGCCAGAGTCGATTTTCCCGAACCGGGATGTCCCAGGATGACCGCGTGCCGATAGCGCTGATCCGCCGATACGTCGAGAACGCCCACGGCTGGTTTGGACTGGTAGGACCTGCAGTCCGCGGTTATGGAAGCGATATCGCATCTCAGCGCTTCGGGAAAATCCTCCGGGTTTATCTCCCGTTCCCGGAGCATCTTCTCCCATATCTCCTTCGGCAATTCCATGGGTGGGGGGTCTTCGCGAACGCTTTGCTCCACGAAAACGGACCGGAGCTGAATCTGGAGGAATTCCTCCTTCTGGGGCGGAGTGAGAGCTTCCATATCGAGGCGCCCGTAGCACTCTCTCATCTTTTCGAAGTATTTCTTAGGGTCGAAATGCGGACCTAACTCAACAGGAGGGAGCCGGCCCTGCTCCTTCTCCCACAGGTGTATTGCCTGGCTGACCTTTGCCTCGAGGTCTTCGGCAAAGTCAAATGGAGGGGACATCCACTTCTTGCTCAGTTCCGTCCTGAGATTGTCGATCCGAGCACCGTCCCGGTCCACAAACTTACGAGGCCACTGAGCATCTTCGTGAAGAATAAAAATGAGACACGGTTTCTTCAGACTCTCGGCCTGCCTGTACTCCAGTTCCGTTATGGAGAGCCCCCGCGGGTTGTCGTGGTCGGGAATATACCCGTACCTCCAGGCAAAGACGCCGATGTAAACATCGCAGTCGGCAACGTCTCGGAGGCATCTGTCGAGCGGACGCTTATCTTCCGCGGCATAGTATTCCATTGCCATATCGATATGGCCCGTTTTCCGAATGGCGTTACGAACCTTCTCCCGGTATTCCTTCAGGTCCTCGTAAGTCGATGAAACGTAGATCCTTGCTTCCCTTGCCGCCACGAATCCCTCCGAAGCCGATGGCCATCCACGCGGCCATGTCCCAAACCGTCTTGCCCGAATCACCTCGCGCGCGAACCATTCTGTCTGCCCGCCGCATTCCGCGCGATGCGCCCCGGAACCCTATCAAGAACGCGCCTCGTAGCCGTATCAAGCTGCATATTTACTCGAAGATCCAATTATCAGCGTATGGATTTTACCAACAATGAGGCGCTATCCGCAAGAACTTTTGATTAGATATGAAGCTGTAGATTTCCATGCGACCTGGAAGGCGACGATGTAGACCTGGGATATCGTCCTGGCGGCCCGAAATCGGCGAGAAATCGCGGGTGCATACGAGAAGGCCGTCGGTTTGCTCGCAAGCGATGAGACAACCGCTGGCCGAAAGGAACGGGGATAGCCCCGGGAGCGACTCGCCCGGGCAATGAGCGCGGGCGCGGCAGGCGTCGAACAATGGGCAACCGGCCGCATCCAGTCTCGAGCGGTGGAGCGCAAAGACCCGGAACCAACGGTCCCGCCTCGGGCCGAATGCTCCAGCGGGATGAAACTGTCCCGTTCGACATCCATATTTCTCATATGCGGTTCTTCGTGCAACCGTCATTCTTGCCAAATAAAAAATCACCTATCGAATCTGACGCTGGATTCCGGCGCGGGATTCTGCTACTGCATCTCCAGGGAAGGGCGCCGCCGCTCCTGTCACGCTGAAAGGTGATGCGGCGCGCATCCTACCGTGTTGGACATTTCCGTTCCTGGTGACGCCTCATCAGGATGGAATGGACATCGTCAATCCAAATCCGAACAGGAGAGGTGAAGCTGTGGGACGGAAGGGATACTCCTGGGAGATACGTGAGAGAGCCGAAGAACTGTATGTATTCGAGGGGCTCGGCTTCAAAGAGGTTTCGGCGGAGACGGGCGTTTCCGAATCTCAGCTCAAGCGATGGGCCGACGAAGGGGACTGGTCCGAACGCAAAAAGGAGCATCGGAAGGTCCTTACCGATCTCAAGCGCAAGAAGCTCCAGATCCATCGGAAGCTCGTGCAAGACGCCTTGGATACCCTGGACCACCAGGCGGTCATGGCGGCGCGCCGGTGGATGGCGACTCACAACCCCCCTGAAACCGCCACGCATCAAAGGGACCGTGACCGCGATATCGACCGGCCGGCGCTATTCCTGGAAAATCTGGAATTCATCGCCCGGACCCTCGAGGAGATCGACCCGCGAGGACTCAACGTCCTGGCCAAAAACCACGATGCAATTATCGACCGCTTCAAGGCGCAATGCATGAACGCGACGCCCTCGGGGCACACCGGCACAATCGCCGAGAAGTTCAGGTGAAAAGCACTGTGCCTGCTTTACTCGATACATCGGACATTTTCATCGATTTCGGCATCGCCGCAGGCCCTTGGACAGTGTTTTTCGGAGCGTATCGGCGTCGTGTTCAACTCATATCGGCGCCGCATTCGTACCGCATTAGTACCATACAAACCGCATGAACGCTCGGTTTGCGGCCGCGGAAGTAAAAATTCGGAAGTGGGCTGAAATGAACGGCGTATCGAAAGGTTTCTAAATCCTGAAAACAGGAAAAGAGATGCGCCCCCGTAAGTCAAAACCCGGGCGCTCCGGATCGGAAGAACCATGAACCCGGCGAAAATGCCCTTCTCGACCCTTGCGGGAAGGCGCGGCTTTTCTCGATTGACGGCCCGACAACGCTTCCGGCGGTTGGCTGTGTGTACACGCCGGGAATATGCTTCCTATATTTCGATTTCAGGCATGGTTCATGGACCGTGTGTCTACAGACTATAAAGCGTGTGTTTGAGGTAGCGCTCGAAAGGGTTTACCGTCACTCGGACTCACCGTCATTCCCGCGCAATCGGGAATCCAGGTCTTTCAGGGCTTCCCGGCCCCCCGCTCCCCGCCTGCGCGGGGACAAGCTTCGCGGGGGCGACGGCTTAAGTGCTGCCCTGTTTCGAACCCTACCCTATTTCAAACCGGTTGCAGGCAATACGCGGCGGCCGGGGCCTGCCGCGATCAGCGGGCCGGAGCGCTCACCATCTCCCATATGGAGATCTCGACGGCGCCCGCCGTCATTGCTTCCGCCTTTTCCAGGAACGCCTTGAGATGCGGCTTTGCGATGTGAGCCTCCAAATCTTCCCTGCTCGACCAGTTTTCGTGGAAAAGGAAGAGCCCTTTGTCGTCCGTCGCCCGGTGCAGGTCGTAGTTGACGCAGCCCGCGTCCGCCCGCGACGGCTCGACCAGGGCCATGAGTTCCTTCATCATCTGCTCTTCCATACCCTCTTTCGCCCTGATCCGGGCAACAACCGTGACCATGGTGTTTCTCCTCCCGTGAGTCCTTATGGAGCGCTCTTCATATTCATTGCGTTCGCGACCGAAACCGCGCGCCGGGCGACGCGCATTCCGATTCCGCCCGCCGCGTCGCCCGGTGAGATAACACGAAACCGGGTCGCCTGTCATTGCCGAAGATGCGAAGGGGCAAAAAACCTCGCGCCGAACCGGGACTTTCATGCGAAAATCCGGTATACTGCTCACCCTGGCGGCGACATTACCGGCAGCTTTGCCGCGACATCACCGGTAGCTTTACCGGCGACCTTGCCGGCAGCCTCCGGCCCAGGTTTGCCCTTTTCGTGTTTTTTTGTGTTTTTCGTGGTAAAAAAAGAGAACCGCCGGCAGGAGAAAGGAGAGCGCAGATCCATGAAGATTCCTCGTTGTCTCACCATTGCGGGTTCCGATTCGGGCGGCGGGGCCGGCGTTCAGGCGGACCTCAAGACCTTCGCCGCCCTCGGCGCGTACGGCATGAGCGCCGTTACCGCCCTGACCGCCCAGAACAGCGTGGGCGTCCAGGGCATACTCGAAGTGGACCCGGACTTCGTCTCGCTGCAGATTCGTTCGGTGGTGGAGGACATCGGCGTTGACGCGGTCAAGACGGGCATGCTCGCCGGAGCCGCCATCGTGTCGCGCGTCGCCCGCGACATCCGCGAACTGAACCTGCGAAAGGTCGTGGTCGACCCGGTGATGGTCGCCAAGAGCGGGAACGCCCTCCTTCGAAGCGACGCCGTCGAAGCGCTCACGCGGGAACTGCTGCCGCTCGCGACCGTCGTCACGCCCAACCTGCACGAAGCTTCGGCGCTGGCCGGATTCGAGGTGGAGGACGCGCAAGGGATGAAGGAGGCGGCGCGCCGCATCCACGCCATGGGACCCCGGTGCGTCGTGGTGAAGGGGGGGCACCTGCCGGGAAGCCCGATGGACCTTCTCTTCGACGGGTCGGCTTTCAGGGAGTTCGTAAACGAGCGCCATGACACGCCGCACACGCACGGTACGGGGTGCACGTTCGCATCCGCCGTCGCGGCGGGCCTTGCGAGAGGCTTCGGCGTGGAGGAAGCCGTCGCCCGCGCCAAGGCCTACATAACGGAAGCCATTCGCAACGGCCTGCCCCTCGGCCGCGGGCACGGCCCCGTCCACCACCTGCACGAACTCTACGCCCGCGCGGGCCTGAAGTTCCAATAGCGGCCGACAAAAACCGGTCGAAAGAAAGGACGCCATGACCGAAGAAAGAGTCGAAATCCCATCCGGCGGCGGAATCACCCTCGAAGGGCTCTACCGCGCTCCGGGCAACCCCGAATCCGGCGGCCGCGACGGGGCCGTCGTCTGCCATCCGCACCCCCTCTATGGCGGAAGCATGCGCAACAACGTGGTCGAAGCCCTCGCGGCGGCTTTTCACCGGTGGGGGGCCGGGACGCTCCGGTTCAACTTCCGGGGAGTGGGCGGGAGCGGCGGGTCGTACGCCGAAGGCGAGGGCGAAGCCGAAGACGTGAAGGCGGCCGTTTCCCATGTCCGGGCGCGCGGGGCGGGGGCCGTGCACCTGGCGGCGTACTCCTTCGGGGCGTGGGTGGCGTTGAAGGCCCTGCGGCTCGGGGCGGTCGATCCCGCGAGTCTCGTCCTGGTCTCTCCGCCCCTCGATTTCCTGAGCTTCGAGCATCTCGCGCTCCCTCGCGCGCCCGGAGCCGCCGTCCCGTGCCTCATCACCCTCGGGGAGCACGACGATTTTTGCTCCTCGCGGTCCTTCGGGAACTGGCTGGCCCCGCAACTCGACGCCGGGATTGCTGTCGAGACGGAAATCTTCCCGCGGGGCGATCATTTCTACGGCGGGAGGGAATCGGCCCTGGCCGAGCGGGTGGCGCGGTTTCTCGAGCGCCGTTTCGCGACCGGCGTCGCCTGAGCGCCGTCCGGAACACGGCGGCGTGCGCGCCGAGAATGTGCGTTGCCGCGGGTTTGCCATCTGAAAACTAAAATTTTCACAATCCCTCAATTTTTTGTTCGTTCTTGCCGGATTTTATGGTAATAAAGTCCTGATATGATTTCTCGCGAGGCTCCTCGCGATAAATGGAAACGAATCCTCATGGGGGGCGAAAATCGAGCATGTTCCGCAGTTTACATGTCGAGGCAAGGAACGGCGCGGGAGGGCGAGCGTGGCGCCGCTTCCGTTCGGTCCCGGTTCCGGACACCCCTCGGCGTCGTGCCGGTAACTTGCCGTCATGGGGAGACACGGTGTGCGTTACCCGATTTTGCACCATGCCGGAAATTGATAACCTGGGTTGGGTCGAGTACCACCAGCAATTCATCGTTGTTAACAGAAGGAGTAATCATGGCTGAGAACCGTTTCAAGAAACTTGGTGACTACACGTTAGTGGATCGCAACACGGGCCTCGAGTGGCAGCTTCGTCCGTCCAAGGAGCCGATGGTATGGAAAGAGGGTTTCGGGTACGTCGAGCAACTCAATAAGGCCAATTACGGCGGCCATAGCGACTGGCGCTATCCCACGCAGCAGGAAATGGTCACCTTGATAAACGAGGACGAAGACCGCACCACCGGTCTTTATCAGGACAAGATCCTGGGCAACCAGACTTCGTTCTGGACCTCCACCGAAGGCGACCATCACTCCCACAAAGCGGTCTACGCCGACTTCTACTACGGCGACACCTACCTGATCGAAGAAAACTATGCGACTCATTACATAAGAGCGGTTCGCACGGCCCAGCAGTAGCGGCGAGCAGTACGGGAGCAACGCGTTTATTTGTGTGAAAGCGGATGGATGAAGGATCTGCGCGGGGTTTCGGAAGAAGGGCGGCCATGCCTCCAGGTGGTTCTCTATCAGCCGGAGATCCCTCAAAATACCGGCAATGTGGCCAGAACATGCGCGGCCACGCGAACACCTCTTCACCTCGTTGAACCTTTGGGATTTCGTCTGACGGACCGGCACCTCAAACGTGCCGGTCTCGACTATTGGCCCCATGTGCGTCTGCGGGTGCACCCCGACCTCGGGTTTCTCGACAGGGACTTTCCGGGGAGCCGGCGCATCTACTTTTCCAGTCATTCCGTCCGTGCTTATTCCGATTTTTGTTTCCACCCCGGAGACCTTCTCATCTTCGGGTCGGAGGCGAAAGGGCTGCCGAAGGAGATTATTGAATCTGAAGCTGAATCCGAGCGGGTGTTGTGTATTCCAATCGACCGGACACGAGTTCGAAGTCTGAATCTGGCTACAACGGTAGGCATTGCCCTGTTTGAGGCCATGCGCCAGTTGGGTCCCGGAAGGAATGGGGCCGGCGGGTAGCGGGAGGCCGAGGGGTCTCGCGGTTGCGCGACCGCGATGCGGGACCTTGAAAAAGCGAATAAGTGTGTAGAACAGCATTTCATTACCTCCGTCCAAATGAAAGAACGAGGAAACTAAATGAACAAAGAGGAAATGCTGGCACTTGTACATGAGCTTTGTCCGGAAATTGAACAGCTTGGGCTGTATGCGGTCGTCCTTGGAAAAGGGAGCCGCTACTGAGTGATTTTCTTTGAGAGCAGGGACTGCTCTAAGAGCAAACCACCGCTGAGTTCCGTCCGCATCTGTTCCAGGAACGAAGATTGCGGCTCGTATGCGGCCGTCCAATCATGGGAAAAGTCGTTGCGGCAGGCGTTGCACGAAGCCGGGAAGAAGCTCGGACTCAAGAAAGTGAGCCCAAAACGGCCGGCCAGGCGCCGCAAGCGAGAGAGCGGAGAAGGAGTAAGTGGCAGAGATCGAGTGGAAAGCAATCAAGTGGAAAGCTGCGTATGGTGATCATTCGATCAGGGACTTGTTGACGATCCTCAAGGGCTTCGGGCCCATGGAGGTGTTGGAGTTCGAGAAGCCCGACTGCTTTCGCGGGCAGTTGAGCGTCTCCGCCACGGAGGGCGGGGGCAAGGGGATCACGATCTACTACCTGGAGACGATGGGGTCCAGGCGAACCGGCGCGGGGAGGGCCGCTCTCAAGTATCTGCGCGATATCTTCAAGGGCGAGGTCTATGTCGAGGACCCCGGCGGGGATGTGATCAAGGTGAGCAATCCCGACGGGAAGAGCCTCCTTTTCTGGATCGGGATGTTCCGGGAAGGGCTTATCGACGCGCTCGAGAGCGAGACGTGCCTGCTGGAGAAAGGGATGTGCGCGGCCGATCGGGACCGGATCGAGAGGGAAGTGCGCAGCCGCAGGGAAATGGGGAGCCGGCGCCGGGCGGAAGCGGAAACGGAAGATGAAGGCAGCGGAGAAGATCGGGAGCGCATCGGAGCTTAGGGAGCTTTGCGCGGCCGCGCGACTGCGGGGCCGCCGCGTGGTGTTCACCAACGGCTGCTTCGACATCATGCACGTGGGGCACCTGCGCTACCTCGAAGCGGCCCGGGAGCTGGGCGACATGCTGGTGGTCGGGGTCAACACCGACGGTTCGGTGGCGAGGATCAAGGGGCCCGGCCGTCCCATCGTCGGAGAAAGGGAACGGGCGGAAATGGTCGCCGGACTCCACTGCGTCGACTGCGTTGCTCTCTTCGACGAACCGGACCCGCTGAAACTCATCGAGACGGCCGAACCGGATGTGCTCGTCAAGGGGGCCGACTGGGCGGTCGATAAGATCGTCGGGGCCGATTTCGTTCTGGCGAGGGGCGGCAAGGTGCTCACCATCCCCCTGGTCCCCGGTGTTTCCACCACAACCATCATCCAAAGGATCGCCGACCGCGCGGCGGCGGACCGCGCGGCGGCTGACGGCTCCTCCCGGTAGCGCGCCTCTATTCCCGCATTTCGATACCGGGATACCGGAAGTATTGCATTGCCGCCGGCCCCGGCCAGGTTATTAAAATCCAGGCTTTCTTCCGAGACTACCGCTTCCATCCCGTTCCCACGAGGGAGCCTCCCGTTCCCACCAAGGAACGCGTGGACGTTGACCCGCCCCCCCGCCCCGCTCCCGCCCGGTCGCCTCCCCCCGCCTGCCGCCCCGCGAATCCGCTCCTCCGTCACCCGGCGGTATCCTTCTGCGGTCCCTCTTCCGGTCCGCCGACGGGTTCTTCCTCCCGTTGCGTTTCCGCTGAATCCGATCAATCGGTTACGGCCCGCTCCGGCCGACGTTTTACGGCATTTGCAGGCGACTGCCGACCGAACCGGCTCCGCCGTCGCCGCTCCAACCGGCTTCCAAGATTGACTCATCGGGGAGCCTTTTGTTATCACTACATCGTAGTGCGCGTAATGCAGCCCCGTGCAACGGGGGGCTTGCACTCGAATCCGCCGCGCGGTTGCGATCGCGGGCATGCCGTGAACCGTTGAAATCCGGACTTTACCGCCGAATTGCCGGAGGAGAGTTATGCCGGGCGGGAGAGACGGGAGAGACGGGAGAGACGGGAGAGGCGGGCGGGCGGAAGAAGCAGTGTAAGGCTTGTGAGAAAAACGGCGAAGAAACGAACCAGCCGGAGAACCGGAAGAAACAGATGTATAAATTCTATATAATTTCTTAGATGATTCGAGGAGATACACGTTGGGCAGTCTGAAAATAAAAGAGAAGAATATCAAGACGTCAAAGGAAGACCTCATCAGCACTCCCGAACTGGTGCGTGACTGGGTGGAATCGAACGCCAAGTGGATTGCGGGAGCGCTGGCCGCGATTGCGATCGTGCTGCTCGTCGTCTGGGGAATAAGGTCCTATCAGAACGCCAGGGAAACAAACGCCCGGCAGGCGTACTTCCAAATCACGAACAAATGGCCGGGCGGCGGGGGCAACCCGGCGAATCCGGCCGCTCCGGCCGCCGCCACGACGGACCCGACCGCCGGAAACTGGGAGGAATACATCCCGGCCGCGGAGGAATTTGTCGGCAAGTACGGCTCCACCAAGGCGGGGCTTTCGGCTCGGGTCGATCTTGTCCAGGCCTATGTCCGGTCGGGACGCTACCAGGATGCCGTCACGCAGGGACAGAAGCTGCTCGGGGACATCCCGGCAGGCGACCCCCTGGTTCCGCCCGCGGGCTACCAGGTGGCTCTGGCGTACGAGCAGCTTGGAAACCCGGACGAAGCCCTGGCCGTGTGGAACAGGGTGAAAAGCGACGGGTATTCGGTCCTGGGGCGCGAACTGCACTGGCGGGCCGGGTTGTCGTACGCAAAGCGCCGGGACTTCGCCAAAGCCGCCGAGCAGTTCGATCTGGCCATGAAAGCCGCCGGGAGCTATCCTCCGGACACGTTGATCGAAACGGAACTGGCCGCCGCTCGAGCTAAGACCGCGGCCGCGGGGGCCGGGGCCGGCGCGGGAGCCACCGGCGCGGGCGCTGCCCCTGGAACCACCGCCGCTACCCCGGAAACCTCGGCAGCTGCCCCGGAAACCGCGGGCGCTGCCCCTGGAACCGCGGGCGCGCCGGCGGGGACCACCGGCGCTGTGGGCGCCGGCGGTAACGTGAATCCCGGAACCGCCGGGCCGGCCCCAAGTGGCGCAAACGCCGGGAACGCTCCAAACACCGGCAATACCGGTCCCGCGGCCGGAACCGCGGGCCCTGCCTCCGGGAATACCAGTCCCGCCGCCGGGCGGTAGCGCCTGTTGCGGTCGGTTAGCGCCTGTGATCGCAACAACGCGACCAGGTCGGTAGTGGCGCAAGACCGTTCCCTACGGTTGCGGCTTCCGGCCGCGATGATTTGGACGGCCCCGCATTAAACAGCCGATTCCGGGCGGCAGCGTTTTGTGGGGTTGCGGCTTCCGGTCGCGACAGGACTGTCGGAATGCAACACGTCGCGACTGAAAGCCGCAACCGCGCAAAGCCACGTAAGGCGCTCCAATCGAAATTCCCGGCATTGGCCTCGTAGCTACGATTTTATGTACTCATTTATGTACTTATACCGCATCCCATGGGGTTTCGTCCCCGCCACTACCTTTCCCGCCCTGTCCCCCCCGCCCCCCCAATCCTGTTAGTCCTGACAATCCTGTTAATCCTGTCTGAAAACCAACCTGTCCGATCCTCCCTTCTCACCGTCTACTCTCCACGTCTACTCTCCCCATCCACTCTCCCGGTCGGTTCCTACCGTCCCCCCCGCTTAACGCCGGAATCGCCGAATAAGTGTCTTGATTAAAACCTCATAGAATGTAATATGCTGTGGAGTAAGTGGAGCAATATAATTTATGAGACCCTGGACCATGGAGAAGAAGCGAACAACCACGCAAACGGCGAAGCGGTTTTCTGGCTTTCAGAACCTTTAAAGGCAATTCGACAGTATCGTATCATGGGAGTGGGAAAAGATGGAATTCACATGCGGTAAGCAGGGCAATGCTTTTGTGATCAATGTCAGCGGAAGGTTGGACGTGGCCACGGCCCCCGTTTTCGAGAAGGAATGCAACCAGTGCATCGAACAGGGTGAGACCCGGGTGATCATGGATCTCAAGGGGCTCGAATACATCAGCAGCGCGGGCCTGAGATCGATCCTTGCGTTTGCGAAGAA
>CAYOVG010000144.1:0-16022 GCA_964407285.1 uncultured Syntrophobacteraceae bacterium
CATCATCGAGGTGGTGCTGGAATCGGAATCCTACGACTATGCGTCGCTTCTCGAAGCGCCGGCCCCGACTCCGGACCATCCGGCGTACGAGGAGGACCGGCTGTCGCGGGGCATCGACCGGCCGGCGCTGGTGCGCAAGAGCTTCATGGAGGCTGTGCGGCTTTTCAGGGAGCGAGCGCGGCCGGAGCCATCGGAGGGCGTTTTTCAATAGAAGGGAGCATATCTATTTAGAGAATCTATTGGATAGATAGAATATTACGATATAGATTGGGACGCTCCACGGCTCAATGGTCCGAATCCATTCGGCGTGTGGTGGAAAGGACCTCGGGGGCGGGAGTCGTTCCTTCAGGTAAAGGCGGGCCCTGCGCGGGGCTCGGTGCGCGCCGGGCATTTCCGGCGGGACGGCCGGTCCGCGCGGGGTCGATTCATACTTCGGGAAGGGAAGGGAGATTTCCATGAGCGAGTTCGAACCGAAAATCCTGTGCTTTTTTTGCACGTGGTGAGCGTACGCCGCTGCTGACCTGGCTGGGGTCAGTCGTTTGCAGTACCCGTCCAACATTCGGATCGTGCGGCTGATGTGTTCGGCGAGTTTGTCCGCGCACCACGTTTTGCGTGGATTGCAGGAGGGAGTGGATGGTGTGTTCGTGAGTGGCTGCCGATTCGGCGATTGCCATTACCTATACGGCAATTACTCGGCCAACCGGCGAATTGAACTGATGCGGGAACTTCTGGCTTTCTGCGGTATCGAGGGCGACAGGCTGCGAGCGCACTGGGGGTCCTCGGCCGAAGCTCCCGAACTCGTGCATGCCGTCAAGGAGTATATCGAGCTTCTGAGGGAGTTGGGACCCTCTCCGTTGAGGAAGGACGGAAAGGGGAGCGGAGCATCCCTGGCGGCTACCGGATAGCCCGGATCGCGGACGCTCGAGAAATATACGGATATGCGCATGCAAAAGCCGGGAGGGGGAGTCGCGGGAGCAGCGTGGGAATCAGGCGCGACGCTTTCCCCTTATGCGCTCTAATCGAAGTCTGGCAGGAGAACGTCTAATACCGATGTTACGAAAGGATGGATTCATGGAGCAAGCCGTTTTCAATCCGAATGTCAAGAACCCCGTCAAGGACTATCTGAAAAAGTTCAACCTCAACCTTTGCCTCACGTGCGGCACCTGCACCAACGGCTGCCCGGCCACCGGGACTCCCGCCCTGAAAGGACTGGATACCAGAAAAGTGCTCCGGATGCTCGCCTACGGCATGGTCGATGATGTCGTCGATTCCCTGTTCCCCTGGCTTTGCACCGGTTGCGGACGCTGTGCGAACGCATGCCCCATGGAGATCGACATTGTGGGCATCATGGCGTATATGAAGCACATCCGGCCCCGCGACAAGGTGCCCACCATCCTTCGCAAGGGCGTGGAAAACGTCATCAACACGGGCAACAACATGGCCATCCCGCGGGAGGACTACTTCTTCCTCATGTCCGACATGGGCCGCGAACTGGCCGAAGGGGAAATGCCCGGATTCTACGTTCCCATCGACAAAGCGAACGCCGGGATTCTCTTCTATCCGAACTCCAAGGAGGTTTTCGCGGACAACGACGACATGATCTGGTGGTGGAAGATCTTCTATGCCGCCCGTGAGAACTGGACCATCCCGTCCGAAAACTGGGAGGCGGTGGACTGGGGCCTTTTCGCGGGCGATTTCGCCGCTACCAGGACGCTGGCCCAGCGCAAGATCGATTTCGTCAAGAACAACAATATCGATCGCATGATCATGCCGGACTGCGGCGGCGGGTCCTACGGGTGCCGCAAGGGCATGAAGGAATGCGTCATGGAAGACCCGAACAACAAGATCAACCACATCTACCTGTACGATTATCTGAAGGAGATCATCGAGACGGGACGCATCAAGCTCGACAAGAGCCGCAATGCGGGCAAGATCTTTACCTGGCACGACTCCTGTAAGCACGGCCGCGAACTGGTGCGCAACTTCGGGAAGGGCTACTTCGACGAACCCCGCTGGATCATCGACCAGTGCGTGGATCAGTACGTCGATATGGAACCCAACCGGATGAACAACTACTGCTGCGGAGCGGGCGGCGGCAACTGGCCCATGCCCTACGAAGACGAATCGGCCTACCACGGACGCTACAAATTCCAGCAGATCAAGAACAGCGGCGCGAACGTGGTGGTCGTGGGGTGCTCGAACTGCCACGACCAGATGATGAAGCGCCTCCCCAAGTACTACGAAGGCTACGAGTACGAAGTGAAGTACATCTGGGAACTCGTGGCGGACACGCTGATCCTCGAACCCTGGAGCGATGAAGAAATCGCGAAGGCCGAGGAAGAGGCGAAGGCGCAGTGGGAACGGCTCGGCGTTTCCATGGATGAGGATGAAGAATAGCCTGAAAACGGAACATCGGGTCCGGCAGGGGGGCGCAAACGCGAATGACCGGTTTCGCGACTCCCCGGCAACCCTGGTGTCCGGAGTCCCGCTCGGGCGGTCTCTTCTCCACTCGGGCTTCACCCCGCCTCTCCCCTAAGGGGCGGGTTTAGCGATATGGAAGGCGTTGCGCTCCACCCTGAAAATATAGAATAGAAAAAATCCGACGGCTTACGGATCGCGGCACGGCTCCGCCGCTCTATCTCCCCTTTTTCGGGATTGCGCAACGCCTTCCATTACCACAACTCAGTTTGGGAGACTAAAGATGAGTGAATCTTTCGAGCCGAAAATCCTTGCCTTTCTGTGCAACTGGTGTTCCTACGCCGGTGCGGACCTGGCCGGCGTTTCCCGGTTCCAGTATCCGCCCAATATCCGCGTCCTTCGCACCATGTGTTCGGGCCGCGTGGACCCTGCGTTCATCGTGGAGGGTCTGAAGAACGGGTTCGATGCGGTGTTCGTTTTCGGCTGCCACATCGGCGATTGCCACTATATCGACGGCAACCTGTATACGGTCAAAAGGATGCAGTTGCTGGAGGACCTGCTCGACCTTTCCGGCATCGGACGCGCCCGGACGGCCCTTCGCTGGGTGAGCGCGGCGGAAGGGCAGGCTTTCGCCGACAACGTGACCGAGCTTACCGGGGTGATCCGGGAACTGGGACCGTTCGATCCCGAAGCCTTCAAGATCCGGCTCGACGCTCTTTCGGGCGTTCTGGCCGAACCCCGTGTTCGCTGGCTCACGGGCGTCGACAGGCATCTCACCGAAGGCAAGAACGTGTACGGCGAGAAGGTGGACGAGCAGCAGTTCCAGGCGCTTATGAAGGAGGCGGTCGTGGACGAATACCAGAAATCGATGCTGCTCCAGTCGCTGAAGGGCGGGCCGCAGTCGGTTCGCGAGATGGCCGCGAAGACGGGACTTCCCGTCTATACCGTTTCCCTGCGCCTGAACGATCTCGAAAAGCGGGGCCTTGCGGAACTCCAGGGGTACGAAGGTTCGACGCCGAAGTTCATCCGCCTGACGTCGTGACGGGTTGCGCTTCGGGTTGCGGGTTGCGAGTTGCGAGTCGGAAGTTCTGGAGATTAGACCGTTTCGTGGGTGGTGGTGTGAAATCCACGGAGAGTATGAAGAAGGGTTGCGGGTTGCGAGTTTCGGGTTGCGCGGATTGAGCGTGGTTTGGCGCACCTCGTGTTGCCGGTTATGAATCACACGCGGCGTTGCGCGAGCTATACGCATAGCGGCATGGTTCAAGATAGGGTAACACTCAGGTAACTCCAAAGAATTAAGGCGATTTCCGAAAATCTGTTTACCCGGACCGGTATTGCCGGCAGGCGTCGCGGCGTCGCAACGCCGGTAAGCGCTTTGCCGGAAATCGCCTAACCTACCAGATTCCCGGTCCCTTCCGCCTCCCGGATTTCAATTCCTTGGCAGGTTATTTGTTGTGAATTGCCTTAAGCCGTCGCCCCCGCGAAGCTTGTCCCCGCGCAGGCGGGGAGCGGGGGCCGAGATGCCTTGAAATGCCCGGGTTCCCGCCTGTGTGGGAATATGACGTTGAGTCCTCTCGAGTGTCGCCTCAACCACACGGTCTATGAACCATGCCCGCATTGCGAATCGTGTTTCGGGTGACGAGGGACCGTCACCCTCCGCCACTCGTCGCTCACCACTGGCCCGTGATCAAATAATCGTTGATGGATGCGGCTGCACGTCGCCCATGGCCCATGGCCAGGATGACCGTCGCGGCTCCCGACACGATATCTCCTCCCGCGAACACGCCTTTCTTGTTGGTCCTGCAGGTTCGTTCATCGACAATGACGGCGCCCTTAGGGGATGTCTGCAGGTCGGGAGTCGTGGCGGCGATCAGCGGATTCGGACTGTTGCCGATGGCTTCGACCACGGTATCGACTTCGATTTCGTGCTCCGTGCCGGGAAGAGGGATGGGATAGCGGCGTCCCGATGCGTCCGGCTCCCCGAGTTTCATCCTGACGGCCCGTATGGCCCGTACGCGGCCGGCGCGGCTTGCTGGGCCTGTACGGGCGTCGTTCCCGGAAAGAATCTCCAGGACGCCGGTCAGGGGCAGGAGTCGAACCCCTTCTTCCTTCGCATGATGAACCTCCTCCGCGCGGGCGGGAAGTTCCTTCTCGGAGCGGCGATAGACGAGGCAAACATCTTCCGCGCCCAGGCGGAGGGCCGTGCGGGCGCAATCCATCGCCACATTTCCGCCTCCCAGCACGGCAATCCTCTTCGATCGTATGGGAGGCGTATCGGATTCGGGGAACCTGTGAGCTTCCATCAGGTTGACCCGGGTAAGGTACTCATTGGCGGAATAAACTCCGATCAGCTCTTCGCCGCGAATGTTCATGAAGTGGGGAAGTCCCGCCCCGGTGGCGACAAACACCGCATGGAAGCCCTCTTCTCCGAGCAGTTCGTCGACGGTGACCGTCTGCCCGATCACCGTGTTCGGCACGAACACGACCCCCAGCTTTCGCAGATTGTCGATTTCAGCTTTCACGACGGCCTTGGGTAATCTGAATCCGGGTATTCCATAAGCGAGCACCCCTCCGAACTTGTGAAACGCCTCGAAGACGGTGACGTCATGGCCCATCTTGATCAGGTCGCCCGCGGCGGACAACCCGGCGGGTCCCGACCCGACGACGGCAACCCGCTTTCCGGTTTTCGGCGGGATGCGGGGAGTTTCAAGTCCGTCGTGCTCGAGTTCCCAGTCGGCCAGAAAGCGTTCGAGACGGCCTATCGAAACCGCTTCATTGATGTCTTTCAGGCTTTTGCCTACCGTGCAACGGAGCTGGCATTGCGTTTCCTGCGGGCAGACGCGGCCCGTGATGGCGGGGAGGCAGTTCGTCCGGCGGATCAGGGCAATCGCACCTTTGAAATCGCCTTCGCGGATCAAAGCGATGAAGCCCGGAATGTCCACGTGAACCGGACACCCTTCCACACACGGCTTTCGCTTGCAGTCGAGGCATCGCAACGATTCCAGTTGCGCGGCGAGAGCGTCGAACCCCAAAGCCACCTCCAGCATGTTGGCGCGACGCGCCGTAGCCTCCTGTTCGGGCATCGGTTGGCGCTCCAGGGCCATTCGGTCCTTTGCTTTCATCCGGGGAAAGCGTTTCAATAGTTCAAGCAGATCGTTCGCGCTTCGTGCTTTCATGGACGCATCTCCCCGTTCTTGCGTGTTCGCGTATCGTGAGCGTCGTCGAGTTCCGCGTCGTTTTGACCGGCCGCCGGCCGGACCGATTGCTGATTTTGATCGTCGCGTATCGAGCGGTGAAAGGCGCAGCCGGCTTCGCCGAACTTGTGGCCGGTGAGCTTGTCCGCGCCGGATTCGTGTCCGCCGAATCCGTGGTTGTGATCCGGCTTTTCCCATAGCTGTAAAGACAATCCCTCCGACTCCCTGTAGGCCTGAAGTCGCATCATCATTGCGGGGAAATCGACCTTGTGGGCGTCGAATTCCGGTCCGTCCACGCACACGAACGAATTCCGGCCGTCGTAGCGGATGCGGCACCCGCCGCACATTCCGGTGCCGTCGATCATGATCGTATTGAGCGAAACAATCGTCTTGACGCCATAGGGGCGGGTAAGCTCCGCGACGGCCCCCATCATGATCGGGGGACCCACGGCCAGTACGAGGTCTATGTGGGTCCCGCCGTCGATCAGCCGTTGGAGGGCGCCGGTGACCAGGCCCTTTTCCCCGTAGCTCCCGTCATCCGTTACCACGATGAGATCGTCGGAAACCGCGCGCATCTCCCGCTCCAGGATGATCAGGTCCCCGGAGCGCGCCCCCAGGATCGATATGGTGCGGTTGCCCGCCGCCTTCATCGCCTGGGTGATCGGGTGGATAGGAGCGATGCCGATTCCGCCCCCGATCATTACGACCGTTCCGAATCGCTCGATGTGCGTGGGGCGTCCCAACGGCCCGACGAGGTCGAGGATGTCGTCTCCGGCTTCGAGTTCGCACATCATCGCGGTGCTTTTCCCGACAGCCTGAACGATCAGCGTGATGGACCCCTCGTCGGGGTCGGCGTCGGCAATCGTCAAGGGAAAGCGCTCCCCCCCGTCCCACAGCCGCAGTACGACGAACTGCCCCGCTTTCCGGCGTCGCGCGATTTGAGGCGCCTCCACACGGAAATACCATACCTTGTCGGCCAGTTTCCGTTTCTCTATTATCCTGCTCATTTTCTCCACCTGCTTTCCCGCCTTTCCGGCCTGTTTTTTCACCCGCTTTCACACCTGCGGGAAAACGATCGAGACCGATCGTTTCATCCAATAACCGGCTGTGCGCCAGAGATCGAATGTACGAAGCGAATGCTCGAAATCTCGATTGGAACGCTTTGCTCGCAGGAACGGCCGCCGGCCGGACTGTCGAAGCACCATAAGTTGTCGTGAAAGCCTCTCTCGTAGAGCCAATTAATTGTAGTTCAAAACATCGACCGGGTAAACATGCTTGCAAGCATTGAACACCAACAACTGGACGCCGGAAGCGGCAGCGTCGGCTCCTTGGTGAGTGCAGGTTAGCTTTTCCTGTCGAGGGATGCTTTGACGTAAGTCAACTCGCGCCATCGGCGCGAAAAAGCGGCTGGATCTACGGGGTTCTTTTGTTTGACAAATGCAACAAAGACGATCGTTTTTCCGAAACGCCTGTCCTCTGTCCTACTGCGGCAGAGAAATCACCATTGCCGTGCGGAATCGACCACCATCACAGGCACGCCGATGATTTCACGGGGAACCATCGTCTTTTTTCTCCACGGCAACTCTTCGATTATTTCTCTTTCAGAAGACCACTCCCTCAATATGTGTTGCTTGCCGCATTGGGATCAGCGGTTCAGAGGGAAACCGCGGAAGAGGATCACATCTCAACTCTTTTTCAAATCCTCCATAAAAGATGGTAGTGAGAATATCAGATGGGCCCAAAAAACTATTGCGTAAAGCTTATACATCATTTATTCTTTGAACGCCTGAATTGGAAAGCGTTAGACATCTTTTTTATTGCATCGCATAGGAATATATGTATTCACAATTTGTGAATATACACCCCTATGTGACCATTTGTCCCATCGCCTTTGCACGAAATTGCGAATGAACTACCGATGTCCATTGAGCCGACCGGGTCACACCGGGTGAAAGAGGAAGGAGAGAAGATGAACTGGTATATCGAAGTAATGAAGAAGTATGCGGTATTCAGCGGAAGAGCAAGACGGAAAGAGTACTGGTATTTTGCTTTGTTCAATTTCATCATTAGTATTGTCCTCATTATCATCGATGCTGTAATCGGCAGCTTCAACCCGGATGTGGGTATGGGGTTTCTGGGGGGTGTTTATGCGTTGGCCATCCTAATTCCAAGCATCGCGGTAGCTGTGCGGCGTCTTCACGATATTGACCGTAGCGGTTGGTGGCTGCTTATCGGTATGATTCCGCTTATCGGCGGCCTTGTGCTCCTTTTCTTTGCGGTTCAAGACAGCAAGCCCGGACCGAATCGATTTGGGGCTAATCCAAAGGAATCGTCTTCTTAGCGATTTAATCGATGCTCTTGTGGAAAGGGCATATCGTAGAAAAAGCTCTCCTGAGCGGACCCATCCGCGGTACAAGGGTGAAACGAGGGGGCGGCGCTGAGTCTTGAGTTTGAGTATATAAGCTTATATAATTATGTGACTTTGCATAAAAGGGTTGGTTATCGTGAACGACGCCCGCAAGCGGTTCGCCGCCGCCGAAGTGGATAAGCTCATGACCGCGACCAAAGGCGCGTATTCTCGGAGGAGCAGAGGTGGAGGAACACCTGATCGGAGTCATATCCGATACGCACGGCCTGATGCGGCCGGAAGCGCTCGAAGCGTTGGCCGGTTCCGAGTTGATCGTTCATGCCGGAGATATCGGCAAGCCGCAGGTTCTTGAAAGCTTGCGGGCTATTGCACCCGTCGTGGCGGTGCGCGGCAACATCGACAAGGGAGAATGGGCGCAAGCGCTTCCCAAGTTTGAAATCGCGGAAGTCGCACGGAATCTGCTGTATGTCGTTCACGACCTCAACGAACTTGACCTCGATCCGGGTGCGGCGGGTTTCAGCGCCGTCGTCAGCGGGCACTCGCACCAGCCCTCCATCCGGTATCGGAAAGGGGTCCTGCTGCTCAATCCGGGCAGTGCGGGACCACGGCGATTCAACCTGCCCGTCAGTGTCGCGCTGATTTACGTGAAGGACGGAAAGCTCGAACCCCGACTCATCGACCTGACAGGCGGCGCGGCCAGCCTCAAACATAAGTGAAATTGGGGGCACGTTCAACAACGCGCCGAAGCGGACGGATCGCTTCGACCGAACTACAGCAGCCGCGCGCCCATTTCCGCGACCTTCGAACGTTCGCCCTTCACGAGCGTCACATGCCCGGCGATTTCCTCACCCTTGAGCTTCTCCACGAGGTAGCTCAGCCCGTTGCTGCTCGCGTCCAGGTACGGATGGTCGATCTGCTCCGGGTCTCCCGTAAAGACGATCTTCGTCCCTTCCCCGACCCTCGTAATGAGCGTCTTGATCATATGGGGCGTGAGGTTCTGGGCCTCGTCGCATATTATGAACTGCCTCGGGATGCTCCTCCCCCGGATATAGGTCAGGGCTTCCATCTCCACTACCCCCCTGTCCAGCAAATCGTCCAGTATATTGAAGGTCTCCCGGCATTCGCCCAAAAGGAATTCCAGGTTGTCGTAGATGGGCTGCATCCAGGGCCGAAGCTTCTCTTCCTTCGATCCGGGAAGAAACCCGAGGTCTTCTCCCATCGGGGTCACGGGACGCGTGATCAGCAGGCGCGAATAGGCCTTCTCCTCCAGCACCTTCTCGAGGCCCACCGACAGCGCCAGCAGGGTCTTGCCCGTTCCGGCCCGGCCCACGAGCGTAACCACCTTGATGTCCTCGTTCAGCAACAGCTCGAGCGCGAACTTCTGCTCCTTGTTGAGCGCCTTGATGCCCCAGTTCATGGAATCCCCATGCGCCAGGGACAACAGGTGATCCTGAAAGTACCGCGACAGGGCGGACTGGGAAGGGCTCGAGTGGTTTTTCAAGATGAACAACTGGTTGGGAAAGGCGCAGATATTTTGGATCGGCCGCAGTCTCCCGTCCCGGTAGAACGTGTCCATCTCCCCGGTCGCGAGATGGAGTTCCCCGATGCCGTTGTACAGGCTGCTGAAGTCCACCTTGTCGTTGTAGAAGTCTTCCGCCGGAATGCCCAGGACATCGGCCTTGACTCTGAGATTGAGGTCCTTGGTGACCAGTATCACGGGGTCCGCCGTTTCCCGCTGCAGATTATAGGCTACCGCTACTATGCGGTTGTCGTTCTTTTGCGGTTCCAATCCCTTGGGAAAGTCGATGATCTCCTGGTGGTTCAGTTCGATCCGCAGACTCCCGCCCCGCGCTATGGCGACCCCCTCCGACAGGCTGCCGCTGCTTCGCAGCGCGTCGAGCGTCTGGGAGACCGTGCGGGCATTTCTCCCGATTTCATCCTGCCGCTTCTTCTGGTTGTCGATCTCCTCGATCACGGCGAAAGGAATGACGACTTTGTTGTCTTGAAACGCAAACATCGCTTCAGGGTTATGGAGCAAAACATTGGTGTCCAAAACATATGTTTTTGTCATCTCTTCGAAACCCCTTGGACTGATGTGTGGGTGAGTATGGGTGCAGGCGTTTGATGGTAATCTGATGGTAATGATGGTGAATGGTAAAGGTCGGCGTTGCTGTAAAGGTTTTCGCTTAGACGTGAAATGGGGCCGGATTCCCGCAACGATAAGCTCCCTTCCCGCTATTCGTATTTTCAAAGTCACTTTAGCGGGTCGGTTTGACGGGATCATTGCGCTATGCAGTCATTCTTGTGTCATTTGCCGGGAGGGGGCCGTTCCATTCGTCGGTTCCAGTCCTCCATGCCGCCTTCGTAGTTGCGGGCTGGCGGCAGTCCGGACAGTTGATGGACCATCCAGGCGTAGGCCGAACGCACCCCGACGGCGCAGTAGTAGACAACGGGTTTGGTCGTATCGACCCCATGATCGGCCAGGAGCTTCCTCAGAGCATCGGCTTCGATGGGACGGCGTTCCTTGCCGGTAAAAAAATCGGTCCACGGGATGTGCACTGCGCCCGGAATGCGCCCCGCCCACCATTCCATGTTCGAGCGGGTATCGATCAGGACCAGGGCGCCGGCCTTCTCTTCCAGTTCGGACGCCCGGATGTCGAGTTCCGGCCTGAGAACATACCGGTAATCGCCTGCAACGGCGGAATCGGTCGCAGGGGCGGGCGATGCATCCCGGGCATCGCCCGCGGCCGCCCCGGCCAGGGGCAGGCCGTGAGCGCTCCAGGACTGGATACCCCCGTCGAGGACTCGGATGGGTCCCTTGTGGCCGAGCCATGCGAGCACCCAGCAGGCCCATCCCTCCGCACCCCAGCTCTCGTCGGCATCGCCGTACACGACAACGGCGGCGTTCTCATCGATTCCCATCTTTCCCAGCGCTTCGGCCAGTTCTCCGGGAGACCGGATGCGGCGCTTCACCCCTCCTTCGTCCGTCCCGGTGAACTCCTCCCAGGAGAAGGAATTCGATCCCGGAATATGTCCCTCCCGCCATTCGGATTTCGGACGCGCATCCAGCACCTTCCAAAGGCTTGCGGCCCTGCCCAGGCGAACGGCGTCGATGAGGCCGATATCCGCGGCCCGCAGCGGCCTCTCCGGCCCGGCGGCGGCGGGAGAAACAGGGGAAACAAAAGCCCCCGCCGGAACGATTCCACTAAGAATGAAGGCCGGAAACGCTAAAAGACAGACCACGAAAAACAGGAAAAGACACGAAAATGGATTTTCCTTCTTTCGCGCTGTTTCGTGCCTTTCGTGGTCAAAAATGATGTTCAACAATGATTTAGCCTTTTGCGGTCGTCTTCGTGCAGAAGACCGGCCTCGTCGGATCGTTCGTCATTTTGCAAACTTCTTTCGCCCGAAACGGATGGCGTCGACCGGACAGTCGTCCATGCAGTCGCCGCAATTGGTGCAGTCCGTCTCATAGGGACGGGTCCCCATTTCGCAGGCCTTCCGGCACTGATTGCAGTCGTTGCAGGCGTCGGTTTTGTAGAACCTGAAGAGCGACGCGGACTTCAGGGCTTCCAGCAGTCCCCCGGCGGGGCAGGCGAAACGGCACCATGCGTTGGCCGCTACAAGCCCTAGAACGAGAAAGCCGACCACGAAGAAACTCCGGATGATCCACAGCCGCCCGGCGTGCTCGAAGGTGAGCGCCACGGAATTGAAGAATTCGCCGATCCGTATGGGGATGTCGGCTCGCGGCTGTCCGAGGCCGAAATAGACATACAAGGCCACGGCCACCCCCAGGTACTTTCCGTAGGGAGCAAAGCGGGTGAGCGTATTTGCCGCGCGAAGCTTCAGCGGGGCGATTTTCCCGAGCAAATGGTTCACCAGGCCTCCCGGACACGCCCATCCGCAGAACGCCCGGCCGAATAGGAGCACCGAAACCGGAAGCAGAAGCCAGAACCCCCAGAACATGCTGAACAGCCGCCCATGGCAGGTGATTACCGGGCAGTTTTGGCAACTGATGTAGGGCACGATAAACGGGCACCTGAAGATCCCGTAAAAGGACCACTGGCCGACGATCCCGATCATGACGAATTGGCAGAGCCTGCGCCATGCGGTCAACCGGACGACGGAGGCGCCGGCCCCGGCGCCGGCGGCATCCATGGAAATAGGGATATTGCCGTCAGACATCTTTCACCCCCAGCTTCTCGACAAGCTCGCGTCCCTGGTCGGATATGGACGGAATGAACCCGGCGCGTTCGAAAAACGACTGGCCTTCGGGGGACGTGATGAAGTTCACGTAGTCGTCCGCCAGGGCGCGGTCCCTGGCATCCTTCATCACGCCGATGGTGAAGGTGAGGGGAGGAGGCGGGAACAGATCGCCGGGGATGGGAATCACGTCCATCTTGCCCTCGAAGAGGGGCATCCTGGTTATTCTCAGTTCCACGATGGATACGTCCCCCTTTCCGGCCATGATGTCGTCCATGGTGCGCTGCACGCAACTGCCGAGCGTCACGGCGTTCTTCATGGCGGCTTCGAGCACACCCGCCTTCTTGAGGATGCCCTGCGCCGCCTGCCCACCGGGAGGGGATGCGTCCGGGGCCAGTACGACCCGGACACCGGGCTTCGCCATGTCTTTCACCTCCCTGATGCCCGCCGGGTTGCCGACGGGCGTGACCAGCACGTAGCTCGTGAAGCAAAGCGGCTTGAAGTAGACCATCCTCCCCGCCTCCCGGAGTCTCTTCGCGAGGTCCAGCACGCGGCCTCCGAAGACTTCCGTGGTCGCGCTCCCCAGGAGGGACTTCCCGAGCGCCGCCGCAAAGGCGCCCGTGTAGCTCACATTGACTCCGGTGTTCTTCTGGTAGAGCGCATTTGCGGGCATGAAGGCTTCCGCGAGCCCCCCGCAGGACCAGACCTGAAGCTGATCCCGGCTGAACTTCGCGGCATTCGACGCTCCCGCTCGCGCTCCCGGCACGGCCATCCCGATGGTCGACGCCAGCGCCGTCTTCAAAAAGGCCCTTCTCGGCCCGTTGCATCCCGATCCATCCGTCATTTCACGTCTTCCCTTCCGGTTCGTTCGCTGTTCCACATGCCCGCCACGAAAGGCAGGCCAAAGACAAGACATCGACCACGAAAAGCACGAAAATTCACGAAAAGGTTTTTTCTTCTTTTCGTGCTCTTTCGTGTTTTTCGTGGTCCGCATCGGCCTAACCGCGCAACGGCGCAAACCGGGCTTTCAGTACCATCACGGGGTTTTGAAGTCCAATCGATTCTATTGAAGAGTTCTCATCGTTTCATAGGGGATTCCGATGGCGTGTCGAACCTTTCGGCCTTAGGGCATCCAGTGGTTTGGCGACGTTCCGGAAGCAATGAGATGATCTATAGGAATCACCTATGCAATGCATGTAGATGGATCGAATATATCGACTTGACTTTGCTCCACTTTTCCATGAACATACCATCCGGATCGATCAGTGACCGGATAATCGGACCGCCACATGGCCCTGCCGGCGGTCCCGGGGCGGCCCGCGCACGAATGCGGAGATGCGGGCCGGGATCATTCACATTTAATCGGATTCAGCAGGTTCAGTCGAATGTCGTCTTCCAGATTGCGGCGGATGTTTATCGATTCTCCATGGCCCTACCGGATCATGCGAGTGCTACTCGCGGGCGTCTTTGTCTGGGCGGGGGCGGTGAAGCTTTCCGACCCGCGCGCGTTCGCGCGGACGTTATCGAAGTGGGATATCGTTCCGGACCCGCTTCTCGCGCCCGTGGCCATCGGGCTTCCCGCGTTCGAACTGCTGGCGGGATTGGGGCTGGCCTTCAACGTTCGGGGAAGCCTGACCGCGATATCGGGAATGCTGTTGATGTTCCTGGCTCTACTCGGTTACGGAATATCCAGGAACCTGGATGTCGACTGCGGCTGCTTTTCCTCGGTCGAGGACATTGCCGCCCTGAACAGCCTCGAGAGCGCATTCTACCGGGACCTGTGGATGTTGGGGATAGTCGTTTATCTATTTGTGTGGCGCTGGTTCCGGAAGCGCTTCGGGGACGGGAGCGTCCGGGCCGGGGTTGAAACGGAAGTCACTTGAGGGAGGGGTACAGATGTTGTCAAAAGCAAGGCGCGTTTCACCGTGGATCATGGCTGTCGTTTTCGGACTCTTCCTGTGCGGCAGCGCATCCGCGCTCGAATGGGGAACAAAGGAACTGGATACGGAAAAGCTTGCGGTCACCTTTGCCGATCAGGTCTCCAAAGGTGGATACAAGATCGTGATGACCGAAGAGCTCAAGGGACAGATCGATAAGAAGGAGCCCATGCTTATCGTCGACACCATGCCCTATGAGGACAGCTACAAGAAAAATCATGTCGCGGGCGCCGTGCAGATGGAATTTCCCCTGGAAGAACTCGCCCAACTGGATGACGCCACGAAGGCGAAACTGGAGAAGTTACTCGGTCCCGACAAGACCCGCAAAGTCGTGTTCTACTGCGGATTTACGAAGTGCGGCCGCAGCCACAACGGAGCGTTGTGGGCCGTGAAACTCGGCTATACGAACGTCTACCGCTATCCCGGGGGAATCAAGGCGTGGATGGAAGCCGACTACCCCGTGGGTAAGGTGCGGTAGCGTTTTCAGGGCATTGCAAACGTGTCGATGAAGACTCATTTCGCGACCTCCGCGACGTGTTGCGTTGCAGCGCCGGGTCGCGGAAATCGTGAACCGTAAATCGTAACCGCGCAAGGCGGTTCCGTCTCATTACCGGATTGGCCGCGTCATTGCCGGCTTGCGCGCTCAGCTTGAGTGAGACGGGGTTTCGTCCCCGCCTGTCAGGGGTGGCGGGACGAAACTCCGCCTTTCCGTTACCGCGTGGGAACCCTTGAGGTGATGCGTATGGGCGGGAGCGCGGGGGGCCGGGCGCCGCCCTACCCAACGCCGGGTTACCCGATCTCGATCTCCCGCTTTCGAACGATTTTTTCCCGCTCAACCCAGCCTGATTGATATAATCCACCTGTCCCGGGTGAATTCCCGGATGAGTCGCCGATTGCCGGTTTTGTCCGTCGTTTTTTGTCGTTGCCGCATCCGGAGAAAGTGGAGAGCGTTGAGTAGAATATCATGAATTCATGGGTTCAGACGATTTCGGTGAAGTGTCTCGGCTGCATGGCGTGCGTGAATGAGTGCGCGTTCCTGCAAAAATACGGAACTCCCAAATCGATCGCGGACGGCTACGACCCTAGCCTTCCGGAGTGCGAGAGGATGCCCTTCGAGTGCAGCCTGTGCGGCTTGTGCGCCGCCGTGTGCCCCGTGGGCATCGATCCTTCCCGCATGTTCCTGGAAATGCGCCGCAACGCCGTGGAATGCGGCGGCGGGCGCTACCGGGAGCACTCGATCATCTCCGCCTATGAGAGGCGCGGCGCATCGAAGCGCTTCACGTACTACGCCCTTCCGGAAGGCTGCGATACGGTCCTCTTTCCGGGCTGCGCTCTGTCGGGCGCTCAGCCGAAGAGAGTCATCGAGCTTTTCGATCACCTGGGCCGTTCGATACCCGGCCTGGGCATCGTGCTGGATTGCTGTTGCCTGCCTTCGCACGACCTTGGCCGTCACGCGCGATTTCAGGCAATGTTCGACGAGATGAGGAACTACCTGCTCGACCGGGGGGTACGCACCGCACTGACGGCATGCGCGAGTTGTCATAAGATCTTCGGAGCGTACGGGGGGGAGCTTTCAGCGAGGTCGGTGTATGAAGCCATGTTGGAGCGCGGCCTGCCGGAAGCGGCAGGGACCTTCGGCGAGGTCGTCATCC
This sequence comes from uncultured Syntrophobacteraceae bacterium, assembly GCA_964407285.1. Taxonomy (GTDB): domain Bacteria; phylum Desulfobacterota; class Syntrophobacteria; order Syntrophobacterales; family Syntrophobacteraceae; genus CAYOVG01. The sequence goes on from CAYOVG010000144.1 coordinate 15,773, forward strand.
ACGACCCCTGCGCGATACGGTTCGAGAGCGCAATCCATGATGCCGTGAGGGAGCTTGCCGCGGGGAAAGGGCTTACCGTTTCCGATATGCCTCACCGGCGGCGAACCGCCCTTTGCTGCGGGGAGGGAGGTTCGGCCGGGTTCGTGGCTCCCGGACTTGCGGGAAAGTGGAAACAGGTCCGAAAAACGGAGGCGCAGGGCAGGCGTGTGATCACCTGCTGTGCGGGGTGCGCTTCTTCGCTCGGCGCGTC
>CAYOVG010000145.1:0-16011 GCA_964407285.1 uncultured Syntrophobacteraceae bacterium
AGTGACCTCTGGTGAAATGAGTTTGGAGGATGTAAAGAAGTCTGCCCAGTGGTTTGCCGAGATGTACTGGTACGACCTGTGCTCTAGAAGAGCCGAGAGCTATGGGTTAGATTACTCGAAGATCATTTTTCTCGAAACTAGAAACGTTGTGGATAACTACGCCAAAGCTTACCTCGCAGGCGAGGCAACGGCAGATGTTGCCGTCCTTTACTTCAGCTTTGCGAAAGTGGCAAAGGTCTCAAAGATGAAGCAAGGGAAAACCATTGCCGGAGCGGCCAATCTGTTCAAATATACCAAGACTGAAAAACTGGCGAAGCCCCTGTCAAAGTTTGGTGAGGCGGGTAAGAGCCACTATGCTAGCCTCGTGAGCAGAACGAAGGTGGTTGACCGAGCTATCGTTGCAGTGCAGTCCTCCCCTGTCGTCATAAGGGCGACGGGCACCACGACTCGCTACATTGCCATAGCGAAAGACAGTATGAGATTGGTCGGGAAGAATATCTACTATCCTGCACGGGGATTTGTTCGCAAATTCAGCAAGTTCAAGATCTATGACAAAAATGGAGTTCTCATCGGGGAGTTCAAGCCCACTCAGCTCTATGATCCTGAGAAGGTGGTCAAGATGCCATTTGAGGGACTGAATGGTGGGACCGCAAGGGGATACATGAGGAACTCGAAATTCTTCTGGGAAAGGTATGCTGGAAAGTACGGTGACGACTTGAGCGAGATGAACAAAATGAGGATAAAGGCCGGCCAGGCTCCTGTCGTGGATGACGCCTGGGTGGCTACACATCCGACTCACAAGGAATTCATCGGAGACACCCTTCATCACCATCATCTAGACCATGGCGGGAGCGCAGCACCTTTGCCTGCAGGCCTCCATAACGGAAAACTGAACAGTGGAGTCTGGCATTATGAATAGGATCGAAGAGTTGTATCGGCTTTACCTTGAAAAATACGGAAGGATAGGGCTTCTCCGTCGACCGTCTGTTCCCAAGGATATGCAAGATGGTTCTCCAGACAGCAGTGGGTGGGTCTCGTGGAAACCGATTCCATCCAGAATCACCAAAGAGCAGGTCAAAGCAGTTGAGGTGCGCTCTGGGTTACCGTTTCCCGCTCTCTTTACCGAATACCTGACATTCTATCATACAATGGAGGTGGATCTTGGCTGGATTCGTATCATGGGGCTCCCCTCCGATGAAGGTATAAAGGCTATCGAGAAGTGGGTCTTTGAGATGGATATGTCTGAACCCTGCATTCGTAATGGCTACATCATCTTTGGAGTTGATGGGGACGATCTCGGCTACCTCTGTTTTGATGCGAACAGGCGCATTATGACGGATGCCGGAAGCGACTGCCCGGTGGTACTAGTTGAGCATGGGAGGTCGAAGATCAAGATCCTCGGGGAGGTTGCAGGTGGGTTCGGGGAACTCCTAGATAAAATGATAACGTTGCTGGCTAGTAGCGATTAAACTCCATGGGCACATCAGGATGGTTTGAGGGGGTAGCACCTCATTCCCGCAGTAAGGCTATTTTCAAGGATTTCTGGTAGCCCAAAAGCTGGGTTATGATCATGACGGATTTTCCGCGATTTTGGATACTCCATACTTCATTTCAGGAATTCCCTAATTCAATCCCAAAAATATCAACGGGTTGCTACATTGATGCAGTGAAAGAAATCTGGAATTTCCTGAAATCTTACAATGACTTTCTTTATTACACTCATCTGGTTTTCTTGCATCAAAAGGTCCTTATGTGGTAAGAACCTAAAACGCAAAATGGAATGTAACGTAGCTGATTCATTTTCTCGGCCAGCATGGTCAACTTGATCAACATGGTGGCAAAATGCAGTCTATTGCCCTCTCGTGGCGTGATGGCTTGTTTCTCCTTCTCAACCTCACGCCACGACAACGATGTTCAACTTAGGGAATATGTCTGGTTATGCTGAAGATTGAGGCCATAAAGAAGAACGCCGCCATCTCTGGGATTGAACCTGGACAGGTGGTGCGGGTGGTGACTACCGAACCTGTGGGTGACAATGCCCTAACGGTCTACTACAAAACTCCAGATGGGCGTGTACTGGAGAGAATGCTATTCCGCTCGGATGAGGTGAACCTATCCATCGCTGAGGCAGGACGCCCTTGGGGCTTCGACGCTTCGGGAGAAGACTTCAAGCTCGCAGCCGAAGCCTACAGGATTAACCTTGCCCACCTTTTCGACCCCATGATAGCCGTCCACACTTCCAACGTAGAACCGCTACCTCACCAGATTACTGCCGTCTACGAATCGATGCTCCCCCGGCATCCCTTGCGCTATGTGCTGGCTGATGATCCTGGAGCGGGAAAAACCATCATGGCGGGAATCTTCATCCGAGAGCTTCTCATACGGGCCGATGCCAAACGAGTCCTGATAGTCGCACCGGGGAGCTTGGTTGAGCAGTGGCAAGACGAGATGTTCGAGAAATTTGGGCTTTCTTTCACTTTGTTCTCCCGCGAGCAGATTGAGCTTTCCCGAAGCGGGAACCCCTTTGACGACATCAACCTCATGGTCGCGCGGGTCGATCAGCTTGCCAGAAGCGAGGACCTGCAAGAGAAACTTCGCCTCACGCAATGGGACCTTGTGGTTGTTGATGAAGCCCACAAGCTTTCGGCGAGCTATTTCGGGAGCAAGATCAACAAGACCAAACGTTTTCTGCTTGGTGAATTACTGGGCTCGACTACCAGACACTTCCTCCTCATGACCGCAACACCGCACAACGGCAAGGAGGAGGATTTCCAACTGTTCCTCTCACTTCTAGACTCCGATCGCTTCTACGGAAAATTCCGAGACGGCGCACATAAGGTGGACGTCTCCGACCTTATGCGCAGGATGGTGAAAGAGGAGCTTCTCAAGTTTGATGGAACTCCCTTATTCCCTGAGCGAAGGGCTTACACGGTAAACTACACCCTCTCGGATCTTGAAGCAGCCCTATACGAAGCTGTTACAGCCTATGTGAAGGAAGAGATGAATAAGGCAGACCGCCTCCAGGACGAAGGCCGTAAGGGAACGATAGGGTTCGCCTTGACCTCTCTCCAGCGCCGTCTTGCTTCGAGCCCTGAAGCCATTTACCAGTCCTTGAGACGACGTCATCAAAGGCTCAGACGCCGGGTGGAGGAAGAGAAGCTTCATCAACGAGGTGGTCAGATCTTGGCTGAGACCATCGGCGTGAATGGTGTGCCCGAAGACATTTGGGAGTCATCTGATGAACTCCCAAGCGAGACCTATGAGGAACTCGAGGAAAAAGTGGTGGATCAGGCCACAGCCGCGCAGACGATTCAGGAACTGGAAGCCGAGATCCTCATACTGAAAGGGTTGGAGGAGCGGGCGAAGGAGGTCGTTCACTCAGGACAGGACAGGAAGTGGGATGAACTCTCAAAACTTCTCCAGAACACCCCGGAGATGTACGACCCCGATGGCCGCCAGCGAAAGCTCATCATCTTTACCGAGCACAAGGACACCCTCAACTACCTTGCCGTTAAGATCCGGGGTCTTGTTGGAAGGGAGGATGCCGTGGTCATCATCCATGGCGGTGTCAAACGTGAAGATCGACGGAAGACACAGGAGATCTTCCGAAATGATCCTACAGCGAGGGTGTTGCTCGCAACGGACGCTGCCGGTGAAGGTGTGAACCTTCAGAATGCCAACCTCATGGTGAACTATGACCTGCCCTGGAATCCTAACAGGCTGGAGCAGCGATTCGGACGTATCCACCGTATCGGTCAAACGGAAGTTTGTCATCTCTGGAACATGGTGGCCTCTGAGACCAGAGAAGGCGATGTCTTTCAGCGCCTCTTTGAGAAGATCGAGATCGAGCGGGAAGCACTAGGCGGTCGTGTCTTCGATATCCTGGGTGAAGTCTTTGAGGATAAGAGCTTAAAGGACCTGCTGATCGAGGCCATCCGATACGGGGAAGATCCCGAAGTCCGGGCCAGGCTGCTGCGGAAGGTGGAAGGCGCTCTCGATACAGATAAGCTGAAGGCCATCATCCACCGCAATGCCTTATGTGAAGAGGTCATGGACGAAAAGCGGCTCTTTACGGTGAAAGAGGAAATGGAGAGAGCCGAGGCAAGAAAGCTTCAGCCTTACTTCATTCGAGCATTCTTCACTCAGGCTTTTGGGAGTCTGGGTGGCGAGCTGCGTACAAGAGAGAATGGAAGGTGGGAGATCACCAACGTACCGGCAATCATCCGCGAGAGAGATCGACAGATCACCGGACGTGACAGGAGAAACATCCAGCCGGTACTCCGCAAGTATGAACGGGTATGCTTCGAGAAACAGCATATCCGGCTGCAGAATCGGCCTGGAGCACCCATGGCGAGCATCATCCATCCCGGCCACCCTTTGATGCAGTCGGTGACGGATCTCGTCCTTGAGCAGCACAGCAACAAGCTCAAGCAGGGTGCCGTACTCATAGATCCAAGTGACATGGGACTTATTCCCAAGGTGATCTTCCTTATCGATCATTCCGTAAAGGAAGGTGCAGACCCAACCCGCACGATCTCCAGGCGAGTGCAGTTCGTTGAAATAGATCCGAACGGCAATTCAGGTAATGCCGGATGGGCTCCTCATCTGGACATGGAGCCGGTTGCATCTGCGGATCTCCCTCTACTGAAAGACATCCTGGACGCTCCCTGGATTACAAGAGACCTGGAGCAGGTCGCACTATCTTATGCATCCAGCCAACTCGTGCCCAATCACTTTGCCGAAGTGAAAGGCCGCCGGGAACGTCATGTGGATAAGACCCTGACGGCGGTACATGAAAGGCTTGTAAAAGAGATCAATTTCTGGTCCGACCGTTACACAAAGCTCAAAGACGATCTCTCTGCAGGGAAGGACGTTCGCCTTACCCTCGAGAATGTCCGCCGCACTATAGACGATCTAACTGCTCGGCGTGAAAGTCGGGAGAAAGAGCTGCTCGGCATGATGCATGTCATCTCGGCTACTCCGGTCGTAGTAGGCGGAGCTTTGGTGATTCCAGCAGGACTTTTGGCGCAACGCAAGAACATCCCTGGATGGACTGATGATGTCGAATCCAGGGCACGGGTCGAACGTATGGCCATGCAGACTGTGATGGATGTCGAACGAGGATGGGGGCATGAAGTATTCGATGTATCCGCTTATAAGTGCGGGTGGGATATCACGAGCATCCCTCCTGCACAGGACGGAAGGTTGCCTACGTCACGGCACATCGAGGTGAAGGGTCGCTCCAAAGGTCAGAATACCATTACAGTCACGAGAAACGAAATCATCTACGGGCTCAATCAGTCCGACAAGTTCATTCTGGCTATCGTGATCGTGGACGGTGATGAAATTGAAGGACCGTTCTACGTGAAGAAGCCATTTACCCAAGAACCCGACTGGGCGGTGACAAGCATTAATCTGGATTTCGGTCAATTGCTCGCACGAGCCGAGCAACTCGAATAGAAGGTAGATGAAATATGACAGAGGTGAAGGTCCCAAGGAAGCTCATTGAGGTGGCTCTGCCACTGGACGATATCAACGTCGCTGCTGCACGTGAGAAATCCATCCGCCACGGTCATCCATCAACACTGCACCTGTGGTGGGCTCGCCGACCTCTTGCAGCTGCGCGAGCTGTCATATTCGCCCAGATGGTGAATGATCCCGGTTACGAGCGATATTTGGGGCGAGGGGTGAACAAGAAGGAAGCCGCAAAGGAGCGTGAGCGGCTTTTCGTCATCATCAAGAAGCTCGTCCAGTGGGAGAACACCAACAACGAAGCCGTGCTCAACGAGGCGCGGGCAGAAATATGGAAAAGTTGGCGTGAGACCTGTGCTCTCAACAAGAATCATCCACAAGCGGCAGAACTGTTCAACCCGGATAAGCTTCCTCCCTTCCATGATCCCTTTGCTGGTGGAGGTGCGATCCCACTGGAAGCACAGCGTTTGGGACTAGAAGCGTTTGCATCTGATCTGAATCCTGTGGCCGTATTCATCAATAAGACAATGATCGAGATTCCGCCCAAGTTCGCCGGAAAAGCGCCTGTAAATCCTGATGCGCAAAAAAAGAAAACTTTGTTCGCTCAGAAGTGGCGCGGGGCACAGGGGCTTGCCGAGGATGTTCGATACTATGGTCAATGGATGCGAGATGAAGCGGAACAGCGTATTGGCTGGCTTTACCCAAAATATGAGATTACAGTCGAGATGACAGTTCTCCGGCCAGATTTGAGAAAGTATGTCGGCCAGAAGCTTAACGTTATAGCTTGGCTATGGGCTCGCACAGTGAAAAGCCCAAACCCAGCCTTTTCGGCAGTTGATGTGCCTCTAATCTCGACTTTTCTTTTGTCTCGGATGAGCGGTAATGAAGCCTATATCGAACCTGTAATAGAGGATGGAGGCTACCACTTTGAGGTGAAAGCGGGAATGCCAAAGGACTCAGATACATTGAGCAATGGTACAAAGCTTTCGCGAGGCGCAAACTTCCGTTGCATCATGTCAGGAACACCGATAACTGGTGAGTATGTCAAGTCCGAAGGTAAAGCAGGACGAATGGGCGCACGGCTAATGGCTGTAGTCGCAGAGGGTGATCGAGGAAGGGTGTACCTACCTCCGACCGACCTTATGGATGTTATCGCACGGCAAGCAGAACCAGAGTGGAAGCCGGAGGTCATGATCTCCGGTAGTACTCAGTATCTCGGTGTAAAGCCTTACGGCATGGTGCAGTTTTCGCAACTCTTCACTGACCGACAGCTCGTCGCGTTGGGAACTTTCTCAATGTTGGTCGAGGAAGCATACGAGCGAGTGAAACGCGACGCGTTAAGTGCCGGAATGCCAGATGACACTCATGGTCTTACCGCAGGGGGAAATGAAGCGACTGCTTACGCACAGGCTGTGGCGAGCTACCTCGCCATCGTTGTTGACCGCCTGACAGACTATAATTCGGCTTTATGCAGTTGGCACATTGGTGGACCAACTACAGGCACCAAGAGCCGTAATACCTTTTCACGTCAAGCTCTAGCAATGACATGGGACCTCACAGAAGTTAATCCATTATCAAATCAATCGGGGAGTATCAAGAACTCTATAGATTACACTGCCAAGAGCATTCAAACCTTAGGGGATGTGTTGTGCAGCGGTGTCTCTCTCCAAGGTGATGCCAGATCGATCATGTTGAGTAGGAAATGTATCGTTAGTACCGATCCACCATACTACGACAATGTTCCTTACGCTGATCTCTCGGATTTCTTTTATGTCTGGCTACGACGCTCAATGAAGTCAGTTTTCCCCGAGCTATTCGCAACTGTTGTCACTCCTAAAACCGATGAACTGGTAGCATTCGCCTACCGCCATGACGGAAAAGCTGGTGCAGAGGCATTTTTCCTTGATGGAATGACTCAGGCCATGAACCGCTTAACCAAACAGACACACCCAGGATTTCCCGTTACGATTTACTACGCATTTAAACAGTCAGAGACCAAGGATGCAGGAACGACCTTCACGGGATGGGAGACTTTTCTTGGTGCTGTCTTGAAAGCAGGTTTTGCCATAAGTGGGACTTGGCCGATGCGAACTGAGTTAGGGAATCGTATGCGAAGCTCAGAATCTAACGCTCTTGCGTCAAGCATAATACTCGTATGCCGAAGACGCGAATCGAATTCACAAGTCATCTCCCGCCGCGAATTTATTCGTGAACTTAACGCCGTGCTTCCCGAAGCACTTCTCGAAATGACACGTGGTGGCTTGAACTCCCCCGTGGCTCCCGTCGATCTATCTCAGGCTATCATCGGCCCCGGAATGGCAATTTTCTCAAAATATAAGGCCGTCCTTGAAGCAGATGGCAAACCTATGAACGTCCGAACAGCGCTACAACTCATAAATCGCTTTCTTGCCGAGGATGATTTCGACCACGATACCCAGTTCTGTCTGCATTGGTTTGACTCCTGTGGATGGTCTGAAGGCAAGTTTGGGGAAGCTGATGTACTGGCTCGAGCTAAGGGCACTAGTGTCGATGGAGTTGCTGGATCTGGTGTGCTCGAATCTGGCAAGGGTATTGTTCGTCTTTTACGCTACAGCGAGTATCCAAATGATTGGACGCCTGAGAAAGATAACCGGATCTCGGTATGGGAGGGATTACATCACCTTGTCCGAGTGCTGCAAACAGATAGCGCCTCTGCCGCAGGCGGTACTCTTGCCAAGATGCCGGATCGGGTGGAATCAATCCGACAGTTAGCCTACCGCCTCTACACACTCTGTGAGCGCAAGGGCTGGGCCGAGGATGCCAGGATGTACAACGAGTTGATCGAATCCTGGCAGTCCATCGAGTCGGCCCAGGCTCAGGTAGAACAACCCCAACAAGGAGCGGTGCAGCTCCGTATGGACTTTCAGCCAAAAACTAGGTGAGGACGGACTCTTTTCACCTGAATCGATATGAAGGAGATGAATAGGAGATGAATCTTAGACCCTGGCGTGAAGTGGCCATCCCCCACGAGGACGTTCTCAAAGGAACCTTCCAACAGGCTGAGTTCGCTGCCGATCTGTCCCGTGTTCATGATCGACGTGCAACAGCGGAATACCAGGACCCCGTGCTCTTCTTCCAGCGCACCTTCATAACGGAAGGCATGAGACTGCTCCTGGATTCAGTGGTGAAGCGACTCACCGGCCGAGGTGGAGATCCTGTGATTCAGCTACAAACTTCCTTCGGTGGGGGCAAAACACACACCATGCTCGGGGTCTACCATATCGCCCAAGGGGAAGCTCCGCTCAGTGATCTTCCGGGTATTTCACCCATATTGAATGCAGCTGGCGTTATCGAGCTGCCGAAGGCCAATATAGCTGTCTTGGACGGCAACAAGCTCGCACCCAATATGCCACAGAAGAGGAAGAGCCTATCTGTTCGTACCCTCTGGGGTGAGTTGGCGTATCAACTGGGTGGTGAGGCTGGCTATGAACTGGTCAAAGATGCAGATGCTTCAGGCACATCACCTGGGAAGGAAGTGCTGGCTCAACTCTTAAACCAATACGCTCCCTGTGTAATTCTGATGGATGAGCTTGTTGCCTACATTCGTCAATTCGAGGAAGGTAAGACCCTCAGTGGCGGAACCTATGACTCAAACCTCTCCTTCGTACAGGCTCTCACAGAAGCACTGAAGGCTGTCCCGAACGCAGTCCTGCTGGCATCGCTGCCGGAATCGGACAAGGAGGCTGGAAGCACTCGCGGCATTAAGGCACTGGAGACTCTCTCCCACTACTTTGCCAGAGTGCAAGCTCTATGGAAGCCGGTGGCAGTCGAGGAGGCATTCGAGATTGTGCGTCGTCGCCTCTTCTCAAAGGTCCAGGACAGGACAGCATGTGAGGCCGTATGCCGTGCATATGCAGACCTCTACAGTACCAGCAGCTCCGATATGCCACGGGAGACCCAGGAGAGCCGCTACTACGAACGTCTCATCCAGGCCTATCCGATCCATCCCGAGGTATTCGACAGGCTGTATGAGGACTGGTCGTCTCTTGATAATTTCCAAAGGACACGTGGTGTTCTCAAGCTCATGGCAAAGGTCATTCACAGGCTCTGGAAGGACGGCAATAATGATTTGATGATTATGCCGGGGAGCCTGCCTCTCTATGATGCCGATACCCGAAACGAGGCGATCTACTATCTGCCGGCTGGTTGGGACCCCGTGCTCGATCGGGATATCGACGGTGACCGAGCCGAAACAACAGAGATCGAGAATCGTGACACACGCCTTGGATCTTTACAGTCATGCCGTAGAGCTGCTCGCACCATTTTTCTCGGCAGTGCTCCGACAACACCTAATCAAATGGTTCGAGGGTTGGAAACAGAGCGTGTGGTTCTTGGCTGTGTTCAGCCTGGTCAGCAAGTTGGACTATTTAAAGATGCCCTGAACCGCCTGACCGACCGCCTTCATTATCTCAACTGCGGCAACAATCGATTCTGGTTTGACACGAGACCCAACCTTCGCCGTGAAATGGAAGAACGCAAGCGCCGGTTTCAGGATAAAGATGACGTATACCCCGTTGTCCGCGATCTACTGCGTAGTGGTATTTCCCATGGACCATTTGGAGGTGTCCACGTTTTTACTCCAAGTAGTGATGTCCCTGATGACTTCTCATTGCGCCTGGTGGTCCTTTCACCTGATACTCCTTTTTCTCGCAAGGAAGAACGGCTCTGGAAAAGATCGGTTGAATCGATCCTAAAGAGCCGAGGAGATCAGCCTCGTCAGAAGCAAAATCGCCTGCTCTTCCTCTTAGCCGAGTATGACTGTGTCTCACGATTGAAAGATCAAGTGAAATCGATGCTCGCTTGGCAGTCCATCGTGAATGACTACCGTGAAAACCGGATCGTGCTGGACAACCTCATGGCAAAGAATGCCGAGGCAGAACTCGCAAGGGCAAAGGACGGGTTGCATCGCATGATCCGGGAGACCTACAAGTGGATACTTGCTCCGTTGCAGGAAGCAGTTAATGGCAAGGGGCTTTCGGAGATTAAGTGGGAGAGCTTCCAGCTCAACCCTGGAGCCAAGGTCTTTATTCAGGAGATCGAGCGGGTGCTCAGGGAGAATGAGCTTTTGATTTCCGAGTGGGCTCCCATTCATCTCTCCAGTCTACTCAAGAGATGGTACTGGAAGAAGGACGTAGAGGCGAAGAGCGCCAAGGATGTATGGGAGGACACCTGCAAGTACCTCTACCTGCCCCGCCTCAAGGACGATCAGGTGTTCCGGTCAACACTGGGGTCCGGTGCAACCAGCAAAGACTTCTTCGCTTTCGCGCAGGGTAAGGACGGGGAGAAATACGTTGGCTTTAGCTTCGGAAAGACCACTGCCCCGATCATGGACGGTTCATTACTGCTTATGGAGCCACAAGCTGCCTTTGCCTATGAAGAGAAATTACGCCTCAAGGAGGAGACAGAGAAGCAGGTTAAAGAGCCTTCGGATGAAAAAAAGAAGATAGAGAAGGGCGATCCTCCTGTAGTTGTTAAAGATCCTGAACCACACCTCGATCATACGCGAAAACGGCGTTTCTTTGGAACGTTTCACATTAATCCCTATCAGGCCAAGAAGCAACTTACTGACATAACAGATGAGGTTTTGCAGGTACTTACGTCCAGGGCTGGGGTTAGTGTGAAAATCTCATTGGAGGTGGAGGCTGAATTCTCGGAAGGCTTTGATGAAGGAGTTCAGCGTGCAATCAAAGAGAACTGCAACGCGCTAAAGTTCAATAACTTCGAGTTTGAGAGCGGAGAGTAAGCGGCATATGCCTATTGAATATTGCTTAACACTTAATCGCAATCTCGGTAGAGGCTTAAACTGCGAGAATCATTGTTTCAAGAACCTTAAAGGACCATTGTCCAGGTACATAAGTTAAAGAGAGGGATCGGTATGGACGATATAGAGTCCGCTCGGGTCAGTGTTTCTCAACCAAGACAACTTCGAATTTTTTATCCTTCTCCACGTGACCTGTGTAGGAAAACGGGACTAAACTGGCTGGCTGCTCTATGGTTGTATGAACAAGGCTTCCTGAGCTTCGATCCAGCGACGGCTAAGACTCTACAAGAAGAGAAAGAAGCCGAACTATTGTTTCTCGGCTCATTGGTTTCGGCTGGTTGCGATGAGCAAATGTTAAAGCACCTACTACGTGGACTTGAGAAACCTTATCAGTATCAATTAAACATGATTTATTACGATTGGACCGCTCAAGCATGGAGGCTAATTCCTCGATTAGAGTCATTTGACAGGGATGAACTTGTCCAGGAATGGTTGGATGAACTTTCTGAAGAGGGAGACATTGAGACACTTCGATCAATAGAAGGATCACTACAGGCGGCCATTAAAGCAGCCAGTGAAGCGGACAAGCGGCCATAATTACGCACCCATTCGGTATAGCGTACCATAGAAGGGACATGTTTACTCACTTGCATCCATAGTGAGCTTTGAAGGAATTTGTCGATGAGTCAGCAAACCGATCATCTTCGTCCCGGTTCCCACTTTTGCGGCATGCGCATACATAGCCTGCTTGGAGAAGGAGGTATGGGAACTGCATTTCTGGCAAGTCATCCCATTCTCCGCAGACCTGTGGTGATCAAGGTCTTTAAAGATGTATACGGAGATGACCTTTTCCGGGAAGCCCATCTGGCCGCCCGTGTTTCCTCCCCGTTTGCCGCAGGTGTAATTGATGCGGGAATCAAAGACGGAATGCCATACATCATCCAAAACTATGTAGATGGTCTTGATCTTCAGGAACTTCTTTACCGAAGCCGTGCTGCGGGAATGCATCTGCCTGTCGGGACCGTCGCTCGCATAATCATGCACTCAGCTCTAGGACTTCATTCCATCCATCAAGCAGGAATAGTCCACCGAGACGTCAAACCGGCGAATCTTTTTCTCCGTGGAAATGGAATTACAACCGTCGGGGACTTCGGTATTGCGGTTCCCGCGAAGGCAAGGGATTGTCCGGCAGGCACACCTAACTTTATGGCACCGGAGCAATGGACCAATTCCACGGTGGACCGTCGCGTTGACATTTACGCGCTAGGTATGACCGCTCACCTGCTCCTGACAGGTGAACTTCCACCCGAGGATGCAGAGTACGTACCACCGCAAACATACGATCCGCGAGCCGCTTATCTGTTTGTGATGATCGAGCGAATGCTCAGGACGAATCCTTCAGAAAGGTATTCGACTGCGGCTATGGTTGCATCGCATCTTTCAATCATTGATGAGGCTGGGTCAAGCTTTATCCAAGTAGACGAAGATGTATTTCGTGTGGGAGACCTGTTCCTGGGCATCAGGATGGGAGATCTGGCCCAGGTTGAAGCAGATGTTCTCGTCAATGCTGCGCACTGGTCCATGAAGATGACAGTTGGAGTAGCGGGAGTTCTTCGCGAAGTTGGAGGAATCGCTCTGGAGAGAGCGGCGAAAAAACATGCACCTGCCGAAATGGGATCTGTAGTATGGACTGAAGCAGGCAAGTTGCAGGCACGGTATGTGGCTCATGGCGTTGCAGCACTTTCTGGTGCTGTGTGCCTACAGCGGTGTACCCTGCGTGCTCTTTTAGGAGCCGAAGAACGGCAGGCCTCAAGTATCGCTTTTCCCGCTCTGGGAACTGGCGTTGGAGAGGTGCCACAAGCTCTTGCCGCTCAACTCATGCTGGAAGCCATCCGCACCTTCGCAGAGTTAAGACCACACTGCCTTCGGCACATCAATGTCGTCTTAAACAATCAGAAATCCTTTGAGACATGGCTCGACATAATTCATTCGATATGAGGGCAGGCAAAGGAAGAATGCCATGGAAATTCAATCAGTGGAGGCTGATTTCTGAACCGGTATGTTTGCAGATTCAGATGAGGGATTCAAGACTGATACCAACTGATATGGTTCAGTGATTCATGACGAGGGCGGTTAGCGGTGAAAACAAACAGAGAAATCTTAGACTGGCTCTTTGAAACCAACCAGATCGAACTGAAGAGAAGTCGGCTGTTCGAAACCTCTCCAACTCCACTCTCCCCGGATTTTGACTTTGATCGAGTTGAAGGAATGATGCTCGGACTGGCCATCGGGGATTCCCTCGGCAATACGACAGAGGGACAGCTTCCCAAAGACCGTCGGAAAGCCCATGGAGAAATCAGAAATTACCTTCCGAACCGTCAAACAGGATCAAAGATCGGTCTTCCTTCCGATGATACTCAACTTGCCTTTTGGACATTAGAGCAGATGATAAGCGATGAACGGTTCGACCCCGATCATGTTGCGGCTTGTTTCTGCAAAAGAAAGATATTCGGCATCGGGTCGTCAGTCAGAGTGTTTCTGACCAACTACAAGTCAGGACTCCCATGGTACAAATGTGGACCGAAGCAGGCTGGAAATGGAGCATTGATGCGTATTGCACCAATGGTGATTCCTCACTTACGAAATATTTCACCTAATCTTTGGGGTGACACCGCTCTTTCTGCAATGATCACTCACAACGATTCCGGATCAATTTCAGCCTGCATTGCCTTCGTTATGATTCTCTGGGAACTGCTGAGGATTAAAGCCCCACCGAAACCCGAATGGTGGCTCGAAACCTATGTAAGAATCGCGAAGGATCTTGAAAAAGACGAGAAATACCAGCCACGAAGTGGGGCATTTAAGAGTTATCGAGGACCGATATGGAAGTTTACCGAGGATAGGGTGAACCAAGCTTACAGAGATGGGAAGCCTGTTCTCGAAGCATGTAATTCATGGTTCTCAGGAGCCTATCTTCTGGAGACCGTTCCCAGTGTGATATACATCCTGATGCGACACGGGCATGACTTGGAAGAGGCAATTGTTAGGGCCGTAAACGATACCAAAGATAATGATACCGTTGCAGCTATAGTTGGGGCGACTGTCGGAGCACTGCATGGAAAAAAGAAGATCCCTGCTAGGTGGCTCGACAAATTATCAGGAACTACAGGGGCGGATGACGATGGAAAGGTTTTCGACCTCCTTGAACATGCTAAAGGCTTATCCTGTTTCGATACTAAGGACCAGGAGAAAACCATAAAAATAGAAAGGTCATAGTATGAACGATCGATTTTGGGTTTTCAGAGTTCCTCAAGAGGATGAAGCACTCGCAAAGGTGAAAGACAAGAAAGCGGTAGCCGTGGATTTTGGCGTTCAACAGAGCATTGAAAATATTGCTGATAAGAATTTGCTAAAAGAAATCTATCGTGCATCTCATCCTGGAACCTCCGATCCACGTGTTAATATGGCTGTTGGACAACTATACCGCGTTGCTCAAGTAATCAAGAAGGGTGATTGGATTTTGACTCCCAAAAAGAATGCTCGTACTGTACTCTATGGGCAAGCAAAAGGTGGATACGAATACCTTCCCAACATAATCGCTCAAGGTTTCTCTCACGCTATTCGAGTGGATTGGAAGGGACAGTTTCCCAGGGATGCTGTCAGCAGCAGTCTTCGAAATGGCATGGGTGGCATCTCTACCGTTTTTAATATAGATAGGCATAGCAATGAGCTGCTCCGTGTCATGGGGCAAATAGAACCGGGTGTGCCAACAACCCAAGAAATCCCCCAGGAGGTAGAACCTGAAGCTGTAGCATTCTATGATGAGATCAGATACAAATCAGAGGAACTGATCACAGATCTTATCGCCAAGATTGATCCATACGATATTCAAGATCTCGTTGCCGGTCTTCTGGAAGCGATGGGTTACAAAACCCATGTAAGCCCTCCCGGCAGAGATGGAGGTGTCGATATTATAGCTCATCCAGATCCTCTCGGATTTGAAGCGCCAAGAATAAAAGTACAGGTAAAGCATCGAAAAGAGGCCGCAGGCGGCCCTATGATTCGTGAGCTTAAAGGCGTCCTTACAGAGGGAGAGAAGGGTCTTTTCGTATCTACAGGCGGATTTACTACGGAGGGTAAGAATGAAGCACGGAAAACTTCTAACATTACCCTGATGGATGCCGATGAATTTGTAAAACAGCTTATTGAACATTATGAGAAACTCGATTCAGATTATAAGTCCATTATTCCACTGCGAAAGGTGTGGCTTCCTGTATCGTGAAAATTTCGCTACCGGGCACTCTTCAGAGACACAGGACGTAATCTCAGTAAATCACGGTTCTCGCGATGATGGGTGGTCAGGTCGAGGTTCCGCTCTTGCCTTGAGAGTTTGGTATTTGCGGGAAAGAGTGTCCGGTAATCAATGTGGCGACGGGAAGGGAAAACAAGAAGGATTCCAGACCGTTGGAGGACACTAACCTGGAAATCAAGAAACCCGATTTCAACTATGATAGCGAAAGGGATGGTTTTACCTGCCCTGCCGGACAGGTTCTGGAGCTGAGGAGCAAAGGGCAAGACGGCTGGCGGATCTACCAGGTCGAAAGAGAGGCTTGCCGGCAGTGCCCCTTCCGGCAGCGATGCTGCAAGACCAAGAAAGGAGACCCGCGCACGATCCACACCGATCACAAGGAGCCACTGCGGCAGGCGATGGTTGAGAAGATGGAGCGCCGGTCCTCAAA
>CAYOVG010000146.1:0-15961 GCA_964407285.1 uncultured Syntrophobacteraceae bacterium
CCGCAAGGGGTGAGAGCATGCCGAAGCGCGGGTCCGCTCCCTGCTGCACGGTGTCGGTCAGCCCATCGGGCAGCGTGGTCTTGATGCTTCCGTTGGTTCCGCTCACCACCCGGGTTTGGGTCCCATCGGGGGAGACGATGGTGCGCTCAAGTCCTCCCGTGGAGGTTTGCTTCACCCCGTAGGAGGTGGTGCGGCCCATCCCCGTGGTGAGCGAGACATTGTAGCCGTTCGAGGTGTTCGTGCGGGCGAGGGTTTTCGAGCCCCCCGCCGGGTCGGCATCGTTTACCAGGCGCCCATCGGAGTCGTAGGTGAACCGGTACGTGTTGCCGTTGGGGTCGGTCATGGATTCCATAAGCCCATCGGTGGTATAGCCGAACCGGTAGCCGGCCCCGGTCGGGTCCGTGATCGATTCCAGGTACCCGTTGGAATCCACACCGAGCGCCGTGCGCTGCCCGAAGGGGGACACAATGGCCGTGGGACTGCCGCCGGCGTCGCGCTCGATGCTGAGGGTGTTGCCGCTGCCGTCGGTAACCGTTGCAAGCAGACCGGAGTCGTCGTAGCCGAACTCGTGGAGGGCGGCGCCGGTGAGGGCATGGATGGTCTTCCGGTGTTTGCCGGTGCTGTCGAAGCGGTAGATCTCGCTTCCGTCCTCGGAGGGGATCAGGATATCGCTCGAGCCAAATCCAGGCATGGGTGCTTCCAGTGCTCTTACACGATTGTTGTCGTGATCGGCCACATAGATTTTGCCGTCCGGTCCAACGGCAACGGCGTAGGGGTAATTGAGTTTGGCCTGAGTGGCGGGCCCCTTGTCGCCGCTGTAGCCGGAGGTTCCGGTGCCGGCCATGGTCGTAATGATGCCGTCGGGTCCCACCTTCCTTACCCGTTGGTTGGCCGAATCGGCAATATAGATGCTGCCGTCGGGTCCCACCGCAACGCCATTGGAAATACTGACTCGAGCCTGGACGGCTGTTCCCCCGTCCCCGCTGTATCCGCACTGTCCCGTACCGGCCACGGCGGAGATGATGCCGTCAAGGCCTATTTTCCTTACACTGCACACCTCGGCAACATAGATGCTGCCGTCCGGTCCCACCTCAACATGCCTTGGATAGGCCAGTTGCGCCTGAGTAGCGGGACCGCCGTTGCCGCTGTAACCGGGGGATTCCTTGCCGGCCACCGTCGTAATGACGCCGTCGGAGCCTACCTTCCTCAAGCGATGGTTGAAGCTGTCGTCCGACGAATCGACGATGTAGATGCTTCCGTCCGGTCCCACCGCAACATCCCTGGGTTTGACCAGGCCGGCCTGGGTGGCGGGACCGCCGTCCCCGCTGTAGTACCTGGTTCCATTGCCGGCCACCGTCGTGATGATCCCGTCGGGCCCTATTTTCCGTACGCGTCGGTTGAAGGTATCCGCAATGTAGATACTTCCGTCCGGCCCCACCGCAACACCTTCGGGAAGATAGACCGTAGCCTCAGAAGCGGGGCCGCCGTCTCCGCGGTAGCCGGACGAATGGGTGGCGAGCAGCATCGTGACGATCCCGTCGGGACCTATTCTCTTTATCTGGCTTTCGTACTGATCGGTCACATAGACGCTGCCGTCCGGCCCCACGGCGATACCTCTGCTTTGGCTGATACACGTTTGAGTGGCGGGGACCCCCCCTGCGCCGTAGCCGTAGCATCCACTGCCGCCCACGGTGCTGATGATACTGGCAGTGCCGGCGGCGCTACGCTGGGAGCCGTCCCCCAGGTAGAGCTTCTGAGCGGTCGTATCGTAGAAGTGGTGCGCGTCCATGGTCCATCCGCCCAGTCCCAGGACCTGCGCGTTCATGGGAGCGATCGTCTCCTGCAGCGTCTGCCACAGGGTGAGGTCCGTTCTGGCGTAGATGTGGTTCCCGTCCGTGCCCGTGATCGGCACGCCCGAGGCCTGTCCGAAACTTTTCTGGGCTCCGCTCGGGCTCTGATGATACTCGGCCCGGTAGACGTATCCGATGTCAATGCTCACTTGCTGACTGCCCTGCAGGGTGCGCCCGTAGGCATCGAGGCCGTCCCAGGCAAAGGTAGTTGACTGGTTGGGCGATGCGCTGAATGAACTCTTGAACTGGCGTCCCGCTACGGTCACGACCAGGTCGACCCGCTTGAGGCTCGACGGCGCGCTGCTCCCGGTGAGCGGGATCTCGATGCTTCGCCCCGCCCCGTGCCCCGCCGCACGATCGCTCTGGTAGTGCAGCCTCACTCCAGTGCCCGCGAGCGCCACGTCTTCCCCGAGGGTCTGGGATTCACAGCCGATGATCGAGCCGCACGCCTTGCACGGCGCGTCCACCTTGGGGGCTTTGATCACGAGCTTCGGTCCCACGGCCCCCGTCGGAAGCCCCCAGGGAAAGTTGAAGTCGAAGATGGAGAAGTGGCTCACCGCCACCCGCCACAGGCTCTGCCCCGCGCTGTAGAGACTCGCCAGTTGGGCGCGCTCCGCATCGGTGATGCCCAGGGAGTAAAGAGCGGCGGCACCGGCCGCCTGACCGGAGCCGTCCACATCGAGGTTGGCCGTTCCATTGGCGATGCTCACGATCTTGACCACCCGGCCGTCATTGGAGGCCGCCCACTGCCCCTTCTTCCGGTCGTAGTAGCCCACCGGTATGCGGGTCCCCGCCTTGAATCCGAGGAAGTTCTCCATGTACTGGATGACGGGGCTGCTGAAGGTCACCGACTGCGCCCCGGCGGCCAGCGCCTCGTCCACGCTCAGTTCCACGCAGTACGTGTAGCCGCTGGTGGGCGGCAGCGGGGCGGGCATCGCATCGGGTCCCCTGTCCCCGACAGTGTACTCCGTTGCTCGCACGCTCAGGGTTGTGAGGGGCTGCGTCGTGCCGTCGGAAAGCGCCATCGCGGCCGTGGTGCCCTGCTTGAAAAGCAGTGTGGCCCTGCGCGCGCCGTCCGAATCCGTGACCGTACTGCCCCGGGCCACCTGGATGGAAGCGGCGGAGGACAGGTCGATCGTGCTCACCTGCCCGTCGAGTTCGACCATCACCACATCGGGCACAAAGGCGTAGTTCCGCCAGGGGGCGTTGACCTGCCGCCGGGCGGGCAGGTAGCCCTCCTTGCGGTAGTCCACAGTGAGTTGCCCGCCCCCGTTCACCGCCATATCGAACATGCCGTCTGAGCGGCTGAGGGTCTGTCCCAACTCGGAGTGGTCCAGTACCGATACGGTCACGCCGGAGAGCGCGCTCCCGTCACTTGCCAGGACCTTGCCCCGAAGGACCGCCGCCCGTTTGGACTCGATCGTCCCCTCGGCAACCCCGGTCTGAATGGGGTCGGGTCCCGTGTAGAGAAACGAAGTGGCCGAACCGATCGTGGTTGCGATGGTTGGGTCGATGCTCGACGCCACGGTGGACGGGTCGGGGGGAAGCCCGCTGGAGACGCCGAGCGATGAGGCCTCCCCCGTGTTTCCCGCCCCGTCCGAGACGCTGATCGAGAGGCTGTCCCCCGACTCCACCGCAATCGAGAGGGAAAAGCTTCCGTCGGATGCGGCCGTGGCGGTTGCGCTTTCGCCGGTCCTCGAGTTGGTCACCGTAATGGTGGAGCCCGCCTCCACGCTGCCCGCCGAGCCCGTCACGCTCACCTGTCCGTCGGAGATCTCGCCCACGCTGATGAGCCCCGTGTCCGCCGGAGCCGGAGGGGCGGTGTCGAGCGTGAGGGTGCGCGTGAGAACCGCCGTGTTGCCCGCCCCGTCCACCGCGCTCACGATGACGGTATTGGTCCCCTCCTGGAGGGAGACGTTCCCGCTGAACGCGTTGTCCGCTCCCACGGCGACGCTCTCGCCGTTGATGGTGAGCGTTGCCGCCTCGCTCACACTTCCCGAACAGTTCTGGCAGGACTTGTTGGTGAGAAGGCCCTCCACGGCGGCGTCCAGCGCGATCTCGGGGGGCGTCGTGTCCAGGCTCACCGTAAGCTTTGCCGATGCCGCATTGCCCGCCCGGTCCACGGCGCGGAAGGTGAAAGCGTTGGTCCCCTCGGCGAGCGTGACCGCGCAGGCGAACGTGTTGTCCGCTCCCACCGCGACCGCCTGCCCGTCCATGCTGACGGCGGCGGGCTCGCCGAGGCGCCCCGAGATGGTCTGTGAGGGCCGGTTGGTGAGCGAGCCCTCCGCCGGGGAGTCGATGGTGAGAGCGGGCGGGGTGGTGTCCACGGTGAAGCGCGCCGCCGCGGAGCCGGCCTCATTGCCCGCTTTGTCCTTGATCGTTGCGACGAGGCTGATGCTCCCCTCGGGAAGCCCCGTCTTCGGAGTGCACGATGCGCTGTCCTCCCCATGGGCGCATGTGAGCGCCAGGGCCGCTCCGTTGGCCTCCACCGAGAGAGTCCCCGCGTCCACCCCCGATCCCCCCTCGTCGGAGTAGCTGAAGGAGAGCGTGGGGACGGCCGTGCCGAGGTATGCCCCGTCCGATGGGGAGCCGATCGTGAGAACGGGGGCGATTCCATCATAGGAAATGTCGATGGCCCGAAGGTTCCCGCCCGATCCGGACTGGGGAGCGGACAGGCCCAGCGCCTCCCCCTGCGCGCTCACGTGAGCGAGCATCTTTTTACCGATCACCCACACGGAGTGGTCCGCCCGGTGCACGGCAATGGCCGTGATCCCGCCGTGGAGCCTCCTTCCGAACGGGTCCACATCCACCAACTCCGTTCCCGAGGAGTCGAGCCGCATGAGCCGGTCGTCGGATGCGCACCACACCCCTCCTTCTCCGTCCGTGGCGATGAACTCGATCTTCCCGTCCTCGCGGGCTTCCGCCTTGAGAGCGCCCGAGGAGGAGTAGGCCCGCACCTTCTCCTTTGACGCCACCCATAGCGTATCGGAGAGCGCATCGAAAGCGATGTCCTTGACCGGGAAGCGCCTCCCCAGGTCTATGGACGAACTCACATTTCCGTTTTGATCGTAGCAGGAGAGGCTCTTGCGCGTGCCCACCCACAGGAGGGAGCGGGCCGTGTCGAAGGCGAGGGTGCGGATGGTGTGGGCGAGCGTCACGCTCACCTGCACTCCGCCGTTGGGATCGAGCCGGTAGAGCGCTTTGCCCGCCCCGATCCAAAGCCCATGGTCCGAGGGGTCCACCGCCAGAGTGGCGCGCCTGCACTCCTCCCCCTCTCCGTCCTCATCGGAGTCGGGGAAGGGCAGCGAGAGCGTCTTCACCCCGTCGAAGCCGTAACACGAAAGGGCGCCCGCCCCGTATGTCCAGATCCTTTGCCCCTCGCTGTCGACTGCGATGGAGCGTACATGGGCGGCATCGGCGATCCGGGAGACGACGGTTCCGTCGGTTGCGGAGAGTTTGATCAGTCCTCCCTTCCAGCCCACCCACACGTAGGAGCCGTCCGTGTTGGAGGAGGAGGCCGAACCCGTCGTCCGGGTGTGGAGGGAAATGCCCAAGGTGAGCCCCAATACCGCGAGCGCCACCGCCAATATGCCCAAAGACCTCCGATACGCCATTTCCCCTTCCCTCCGGTGTGTCTGAAATGGATGTGAAAACAAACCAACGCAACGGCATCATGACGCAGGTGCAGGCGACAGGATCGACTCCGTGTGATGCTACTTATAGAACCGAACATACAGCATACTTCCAGCTATATACAAGCGCTTTTTATCGATCGATCATGAAAAGCACAATCGTCTGGAATTCCGTATATATGTATGGAATCAGTTCGGACGTTTACGAGGAAATTAATGCGCATCGCAATTGATTTCGACGCAGACGATTCATCGATGCGTCTGCTCAACCCGCTCTCTCTAACGGATTCAGGAGTTCGCCTCTTCGTTCATCCAATCGTCGAAATGCGGTGGAAGATCGTAATGTAGTGGAATATCGTATATATAATTCCACGTTCCGGAACTTTTATTTCACATGTAAATGCTGCGCCGGACGCCGGGTATCTATTGCTGCCGGGTATCTACTGCTGCAAAGGCTGGAAAAGGGTGAAAGGCAGTTTGAAGGTACGTTCCATATAGCCGAACAGCTCCGACCCTATCGCCGAAGGCGAAAGCGGGATCACGCTCGGGTCATTGATGTCTCCGGTCACTTCCACGGGAATCGTGAGGAGCGATCCCCCGAGGATTTCTCCGACGATCGGTATGTTGCCCACGATCCGGTCCACGGTCCTCAAGGGGGACACCAGGACGATGAAATCCATCGTCCCGGCTTGCAGGTCCACGACGCCGTTCCACACCATCTTCATGCACTGGCTGTCGATCAGGGCGTTCTTGATGGTCAGCTTGCCGTCCTCGATGCTTCCCTTCATCCATGCCCGGTCGTAGGGGCATCCCTCGTTCGCCAGGTCCGGAAGCTTCCCGCGAAAGATCTCGGTAACATTGATCACCTGAAAGACCTTCTCCACAAAGCCGAGGCGATACAGGCGTCCGTCCTCCGCGGTCGTCTCCACCTCTCCGTCGAGGAACCCGAGGGTGCTCCCTTCCTTTACGTTGAAAGCCGAGATGCTGCCGTTCAGGGTGAACGTCCCCGTAAGGAGCCGGTCCTCTATCCCCAGGCAGGTGAGCGTCGGCAGGAGGTCGGCGCGCCTGGCGATGGGATTGAGAGCCAGTTGCGTTCCTTCGGGCGTCAGGTTGATGTTTCCCATGATCGTAATGCCGCACAGATTCGAATCCAGGATCTGAATGCGCCTCTCTTTCGGTGCGAAGCCCACCACGCCCCGCAATGCTTTCAGATTATACTTCCCGTAGGTGAAGGTATCCACGTGCGCTCTGAGTTCGCCCTTGACCGGAATATCCTCCAGGGTGGCCTCGATGCCGGACGGCCTCGCCCGCGGCTTACTCCGGTCCTTTCCCTCTTCTCTCATATCCTCGATGAGGTTCCAGTTCAGAGCGTTGCTCCACGCGTCCAGGTCTATCAGGTAAGCTTCCCTGGAAAATTCGACGCTGCCCTGGAGCCTGATGTCGCTTCCATTCCATTGCAGGTCGGCCGAATCGATGCGGATGTTTCTGCCCGATGCCGTGACCGACGCTTTCTCGATATGAATGGGGTCCTTCAGGTCGCCTTTGTACTGAAACCCCTCCACCAGAACGCTCCCGGTCGCCGTGGACGCAAGCGGCGCATCCGGCTGGAACCGGACCGCGGCGTTGCCCGTGACGCGTCCGGCGAGGATATCGTTGTCGATAAACAGCCTGTCCAGGGTCTTCCCGGTCAAGGTCCCAGAAAACCGCAGGTCCACTATCTTGTCCTCCAGGGTGAACGAAATGGAGGCATCCGAATCCCTGTCCTTGATCGCCAGCTTGTCCACGGACAAACGGTTCGGGGTCTTCACGACATCCAGCGCCACTTGCTGGTTCTCGTTCGCGGCCAGGTTCCCGCTGAAGGCGGTCCTGGCTCCCTCCGCCCGGAGGTCCGAGCGGCTGAAGCGGCCGGCCGACAGCTTGAGCGCGGAATCGGGCCGGTACCGCGGGGGAAGATCGAACGCCTCGGCCGCCTCCCTGCTCGCGCGAAGCCCGACGCTCCCCTTGAGGGCGAGATCGATGCCCGTAACCCCCTTCATGTAGTCTTCCAGGGTCCCGGAAACCGCCAGGGACGCATCCATGAAACGGACCTGGAGCTCCTCGAGGGTGAGTTTCCCGGGGGTCGCCCCGAGTCTTCCGCTCTTGACGTTGAGCGGCGCATTGAAGAGCGAACCCGAAATCGTGACGTCTTTCATATCGGCGAGCCCCTGGATGCGCCACTCCCGAGGAGAGAGCAACGGTCCTTCGAGATGGAACGTCTCCACGAACAGGTCCCCCCCGGCAGGATTGAATTTTCGGAAGAAATCCCGTATGGACTCATAGGATGCGAGCCAGGGCTGGAGTTCGTCGAGGTCGAGTCGCGTGGGCGCCGACCCGGCGGGGGCCGCGTCCGCGTCGCGGATGACCTCGATTTCGTAACCCTTTTCCCATCCGACCCTGGTGGTGACGCCGCTGAAGGTCGAACTGCCGACGTGGCCGGATACCGATTCCAGGCGGATATACTCATCCGCCGTGGTGTATAGGAGCGATCCCCCTCCGATGAGCAAAGGGTGGGGGATTCGCTTGTAGTCGCCCGAAAGCCTGAACCGGCGCGCATCCACGAGCACCTCGACGCTGCTCGTGCTTTCGCCGAGCAGGAGCTTTCCGTCGGCTCTCCCCTCGACATTGCCGATCAGGTCCAGTTCATGGAGGAATTGTTCGTTCTTCACCACCCGTCTGAGAATCGGCGGGAGTTCCGCCAGGTCGGCGTCCAGGTCGAGATCCAGGTGAAACGGCTTCTCCCCGGCCTTGAGCCCGATGGTGAGCAGTCCGTTGGATGCGAACGAGTTGCCGGTCCGGCCGAAAAGGTTCCAGCCTTCCAGAATACCGTTGGATATATTGACCTGACCCCGCGTGTCCACGACTTCGAGTTCGGGATGGGGCACCCCGATTATTCCGTCGGCCATCTCGCCCTCGATGACCATGTTGTCGAGATGCTCGAAGTCGGCAGGCGTCTCTCCCCAGGCGTTCCACGTAATCCAGGGGACACGCCCGCCCCTGACGATATCGAAAACGTCCCGGACCGACTTGTTGTCTCCGGCCAGGGCCAGGACGAACTCTCGGACCGCGGTCGCATCCGCGTCCGCGCCGGTCAAATGAACGTTCGAGGCCCGCGATGCGGAATCTATCGCCAACCTGCCCGTGATGCGGATTCGGGGCGACTGCAGATCGACATCGGCAAGCTGCGCGACGACGGAGCCGGAATCGATCTTCACGTTTCCTTCCAGGGAGTCGGCCCTGACGGTGACGGTCTTTCCCTTTTCGTCGTTCACGATCGCAAGGGACGGAATGGAGCCCTTGACCCCTGCGTGAAACGTCTGCGAACCCTCCTTTTCATCGACGCCGAAAGCGATATCCACGTTGATTTCCGAAGGGTCTCCAAGGTGGATCGGGCTGTCGGGGAAAATATAATCGGCCGCCGGGCGCGGGCGAAACCGGACCAGTTTGAAACGTCCGCTGTTGGTAAGATTGTCCGGGTCGAGGCGCGCGTCGATCGCCAGACTATCCCAGAGGTTCGAACCGCAGGAGAGCTCCAGTTCGATTTCGCCCGGTGGGAGCGTAGCCCGCCCATTGATGTCTTTGAATTGAAAGAAGGGTTCGCCGCTCCGGATGAGCGTCACTGCTCCCCGGTCGATTTCGAGAAACGCGTCGGGAAGCCTCTCCTTTATGGAATCTATCAGGGACCGGGCGGCGCTTCGAAGCTCGGAAATCGAGAAGGGACGTCTCTCCCGTTCTTCCAGCCGCAAAACCTCGGGGACCGGAAGGGTGATTTGCGGCCCGGAGATTCGCGCGCCCGCCAGTTTGACATCGCCGCGAAGGAGGGGCAAAATGCGCGGGTAGACGGCGAGCGACTCCACCTGCCCGGAAATGTCGTCGGCGAGAGAAGCCCGAATGGCTTCCACCCGGACGTGCGGCCGCGGAAATACGGCGAACTCGATGGATTCGTAGTCGAACGTCTCGCAACGGATCTGACCGCACAGGCTTGCGATGATCTTCGCCTTTACCGGTTCGAGGTTGATTATGTGGGGGAGGAGAACGAGTACGGCCGCGATCACGAGCAACAGCAATCCTGCCGCCGCGGCCACTCGAACGGTAATCTTCTTCGGTCCCCGCATTCCGCTGTCTCCTCGTCGCCTGCGCGTCCGCATATTCCGAATTATCACTAGAGCTAATAGAAGCATAGCAATTCGGAGGGATTGTAGCAAGCACCGCGGCTCGCATGCGAAATTCCGATGGTGAAAAACGGACGCGGATCGATTAAATATATCCGTGCGTTTCCATGCGTGGAGGGCGGCGATGCATTCATCACCGGGACCGCGGTAGGCGGAAAACGGAAAATGGACCCGGCGAGGTTGACAATACTCGATGCCGGTTACTAAATTTGCTGCGACGCTTATTGAACTTTAACGATCTTTAACGATTATCCTTACTCCGAGAATGCATTTGCCCTATAAACTTCCCGGATGCAATTACGGTCGATGCTTTTCATCCTTACATACGACAAAGGGGCATCTCTTTATGGATCTTCCTGTTACCTGGAATGCTGAATTCATTGACTCACAATATAAGTCCTGGAAATCGGACCCTCAATCGGTCACCAGGGAATGGCGGTTGTTTTTCTCCGGTTTCGAACTGGCTCGGGCGCCCGGCCCGGAAGCCGCGCCCGAGCCCGCAAGGGAAGCCGCTCCCGCGGCCGAGGCCGCGGTCGATGTGAACCACGTCCTGCGGCAGTCCCGAGTGGAAGATCTCATATACCGCTACCGGGACCTGGGGCACCTGCTGGCCTGCGTGGACCCGCTCACCGCGTGTCCCACCGATCACCCGTTCCTCAACCTCTCGGCGTTCCGCCTGACGGAGGAGGACCTGGACCGCGCGTTTTTCACCCGCAACTTCTCCAAAACAGGTGAAGCCACCCTGCGGGAGATCGTCCGGACTTTGCGGGAAACGTACTGCCGGTCCATAGGCGTGGAATACATGCACCTTCAGGACCCCGGTGAGCGCCACTGGCTTCAGGCCCGGATGGAGCCCGTCCGCAATCGCCCCAACCTGGACAACGACGAGAAGATCCGGATACTCAACAAGCTCTGCCAGGCGACTTTCTTCGAACAGTACCTCCATTCCCGGTACGTGGGCCAGAAGAGGTTCTCGCTGGAAGGGGCGGAGAGCATCATCCCGATGCTCGACATGCTGACGGCTCACGCCGCGGGCAAGGGGTGCCGCGAGATCACGCTCGGAATGGCGCACAGGGGACGCCTCAACGTCGAGGTCAATATCCTGGAGAAGCTGTACGAGGCCGTCTTCTGCGAATTCGAGGACAACTACGACCCCGATTCGCTGGTGGGAACGGGCGACGTCAAGTATCACAAGGGGTATGCGTCCGAGAAGCAGATTCCGGGAGCCGGCAAGGTGCGCATCGTGCTGGCTCACAACCCGAGCCACCTCGAATCGGTGTGCCCGGTGGTCGAGGGCATGGCCCGCGCCCGCCAGGAACAACTGGGGGACGCCCGCCGCCAGATGGTGCTCCCGATTCTCCTCCACGGCGACGCCGCGTTCGCCGGGCAGGGCGTGGTGGCCGAAACCCTCAACCTCTCGCAGCTCGAAGGCTATCGCACGGGCGGCACCATCCACGTGGTGATCAACAACCAGATCGGGTTCACCACGCTTCCCTCCGATGCGCGGTCCACCCGTTACAGCACGGACATCGCGAAGATGCTCATGGCGCCCATCTTTCACGTCCACGGGGAGAACCCGGAAGCCCTCGTGCACGTGGTCAAGCTGGCGTACGATTACCGGGCCGAATTCGGCAAGGACGTGGTGATCGACGTGATCTGCTACCGCCGCTTCGGGCACAACGAGGCGGACGAACCTTACTACACGCAGCCCCGGATGTACGACCGCATCAAGGAGCGCCCCCCGGTCTACCGGCTTTACATGGACAAGCTGCGGGAAGAGGGCGTCGTGGCGGAAGAGGACCTGGAGCGCATCCGGGAAGGGATCACCGAGTGCATGGAAAAGGCCTACGTAGCGGCGCGCGAGCGGCCGTGCACCGACCTTGGCCTGCAGTTCTACGACGGCTGGGAGAGCGTCGGAGGGCCCTTCACCCATGATCCGGTCGAAACCGGCGTACCCGAGGATATCCTTCTCTCCCTGGCGCGGAAGCTCTCCACTTTCCCCGAGGGGTTCTCGGTCCACCCGCGGCTCTTGCGCATCCTGCAGCGGCGCGCCGAGACCGTCGAAAACGGGAGCGGCGTCGACTGGGCGACCGCTGAAATGCTCGCCTTCGCGACGCTCCTGGAGGATAGGGACCCGGTTCGGCTGAGCGGCCAGGACAGCAGGCGCGGGACCTTCAGCCACAGGCACGCCGTGCTGGTCGATACCCGAACGGGGGACAACCATACGCCCCTGAACGCGCTTTCCGACAGGCAGGCGCTCTTCAGCGTCTACGACAGTTCGCTTTCCGAATACGCCGTCCTGGGTTTCGAATACGGGTACTCGCTGGCCGTGCCTTACGGCCTCACCATCTGGGAAGCCCAATTCGGCGATTTCGCCAACAACGCGCAGGTGGTCATCGATGAGTACATAGCGGCGGCCGAAGCCAAGTGGGTGCGCCGTAGCGGCCTCGTGATGCTGCTGCCCCACGGGTATGAAGGCCAGGGACCGGACCACTCGAGCGCGCGACTGGAAAGATACCTGCAGCTTTGCGCCGAGGACAACATGCAGGTGTGCTGTCCCACGACTCCGGCTCAGTACTTCCACCTGTTGCGGCGGCAGGTCAAGAGCAGTTACCGCAAGCCGCTCATCATCATGACCCCCAAGAGTCTCCTTCGCCATCCCCTCGCCGTTTCGACCCGGGCCGACCTGGCGTCGGAGCATTTCAAGGAAATCCTGCCGGATACCGGTATCTCCGGTACTCCACGGCGTGTCCTCCTGTGCGCGGGGAAGATCTACTACGATCTGCTCGAGACGCGAAACGAGGCAAAGGCGTCCGATGTCGCCATCGTACGGATCGAGCAGTTCTATCCCTATCCCGAGGAGCAACTCGCGAAGGCCGTCGCGGGATTCGAAAACGTTCGCGAATGGTTTTGGGTGCAGGAGGAACCGGAAAACATGGGCGCGTGGCACTTCATGCGCTCCAGGCTGCAATCCCTTGTGGAAATGCCTGTCAGCTTCATGGGAAGGACGGCGTCGGCCAGTCCCGCCACCGGTTTTTCCAAGATCCACAAACAGGAACAAGCCGCTATTACCCATATGGCGATTCATGGGCTGTAGTTCGTTCACGGCGGTAGGCCGCATATGTGCAAAGACGTACGAGACATAACCCGTATATCCCTTTGAGGTGCTTTCCATGAAGATAGAAGTCAAAATTCCGTCAGTGGGCGAATCGGTGAGGGAGGCCCTGCTGGCCGAATGGTACAAGAGAAACGGCGATCACGTCGGGAAGGACGATGTCCTGTTCGTGATCGAAACGGATAAGGTAACCCTGGAAATTGCCGCCGAGGCGGACGGCGTGCTCGAAATTCTCGTGCCCGCGGGGCAAAACGTCGCTGTCGGGGCCGTGGTGGGGACCATCGAGACCGAAGCGGGGGCGGTGGAGGAGGAGCCGAAACCGGCCCGGGGACCCGAAAAGGTTCCCGGAGCGCGGGAGCCGGAACCCGCGGCGGCCGAGCCGCGAGTCGCCCCGCCCCGCGAGGAGCCCCCTTCCCCGGTCATACCGTTTCCAACTCCTCCCGCTCAGCCCTCCGCGGCCGGGCAACCCCCCGATACGGCGCGGCCGCAAGCAGCGCGGCCGCAAACGGCGCAGCCTCAGGGAACATGGTCCCGGTCTTCCGTCTCCGCCGCCCCGTCCGCGTTGAGGCTGGCGTCGGAGAAAGGAGTGGACCTTCTCCGGATAAAGGGCACGGGACCCGGTGGGCAGATCACCAGGGGCGATGTTCTGCTCTTCCTGGAGAAGGACATGCAGCCCGGGGGAGGCGAATACCCCGAGCCCGGCCGTTTCGAAACGCCCTATGTTCCGGCGCCGGGAGTCGCCCCGATTCCCGGAGTCATGCCGCTCATGGCCGAACCGCCCTCCGCCCGTCCTTCCGCCCCTTCGCGGGAGGAGATTCGGCGCGAGGAAACGGCGGCGGGGGAAGTAACGACGCGCAAGCCGATGAGCCGCATACGGCAGCGCATCGCCGAGAGGTTGCTGGAAGCGAAACAGGGGACCGCGATGCTCACGACGTTCAACGAAGCGGACATGAGCCGCATTCAGGCGTTGAGGGCCGGGTACAAGGACGCTTTCCGGCAGCGGCACGGGGCGTCGCTGGGCTTCATGAGCTTCTTCATAAAAGCCTCCGTTGCGGCCCTCCAGGAATTTCCGGAAGTCAACGCATTCATCGACGGGAAGGACGTCGTCTACCACGAGTACTATCATATCGGCATAGCGATAGGAGCGGAACGGGGGTTGGTGGTGCCGGTCATCCGCCATGCGGACCGGCTGGGATTTGCCGGGCTCGAAAAGGCGATTGTCGATTTCGTGAACAGGATCAAGGAAAACCGCCTGGACGTCGCCGACCTCGAAAGCGGCACGTTCACCATCACCAACGGCGGGGTGTACGGTTCGCTCATGAGCACCCCCATACTGAATCCGCCCCAAAGCGCGATCCTCGGCATGCACAAGATCGAAGACCGGGCGGTGGTGGTGGGCGGGCAGATCGTGGTCAGGCCGATGATGTACCTGGCCCTGAGCTACGATCACCGCCTCATCGACGGCAAGGACGCCGTGAGTTTCCTGAAGCGTATCAAGGAATACGTCGAAAACCCCGAACGGCTGATGCTGGAGATATGAAATGACTGACGGAGAGGAGTACGACCTGGTCGTCGTCGGGGGCGGTCCCGGCGGATACGTTGCGGCCGTCCGAGCCGCGGAACTCGGCATGAAGACGGCGTGCGTCGAGAAGGATGCGCGGCTGGGAGGCGTTTGCCTCAACGTGGGGTGCATCCCGAGCAAGGCGTTGCTCGATTCGAGCGAATACTACCAGTTCGCCTCGGAGCGGCTGGCCGGGCATGGTATCCGGGTGGGGAAGGTGGAATTCGACCTGGCGGCGCTCATGGCCCGCAAGGAGCAGGTGGTGAAGGTCCTGGGCGACAACGTCCGCAAGCTCCTGGAAGCCCGTAAGGTGCGGATCGTTCACGGCGCTGCCCGCCTGGCGGGGGGCGGCAAGGTGGAGGTGGCCGCCGCGGCGGGCGATGCAGGCGGCGTTGCGGGCGCAGCGGGCTCCGGGGGCGATCCTGGGGAGCGGCGCGCCGTCACGGTTCTCTCGGCGAGGGCGATACTGCTCGCCACCGGCAGCGAGCCCGTTCAGGCGCCGTCCCTTCCTTTCGACGGCGTCCGGATCGTGAGTTCCACGGAAGCCCTCTCGTTCGACGCCGTTCCCGAACACCTGGGAGTGGTCGGGGGCGGCTACATCGGCCTGGAGCTGGGGTCCGTCTGGAAGCGGTTGGGCGCGAGGGTCACCGTGATGGAAATGCTCCCCAAGATCGCGACGACGCTGGACGGGCAGGTGGCCCGCACCCTGGAGCGCGCCCTGGTGAAGCAGGGCGTCGAGTTTCGCCTCGGGGTCCGGGTGGCGGATGCGAAGGTGGGCCCGGACGGGGTCCGTGTGGGCGTCGAGCCCGTGGGCGGCGGGCGGAGGGAGGAAATCGCTTTCGACAGGCTCCTGGTCGCCGTGGGACGCCGGCCGCTGACAAGGGGGCTGGGAATCGAGGAACTGGGCATGCTGACCGATCCCCGCACGGGACACGTGCTGGTGGATGCGGCCTACCGCACGAACGTGCCGGGCATCCACGCCGTCGGGGACGTCATCCCCGGCCCCATGCTGGCGCATAAGGCGTCGGCGGAAGGGGTCGCCGCCGTCGAGTGCATTGCGGGCCTTCCCGGCGAAGTCGACTACGACGCGATTCCGGCGGTGGTCTACACCTGGCCCGAGGTGGCGAGCGTCGGCCTCACCGAGGAGCAGCTCAAGGAGCGCGACGTACCCTACAAGACCGGCAGCTTCCCCTTTGCCGGAACGGGCCGCGCCCGCTCCATGGGGGAGACGGAAGGATTCGTCAAAGTCCTGGCCCATGCCCTGAGCGACCGCGTTCTCGGGGTCCATATCATCGGCCCTCGCGCCTCGGACCTGATCCACGAGAGTGTGTCCGCCATCCGGTTCGGAGCGAGGTCCTCGGACATCGCCCACATGGTCCATGCGCACCCCACGCTCGCGGAAGCGGTGCACGAAGCCGCGGACGCCGCGTGGAAAAAGGGCTGAGTCCTCCCAAATCCTGTGTGTCCATTCAGGATGCGCGCGAAGCCGCCGACGCCGCGTCGAAAAGAGGTGACCGTTCGCCGGGGAATGTGGTATGCTGGGCTCTTGCATGGCATGGCATGGCATGGCGTACGCGGTCGCCGTCTGTGATCGT
>CAYOVG010000147.1:0-15946 GCA_964407285.1 uncultured Syntrophobacteraceae bacterium
ACAGAACAGGCTGCAGTACACGATGGAAAATCTGCCCGTGAGCATCGAGAACTACAATGCATCCGAGTCCGCCATCCGCGATGTGGACATGGCGTATGAGATGACTCAGTTCACCAAGAACCAGATTCTGCAGCAGTCCGGCATAGCCATGCTGTCGCAGGCAAACCAGGCTCCTCAGCAGATAATGCAGTTGATCGGCGGTTAGTCCACGCTGAACGGCATGTAAGATCAGGTAAAATCCTTGCAGTGGTAAGGGGGGCGGCGCATGCGCCGCCCTTCTATTCGAATAAGCTCTCCTTCCGTTCCCCACATTTTTATCCGTATGAGACCTGCCGCGGCCCTTCCGGGTTCGACGGTTTTTTGCGCCATACGATAAATTTCTAAAGTCTTCCCGTTGGAAAACCGATACAATGGTAAACTAGTATGCGCTCAGCAGGTATAGAGGAGGATTGCCATGGGACTCAGCGTAAGCGGGTTGGGAAGCGGCATCGACTGGAAAAGCATGGTAAGCCAGTTGAGCCAGGTGGAAACTCAGCAGTTCGTCAATCCGTTGAAAACCCAGAAGACCGGGTACCAGGATAAGCTCACCGCCTGGCAGACCCTGGGAAGCAAGCTTTCGGCCCTGCAAACCGCTATTGCCGGGTTGAAGGATTCCGGGGATTTCGATGTTTTCAAGACCAGCCTGGCAAGCGACAATACGGCCGTATCGGCGAGTTCCATATTCTCGGCCACGGCGGGTACGGGGGCCTCGCAGGGTTCCTACGACATGAGGGTCACGGCGCTTGCGAAGGGCGACAAACTCAGGAGCAATACATTCGCGGACACCACTTCGGCCGCGGGCGTCGCGGGCACGATGGCTATCAACGGGCAGAACGTCGACCTTACCGCCGACATGACCCTGACCGATGTCCGAAACGCCATAAATGAAAAGACCGGTTCGACGAATGTGACGGCCAGCATCGTCAAGTATGCGGAGAACGACTACCGGCTTTACCTGGGGAGCCAGAAGACGGGTACGGTGAGCGGTACCGACAAGGGAGGGACGATAGATCTCACCGGCAGCACCGCCAACCTTACCTTTTCCCAGCAATCCGGTTCCTATACGGATGCCCAGGTCACGTCGAGCGCTTCCGGCGGCAGCGGCGCGGGAGTGGCGGGGGACCTCACCATCAACGGCATGGCGTTCACCCTTACGGCCGATATGGGCCTCAACGACATAATGTCGGCGATCAACGCTCAGACGGGCTCCACGAATGTGGTTGCCGCAATCGCCGATATGGGAACCAACGATCACAGGCTCTATCTTACCAACAAGAGCGGCACTGGGGCGGTGGACCTTACCGGAAGCACGGTGAGCATGGGGTTTTCCGACCGCCTTCAGACGGCGCAGGATGCGTCCATCGTGATTGACGGAAATACGATGACCAGCAGGAGCAACACCGTTACCGACATCCTTCCGGGAGTCACGCTGAACCTGTTGTCCGACAAGAATTCGTCCACTACGGTATCTTTGAATGTCAGCCGGGACAACGAAGCCATCACGAAGAAGGTCCAGGCGGTTGTCGATGCGTACAATGACATTGCCGACTTCATGAATACCCAGTCGAGCTACGATCAGACGAACAAGAAGGCGGGAGGCCCCCTGTTCGGCGACGGTATGCTCAAGACGATTAAAAACAATTTGCAGAACACATTCCTGACGCAGTTTACGATGGGAGACGGCAGCACCAAATCCGCATTGTCCAGTTTGGGGGTCACCTTCGATACATCCGGGAAGTTGTCGTTCGATTCGAGCAAACTGGATACGGCGGTGAGCACCGACACATCCGACACTTTTTCGTTGTTGAATCAGTTCGGCCAGGCAATGGATACGGCTCTCGACTCCTTCACCGATTCCATCAGCGGGACGGTGGCTTTACGGGAGAAGAGCATTCAGAGTATAATGGACAGGTTGGGTACCAAGATAACTTCCACTCAGGATCGAATCGACCGCAAGATGGAGGCATTGGCTTCAGTGTACCAGAAAATGGATTCGGCCGTGGGTACGATGCAATCTCAGCTTTCGTATCTGAGTTCGGCATTGGGGTCGATGTGGTCGTCGTCGAAATAGCGGCTTCATGCGGCGCCGGAGTGGAATGGCAATTCCGTATAAAAGAGGTGAATCATGACCTACCAGAACGTGGCGAAGACATATCTGAAAACGAATATTGAAACGGCGGACACCATCAAGCTGGTGATCATGTGCTATGATGCCGCTATTGCCGATCTGGAAATCGCCAGGAAACTCCATGAATCCGGTGTCGTGGAAGCTACGTACGATAAGATCCGCCATGCGCAGGACATTATTACCGAATTGCTGGTGGGGCTGGATTATGAAAGAGGCGGTGAGATATCGATCAATCTGAGCAGGATCTACAATTTCATTCTCCGCCAGTTAATCGGGATCAATATTCGGCAGGATACGGCCATGTACGGTCATATCATCCGCATGCTTTCGGAACTCAGGGAGGCCTGGGTGCAGATCCGGCAGAATGCACCGGCGTCTTCGACTTCCCCGCCGCAGCCTTCGGGGCGTAGTTGGGAAGTGTCCGCGTAGAGCAGGTTGCCGGTTTCGCGTTGCGGGTTACCGGTTACGAGTTGGAATCCGCGCCAACCGTGGGCGTGAAACGGATTGCGGGTTTTAGGGCTCTCTCGCGGGTGATGAGCCTGATCGGGTCATTCATGAGTATCCGCCTGGAACGGTAATGACGGAATCCACGACAGGGTGGTCCGGGCGGCATGCCGCCCGGACCACCCTGCTTTTCTTCCTGTCGTCCTCTTCCCCCGGACGGGTGCATGGAGAAGCCCTGAGCGGGAATCGACCGACGGGATCTTTTCTGTTTGAAATCTGTTGGATTTAGCTGGAGGATTTGAGCAATGTCGGGTGAAGAAGGTGAAATCATAAGGATTCTCGATCACCTGCTGACGGCGACAGGTCAACTCCGCCAGTGTGAGGAGTATCCGGATATGGATGTGGATGCTCTTACGGCGGCATGCCGGGAGGGCGTCAGCGAACTCGAGAAGCTCCTTTCCGCAAATGCCGACGATGCTGGAAGTGTTTTGGGACCCACGGGCGGAAAGGAATTCAGCCCTCATGTCCGGGAGATGCTCAAGAGCCTCGAGACCCTTACCTATCAGTCCATACAAGCCCTGGAAAGATGCCGGGACAGGATCGGGGCGGAACTGTCGTCGCTTCGACATACCGGGAACGCCATCCGAAGTTACCGCAACTCCGTTTGACTCTTGCCTTGCCATACATTATTATTCAATTCTAAACATCCATGTACACATAGTTCGCGGCCTATGTTAGACTGCCGCTCAAGCACCGTATTGTGGACGGGGAGAGAATCGCGCCGTTCCTTCCGCTTTCCGCCGAGAGCGATAGGATGGTTGAGTGTCCACAGGGTTGCCCGGCGTCCTTTCGGTCTTCGCGCAGAATCCGACCGGAACGGACGGGAATAATTCGGGTTGGAAGAGACTGTGCATGCCTGCTAAGCGAATTCCGATCAATCTTCTTCGAATAGGAATGTTTATCCGTCTCGAACTGAGATGGTATGAACACCCCTTTTTCTTCAACAGCTTCAAGATCAAGAGCAACGACCAGATCCAGACCCTGAAAGAGCTTGGACTTACGCAAGTTATCTGGATTCCGGAGAAAAGCGACCCGGAGCCGGCTGCTCCACGGGAGTCGAAGCCTCAGCCGCAAAAACCGGCCCCGGTACAGGCTGCGACGAACTCGATATCCAGGCTCTGGGAAATCAAGAAAGAGAAGATCAAGCGCCTCAAGGAGCGGAACCTGCGGTTGCAGCGGTGTGAGAAGCAGTACCAGGCGACCTACGCGGGAATAAAGAAGGTCATGACGAACCTGCTGACCGGTTCGCAGGATTCCGTAATAGAGGCTTCCTGCCTCGTGAAGAATATGGTGGACATACTCATCTCGGAAAAGGAGATCGTCGTTCACTTGATGAACGTCAAGGCAAAGGATGAGGGTGTCTTCTACCATGTTCTCAATGTGGCCATACTGGGAATGCTGCTGGGCAGAGAGAGCGGTCTCACGCCCGAGCAGTTGCAGTGGCTGGGGATGGGAGCACTCTTCCATGATATCGGCAAGTGCCGGATTTCCAAGAAAGTCCTCTACAAGAGACCTCCTCTTGCCCCTTCCGAACGGAAGCTGCTCGAACTCCATCCGGTCTACGGCCAGGAGATAGTGGGCCGCATTCAGGACTTTCCACAGGAAGCGCTGGAAATAATACGGCACCATCACGAAACTCTCGACGGCAAAGGCTATCCCGACAGGCTGGAAGCGGAACACATATCCAAGCTGTCTCGGATCATAGCCATCGTAAACACCTATGATAACTACTGCAATCCGTATGATCCCGCGGACGCGATGACGCCTCACGAGGCGCTTTCCTACATCTACTCAAAGCAGCAGCACCAGTTGGACAAAACGTTGATCGCTCTGCTGGTCCGCAACCTCGGGGTATACCCTCCGGGAACGATCGTCCAGCTTTCCAATGAACTCATCGGCATGGTCATCTCCCTCAATTCGCAGAAGCAGTTGCGCCCGAGCCTGCTCATCTACGACCGGCATGTTCCGAAGGGTGAAGCGATCATCCATGACATGGAGGAGGAAAACGATGTGAGCATCGTCCGGAGCATCCGGCCTTCGCAACTTCCTCCCGAGATCTATGCCTATTTGAATCCACGTACTCAGGTGAGCTATTTTGTCGAAAGCACCGCAGGGGGGGACCTCCTGTCGAATCTTCCGAAGAAGTGACAGGAGGCAGTCGCGTACGCATGTCGGCGGGTCCTGCGTTCGAGGACCCGCATATTCGCAGGAAAGATCTATTCAGCCGCCAGATCGTCGACCGATGCCTCGGTCCAGGACAGTCCTTCCGGAATGACCAGGTAAGTCTTCACGTCATTGGTGTCCATGGTCCACTGATAACCCGTTCGCGAGTTCATATTGAACAGCAGCGGACTGTGCATATGGAACCGGATGATGTCTTTGTTGCGGGCGAACGAAACCAAATTGAAGATGGCCAGGTCCTCATCGCCTGCCAGCTTGAGGGGTTCTTTGCGCTCCAGGGGTATCTTGTACTGAACCCCCAGGATCTCGGGCGCGCAGATCACGAAAGCCAGCGTGGGTTCGTCCACAGCCTGCAGCCAGTGAAATGGTCCCTCCTTGTACTCGATAAGAGCGAAGCGTTTGATGTCCTCGAAGCCGGGAAGGCCCCAGAGGAGGTTGATCAGTTTGTCCTCATCCACTTCCAGCACGCCGAACCGTGTAGTCTCTATCCGCATTCTATCCCCTCCTGTGAAAACCCGTGAAATACCGCCCCATACCGCTGCTCACTCCTGCTGCTTCTCTTTCGACCAAAGAGAAATCATCTCTTCCAGGTCTCCCTCTTTCATCAGAGCTGCTCTTTTGTTGTCCTCCTGAATTCTTCTGTAGAGTTCCTCACGATAAATGGGGATGTGGCGAGGACTGCGAACGCCGATCTTTACCTTATTCTGATCGACAGCCGTTATGACGATTTCAATATCCTCACCGATCCTTATGGATTCACCGACCCTTCTTGTGAGTACCAACATGAGCCCGCCCGTTCCCTCCTAAGCCAAACATGGTGACTTCAATAATCAAAGAATCGTACCAGATAAAAGAGCGCCAGGAAAGCTCTTACGACGACAAAAACTGCGTTGTTTCTTCTACCGCATCGAGGATATCGACAAGGAATTTATCCACCATTTTAGCAGTTATCCCGAGATCCAGGAACACATCATCTTCATTGGGCTGCAGGAATCCATCCACTCCGCATCCGATCCCTATTGCGGAAACCATACGATTCGCCACGTAGACTATCGAAGCGATATCTCTATGCTCGGATGCGCTTGTCGGATTGTGGTGACAACTGATGGCGGAAATCACATCGGGAGGAAACCGCCATCGCTGGGCAATCATGCCTCCGAGCTGCTGATGGTCTATACCCAGAATTTCCCTCTCGGCGTCTATAAACCGGATTCCCTTGTCCCGAACCATTCCCAGCACGGCGTCGAAGTAATTTTCCAGGTAGAAATTCAACGTGTTCTTACCGATGTCATGAAGAAGAGCAGCGGTATACACGGTAAAAGTCTTCTTGAAGTTCAAGTTTCGGGCCACCAATTGGGCCATGAGGGCGGTAGCCACGGCATGCTTCCACAGTTCGCCTTCCCTCAAGTCGTACCCTTTGATTTCTCCCTCGAAGTACCGGGCGGAACAGGCGGTAAGGACAACCTGAACGAGCTGCTGTTGCCCGAGGGCCATAATGGCGTCCTGCAGGGAATGGACACTGCTCTGCCGCCGGGCGAACGCCGGAGACCGGCTCAGGGAAAGTATTCGAGCGGTGGTGGCCTGGTCGAATTTAATGACGGCCTCTATTTCCTCGACGGGAGCCATCCGCTGAATAAGCGGCATCACCTTCCACACCACATCCGGGAAAGGGGGAAGGGAATCTGCAGCTTTCAGGATTTCCTCCAGGGGAGGGGACGGTAGTGGCGACATGCTCTTCTCCTAATAGGGAATGACGACAAAGGGCCGCAAAGAACTTCGGCTGAAGCACTTAAGAGCTTGAATACAAAACTCGTTCTTATTATGCTGTAATTGAAAGATCATGTAAATGGATAATAAGCATATGCCGTCGAAACGAGAACAAGTTTCCGATCAAGACTATCGCACCCTGGGGCTCACGCCGGACGCATCCCTGGAAGACGTGAAGAGGGCCTACAGAGAACTGGCCAAACGCTGGCATCCCGACAAATTCCAGGGCCATTCGGTCGCGGAGCAGCAACGCGCCGAGGAATTATTCAAAGAAATCACGGCGTCTTACCACCGTATTTCCACAACGGGCAAAATACGCGAGGCCTTCAGGGCCGAGAGGGCGGCAACACGGGAATCCTCCGCCGCTTCCTCCGATGAACGCGGCCGGGATACCTTCACCAGGGCATCCGCATCATCGCCCGGCGGGAAGAGCGCCGGTCCCGCGGCATCGCCTTCCGGCGCAGCCGACGGCCCCGATTTTTCGGAAAAGCTCTTCAACTCCATCAAGAACTTCGCTTCGAGATACGGCCCGGCGGGCGGCAATCGCATTGTCTTTTTTTCCGTACTGGGCGCGATAGTCGTCCTGGCGGGAATCCTTTTCGTGGTTCCCCGGCTTTCGCATCAACCTCCGGTATACGTTCCCGAGGCTCCGTTTTCCGTGAAGGGTCCCGAGACGATCGTATCGCAGGGCAGCGCAGGCAGTACTACCACGGAAGAAGCCGAGCGGTCCGCGGCGTCATCGACGCTCCGCAGCGCTTCGCGCGCTCCTCAACCCGTGCTGAAGCCGTCGGACGCGGGACTCCCCTACTTCAGCCTCGGATCGCCGCAAGACGAAGTCCTGCGGATTCAGGGCGCTCCGGGCAAGGTTCGCGGACAGGTCTGGGTGTACGGCCTGTCCGAAGTGGGCTTCAAGGAGGGGCGCGTAGCGCGCTACGACAATTTCAACGGCAACCTGCAGGTGCGCCTGATGCCCTCGGAATCAGCCCCGAATCCCCCCCCGGAAACATTCACTCTCGGTTCCACGGCGGATGAGGTGCTTCTCGTGCAGGGCACTCCCACCCGCGTCGACGAATATAGATGGTATTTCGGCTTCAGTGTAATTACCTTCAAGAATGAGAGGGTGGCCGGCTTCGATAATTCATTTGGAGACCTCAAGGTCCGCATGACGCCATCCGCATCTTCCACGGACAGCCGCAAGGACTACTTCAGCATCGGCTCGAGTCAGGATGAGGTTATCGAAGTTCAGGGGACCCCCACTAAAGTGCAGGGAAGCTCGTGGTTCTATCAGCTTTCCAGCGTTCTTTTTCGGGAAGGTAAGGTCCATTCGGTTAACGATTCGAGTTCCAGTCTGAATTTTCGACCTCCAATGGAAGACGCTGCTCCCAGGGCGAAGTAGAAACGGGCCCGCCTTCCCGGAATCTTGTCTTCGTGATGAGCGATCCCTTATCGACCGATAAGTGAGCGGTAGAAGGAAGGGGAGTAGTATGGATTCCGGAAGTTTCATGGAAAGGGTTTATGAAGGCTTGCTGGATGAGGCGATGTTCCGCTCGTTCAAGAGTTGTGACGCCAGTGAGCGGGTCGATGCGCTCTTTAGTGAATTTGAGAAGATTTTGAAGGAGTATCCTTCCGACTTCCTGGAAAGGGAGGGGAGGATTCCCGACGATATGCTCGGACGGATGGGGAAGCTGGGCCTGTTCGGAATATCCATACCGCGGGAGTACGGGGGGCTGGGGTTCACTTTGCAGGAGTATCTGAAAATCGTGGAGAAGATGGCGGGGCTCGACCTGGCGGTCGCTCTCGCGGCAATCGCCCATCTCTCCATCGGCGTCCGCGGGATTACGGCCTTCGGAACCGAAGCGCAGAAGCGCAAATACCTGCCGCCGGCGGCGGCCGGGGACATGATTTTCTCCTACGCCCTTACGGAGCCCAAGATCGGTTCCGATGCAAGGAATATCACGACATTCGCGGTGCTGTCCGAGGATGGAAGCCATTATATTCTGAACGGGCAGAAGACGTTCATCACCAATGCCAATTACGCGGGCGGCCTGACCGTTTTTGCGCAGATGGACCCGGAGCGGCCCGGCTTTCTCGGGGCATTCATCGTTGAAACCCGGTGGGACGGCGTGAAGGTCGGCAAGGATATGCCCAAGATGGGGCTCAAGGCGAGTTCCACCGCTTCGATCAGTCTGCACGACGTTCGGGTCCCGGTGGAAAACCTCATCGGCAGTCCGGGCGACGGGTTCAAGATCGCGATGACCATTCTCAATTACGGCCGGCTCGGCCTTTCAGCGGGTTCCATGGGGCTCATGAACCGCTCGATCGAGGACATGGTCAGGCGGGCGCATTCCAGGACCCAGTTCGGCGTGCCCATCGAGGAGTTTCCCCTCGTCCAGGAGAAGATTGTACGGGCCAGGGTATACAGCTTCGTGAGTTCCGCCATGGTGGCGTTCACCTCGTGGCTCATGGAAAGCGATCCCTCCGGGAACTTTCCCATAGAGACGTCCCACTGCAAGCTTTTCTGTACCACGCAGGGCTGGAATATCCTGTACGATGCTCTCCAGGTGGCGGGCGGCTCCGGTTACCTCTCGACTCAGCCTTACGAAAAGAGAATGAGGGACTTCCGGGTAGCGACCATATTCGAGGGCACCACGGAAATTCATTCCATATACCCTTCCCAGTACATGTTTCGGCGCTTCAACAAGGAAATCCGGGCCGCGGACGGCGGCCGGACGGCCCGGTTGAAGTACTACTGGAAGAAGTTCTTCAAAGGGGCGGACTGGTCCACGAGCGCTGAAGACGGCGTTATCCGCGAAGCCCTGCGCTTTGCGGGGTCGACCGCGGCCGCCATGAGAAGGATGCTCGTGCTGGGAATGCTCCTCTACGGAAACAAAGTGAGCGAAAGACAGTTTCTTCTGAGACGGATCACGGTCCTGAGTCTCTACGTATACGCCGTGCTGGCTGCAATTGCCGCAATTACGGCGGACCGCGCCCGGGGATGCTCGAATCCGGAAGACCTGCGCCTTCTGGCTTACTTCGTCGCCGAGGCCGCGGAAGCAAAAAAACAGAGCACGCGCATACTCCCCAGCAAAAAGGAGAAACTCGGCAGGATCATCTTCGAGGACATTCGGGCGAAGCTGACTCCCCGTTCTCCCGCACCCGGACCCGGATAGCCCCGGAATGCGGGCGGGATGCCGGATACGGGATACGGCGGCGGGAGAGACAATGGTAGTCGAGCGGGGCGGCTGTGCCCGTAAGGTCATGGGCCGACGGGAAAACCGGCCATTATGGTCGTCCCCTCTCCAGGAATGCTGTAGACCTTGATGAATCCCTTGTGCTTGAGAAGTATCATCAGGACTGCAGTCAGTCCCAAACCTCTGCCCGTGAACTTGGTCGAGAAGAAGGGATCGAATATTTTGCTTTTGACAGCTTCATTCATTCCGCAGCCGGTGTCGGTTACCGTGAAAACGACGTAGCGACCTCCGGAAAGATCCGATGGAAGATGAGGTTCATCGAGAAAGTGTCGATCCACGTCTCTCACATCCGTCCTGAAAACAACAGATCCGGACTGGTCGCCAACGGCCTCGATCGCATTCTGATACACGTTCACGATGATCTGATGCACATGGACGGGATCGACGTCTATCGCGGGAAGCTCGCGGGCCAGGTCAAACTGGAGAGCGACCCGCTTCGGCGCCATGCTCTCCAGGTAGTCCCTCATCTCGTCCAACACCCCGGACAGATCCAACGGCACCGGATTCAAAGAGACGAATCCCATACTGCCCAATAACTGCTTCACCAGATCGCGGGCCTGTCCGCACACAGTCCCGAGGTCATCCATATACTCCTGAGCGTCGGATTCGTCGGGTAATTCCATCCGGATCAGTTCCAGATTGCCCAGCATGACGTGCAACGCATTATTGAAGTGGTGGGCTAACGCCCCTGCCATTCTGTGGAGGCTTTCCATCTTCTGGGCGTAGTGAATCCGGGCATCCAACAGGCGCTGCATTTCCGCCATCCGCTTGCGCTCCGAAATATCACGGATAGTGATACAGCCGAGCGTATGCCCGCTATAGACAACCAGGGCGCCGCTCACCTCCACGTCTATCAACAGGCCGC
This sequence comes from uncultured Syntrophobacteraceae bacterium, assembly GCA_964407285.1. Classification (GTDB taxonomy): domain Bacteria; phylum Desulfobacterota; class Syntrophobacteria; order Syntrophobacterales; family Syntrophobacteraceae; genus CAYOVG01. The sequence continues at coordinate 10,736 of CAYOVG010000147.1, forward strand.
CTCTGCCGCGACAGCATTTCTCTCCCAGCAGCGCCTGTCCCTCTTTGGAGATGCGGTCGATGTCGGAATCGATGCTTTCCTCACTGTCCACGAAAATATCATAAACGGTGAGTTCGCGCACCTCTTCCACAGGATATCCCAGAAGCCGGACAAAAGCCTGATTCGCCTCCTCGATTTTCTTTGTGTTCACATCGAAGGACACGATGCCGTCAAGAGATTGAGATACGAGGGAACGGTATCGCTCTTCACTCTCCCGCAGTTGGCGGTCGAGCCGGCTTTTGTAGAGGGCCAGTTCGATACCGGCCCGAAGCGCATCGTCCTGCACGGGCTTCACAAGATAACTGTATGGTCCGGTCTCCTTCGCCCGATGCACGAAGGCCTTATCCGAATGTGCGGTAAGGTATATTATGGGAATCCCGATCTCGGATCGAATCCGGCCGGCGCTTTCAATTCCGTCCATCTCCCCACCCAGTTGGATGTCCATGAGAACGAGGTCGATCTTGTCCTCGTGGATTCTCTCTATCGCATCTTCCCCGGAGGGCGCGATTTCGGCGGAATACCCCCATTTCGACAGCGTACGCCGCAGGCTCAGAGCAAGAATAGTGTCATCTTCCACAATGAGGATCTTTGTGTTTTCCATCGTAAGCGTCTCTTTTCCTGGAGGGGAATGAAATCGTGTAGCGCGTCCCGTTTTCCACCCGCACGTCGAGCCTGCCGCGGAGCTGATGTGAAGTTATGGTGCTCACCAGTATCAATCCCAATGAATCGGCATTATTGATATTATACCCCAAGGGAAGCCCCACGCCATTGTCCGTTACCGTCAACGTGTAGGTGTCGTCACGATATGTGAAACAAACGACAATCCCGGGAGCGGAAGGCTCCGGACGGTCTTTCGGGAAAGCATACTTCACCGCGTTCGTCAGAAGTTCGGTGATGATGACGCCGCATGGAATGGATGTGTCTATGTCCAGGCAGATCGGGCCTATGTCGAGAGAGACGGAGATATCCCTCCGGTCGTAGGCCTTCATGATGTCGTCCGTGAGCCTGGTTATGTAGGAGGATGCATTGATATTCGACAGGTCGGCCGAGCCGTAAAGGTCCTCGTGCACGAGCGCCATGGCCCTGATGCGCCTCTCGAAATCCCCGAACGCGGTCAGCACCGTAACATCGTCCATGAACTCGGTTTGCAGACGGGCAAGCGAGATAATCGACGCAAGATTGTTTTTCACCCGGTGGTGAATCTCCCTGAGCAGAACCTCCTTTTCGGCCAGTGCGGCTTTGATGCGCTCCTCGGCCCTCTTGAGTTCGGTTATATCCAGGTGGTGCCACAGACGGCCCCATTGCTCTCCATGGATGAAGATAGGAATGAAGTCCCGCAGATATGTCTTGTTTCCCCGCATGGGGACTTCCTCGGACCTTACCGGGTTCCTCTCGGCGATAATTCCGCGGACGCGCGCCACCGCTTCGACCGGGTCTGCGTAGGCATTCCCGGTTTTCTCGAGCATTTCGGATGAAGTCAGTCCTCTTAGAGCCGCGGGCGAATCCTCCACATCGAAGAGATCGCAGAAAGCCTGGTTGGCGAATTCTATTCTATTGTCTTCCCCTACGAGCAACACACCGGCGTAGAGGCTGGAAAGTATGGTGTAAAACCGTTTCAAGACGGCCCGTGTCCGCAGTTCGGCCTCTTTGCCCCGAGAGATGTCCCTCACGATAGCCAGGACGTCATCCTCGCCACTCACGACGACTCGCGACTCGTAATAGTAGAGGTGGTCATCCGGACCTTTGACGGTGTACTCGGCAACCTGCATCTCGCCCGTTTCGAGCGCCCCGGCCATGGGACCGCTGAAGTCGAACGGCGCAACTTCGCCGATGTTCCTCCCGGTCAACTCACCATTCGGGAAAAGCGAAGGGAAATCCTTCGGGACCCTGCAATCCAGGATAGCGCCATCCTTTCGGATTTGAAATATGAGGTCCGGGATCGCGTTCAAAAGGGCGCGGTTTTTCTCCCGGCTTTCCTTGAGGTGCTTCTGCGTCTGGCCCGACCGCCACATATACCTTATACGATGCCCGAGAATAATCCAGTTTATCGGTTTGGTGATGAAATCCGTCGCTCCGACCTCGTAAGCCTTGTCGATCGAATAGAGGTCGTTCAGTCCCGTCATCATGAGAATCGGCGTGTGCTCGTGACATGCAATTTCCCGTATGGTCCTGCAGACGGTGAAACCGTCCAGCTTCGGCATTATCACGTCCAGCAAGATCACATCGGGCCGCGCGCTTCGAACGAATGCCAGCGCCTGCTCTCCGTTCTCAGCTTCCCGGACGGTAATACCGATCTTCTCGAGGCTCGCCCGTGCAAGGACCCTGATGGTCGGATCATCATCGGCTACCAGTACAATCGGGTCTTCGTTCCCAACGGCCCGATCAGTCATGCTCACTTCCGCGGAGTTCACTCTCGAGTTCCTGTTCGACGAATTCATATTCGGTCTCAATCCGCTTCAACAGCTCCGGGCAGTCTTCGATGAGACCGGCGAGAGCCAGCGCCTCCAGTTCCTTGCATAGTGAGGCAAGAATCCGAGCCCCGATGCTCCCGCTGGACGATTTCAAGGCATGCGCCAGCCGCGCGGCTTCGGCTCCGTCCCCTTGTTCGACGGCATCGGCGAGGCGTTCCAGCAACGCCGGCGAGGCGCCGAGATAAGTCCGGCAGATCTGGTCAAGGATGCCCGGCGCCGACCCATCCGTCTGCAAGGAACGAATCTCATCCCACACTTTCGGATCGATTCGGCCCGTCGGCGCACCATTTCGTCTCTCCGGTGCGGACGGGTCGTTTCGTTCCCGCAAGTCCGCGGACCGCGAATCCCCCGCGACATGCCGGCCGTCGGGCTCCCCATCGCCATGCATGCGTTCGGCCGATATCGCGCGAAGCCTGCGTCCGAGGACTGCGTCCAATTGCCGGAGACTGAACGGTTTGCTCAGATAATCGTCCATGCCCGACGCAAGGCAGGCCTCCCGGTCTCCCTCCATGGCATGGGCCGTCAAAGCCACGATGGGGAGGTGGACGGCCCCCAGCATTCCTTCGTTTTCCATTTTCCGTACCAGGGAGGTCGCCTCGTAGCCGTCCATGACGGGCATCTGGCAGTCCATCAGAACGAGATCGTACCGGTCTCCGGTTATCGCCCCCACCGCCTCCAGACCGTTTTCCACCATCGTGACCGAACACCCCAGGGCCGTCAGCATCTGCCTGCACACCTCCTGGTTGACCCTGTTGTCTTCGGCCACGAGGATACTGGCTTTATACTTGTTCGGGGCATAACCGCTTTCCGGAACGGAAACGGCGTCGCCCCCGCCCTGCCGGAGGGATGAATCGTCGAGACCCGACAGGCAGTCGTACAACTGCGACCGGCGAACGGGTTTGGTCAGGCAGGCCGCAACGCCGCTCGCTTTCAATTGGCGGGCGCCACACTGCCCCATGGAGGTAAGGACCACCACACGCACATCCGCTATTTCGGGTTTCAGTTTGATGATTTGCGCCAGTTCAAGCCCGTCCATTCCGGGCATCATCATATCCAGCAATACGATATCGTAAGGATTGCCTTTTTCCGCCGCGCCGACCAGCAACTCCAGGGCATGAAAAGCATTCTCGGCACACTCCGCATTCACGCCCCAGGAGCCGACCTGGTGCAGCAAGATGGTGCGGTTCGTCTTATTGTCGTCCACGATCAGCACTCTTTTATCCTTGAAATCCGCTTTCCGCGCCGGTTCTTTCTCTTCACTTCCGCGACGGGCCGTCTGCCTCGCAAATGGAACCGTCACAATGAAGGTGCTTCCGGAGCCCTTTTTGCTCTCGACGCTTATCCGTCCCCCCATGATCTCGCAAAGCTGTCTGCATATGGACAGCCCCAGTCCCGTACCGCCGTAGCGCCGGGTCGTCGAGCCGTCCGCCTGGGAAAAAGCTTCAAAAATGTTGTTCCGGACTTTCCGGTCGATCCCGATTCCGGTATCGCTGACCTCCAGCCTGACCACTACCGACTCGTCCGTGCTCTCTTCCACCGCAACGGACACCACGATCTCGCCCTCGTCCGTAAACTTGACGGCATTGTTCAGAAGGTTCGTAAGTATCTGCCGCAGGCGGACGGAATCCCCCCTGAGCGCGGCCGGGACCTCATCGGGTATGCAGCAGATCAGTTCCAGCCCTTTTTCCTGGGCTTGTCCGGCATGAAGCTCGACTGTACTCTCAACGGCTTCGCAAAGGTCGAAATCGATATCCTCCAGTTCGAGCTTGCCCGCTTCTATCTTTGAGAAGTCCAGGATATCGTTCAAAATGCCGAGAAGAGCCTCGGCGGATTGCAGGACCATTCGGGCCAGGTTTCTCTCCTCGGCATTGCCGGCTTTTCCGAGCAGTATTTCGGTCAATCCCAAGATCCCATTCATGGGGGTCCGGATTTCATGGCTCATATTGGCAAGGAATTGAGACTTCGCACGGCTTGCGGCTTCGGCGCTGTTTTTGGCGATGTTGAGCGCCGCCACCATTTGCTCGAGATCGTGATTGGTCTTGATCAATTCCGCGGTGCGGAGCGAAACCTGCTCCTCCAGCTCATCACGATTGCGCCTGAGTTTTTCGTCCCGGTCCTGGATTTGCGCAAGCATCTCGTTGAAGCCGTCCATGAGCACTCCCAGTTCGTCGTTGCCGTGCTTCCGGACCCGGACGGAGTAGTCGCGCTCCCGCGAGATGGTTCGCACGCAATCAACCAGCCCGGCAACGGGGTTCGTTATCAACCGGTGCAACAAAGAAGACAGGAAGTAGGAAATCGAGGTGAATACGAGCATAATGACCGCCACTATGCCGACATGGCGCCAAAGCATCCAGTAAAACGGCTCCAGGTCGGACCGGATGTGAATCGACCCGATCGTTTCGCCGTCAAATACGATGGGCTTTTCCACATCCAGGTAGCTCCCCCATAAGGACCCATTCTCTATCGAACTCACGCCGGCTCCATCCGGTCGAACGGGCAAGCGGTCGTCTCCTCCGTCGAGCGGAGACTCCCCTCCCCTTTCCCGTTCATCACGCCCGTACCGGGCGAAGACCTGCCGCTGTTTTCCGTAGATCTCCGCGGACATCACATTCGGAACCGCGCCGAGCCCCGAGAGCGTCTCTTCCGCGGACTTTCCATCGCCGAAAGTGAGGGCCGCCACGCAGTTGGCTCCGAGGACTTC
>CAYOVG010000148.1:0-15933 GCA_964407285.1 uncultured Syntrophobacteraceae bacterium
GCAACCCGCAACCCGCAACCCGCAACCCGCAACCCGCAACCCGCGGGCGACTACTCCAGTCGATCCTTCTTTCTGTAAACCATCCCCTGGAATAAGGCAATGAGGTCCCCGTCGCCATCGGTGATTCGGATCGTGTAGGACGCCAGTTTCGGGTTCCTGGATACTTCCCTGGCATCGGCATAAAGGACCGCGCCCTTGGTGGCGGCTTTCATAAAGGATATGTCGGCGTTTATGGCCAGAGCGACGGTGCCGTGCGAATTGGACGCGACGGCAAACGCCAGATCGGCCAGGGAGAAGATGGCGGCCCCGTGCACGATGCCGACTCCGTTCAAATGGTGTTCCTTGACTTCCATGCGGGCCCTGGCGCTCCCTTCGGAAACTTCCAGCAATTCTATGCCGACATATTCCGCGAACCTGTCTTTCCTGAAGAATTCCTTGATGTGGTCCATTGCCGCTCCATCCGTCCTTTCATTAAGCTTGGTATAAGAAAAGAAGATCGGGTTGCCGATCGAGAACGTCGATGTCGAGACGTCGAGGCCATATTTCGTGCTCTTGCGCAGGTCTCGAAACGACTGCTCCGAAATGGAATCCGAAATGAAAAAGGAGCAGGTCCCCAACCGCAAACCGGCCGGCGGAAAGCAGGAAAAGCTTTCGGCCGGATCGCCCGGGGTCATGCTCCTTTTTGAAGCGAAGGGCAGTCGAAGCACGGTCGGAAGAGAGGGCGCCGGAGCGAAGCGGTCCCACATGCCGGACGCCCCTCCGTACGTTCTATGCGCCGCCCGCGCCCGCCGCGATATTTCCGGAATCGGCGTCATTGCCTTTCAAGGGCACGGCCAGGCCGGCCATCACCCAACTGGCCCCGTTGCAGGCCAGGGCGATTTGCTGGTTCGCCCATCCGGCAAGATCGCGGAACCTTCTGGCGAGCGCGTTTTCCGGGACGATCCCGCACCCCACCTCGTTGGAAACGAGCACCAGGGGGTAGTCGACAATCCTCAGCATCTCGCACAGTTGTTCCACGGCGCGTTCGGGCGGAGAAAACATATCATGATGGAGCAGGTTGGACAGCCACATGGTTACGCAGTCCACGAGCACCGGCTTTCCGAGCCCCAACAACCGGTTCAGGCTCTCCACCAGGTTCAGCGGACTCTCGACGGTTTCCCAAAGGGGCCCCCTCCGGTCCCGGTGCTTCCGGATTCGCTCTCCCATTTCGTCGTCCAGCGCCTCGGCGGTGGCTATGTACACATACGGAGGCGCAATGGAGGTGACGAGACTCTCCGCATAGCGGCTCTTTCCGCTCCTTGCTCCCCCCAGGACAAGATGGGGAGAGGCAAATGCAGCATTCGGCATATACATCCTCAATGACTCCTTGACCGATTTACCCAATCAAACCGCATATTTCCGGTAACGACACGCATAAAGAATCAAACGAGGGACTATAGAGCCAAATGCATCGAAATGCAAGACAAAATGTAGAAACTTTCACATAAGCCTGCAAGCGTCAGCAGGCCGGGCCACCCGGCGCGTTCACGAACGGCTTGAGATACTCGTGAACGAGCTTCTCCACCAGGTGCGGCAGCGGCTCCCGCTCCGCTCCAACCACCACGACGGGTTCCTGGGTCAGCGGCAGCAACAACTTGGGCGCCCTGGACGAGCCTACGGCTTCCACCATTTTGGGAGTGACTTCCCCCATCATCGCCTGAGCCACGAGTATGGATATGGGGCCGACGATCACATCGACAAGCCCCGTACAGCGGCAAATGGCGTTCTCGCCGGTAGCGCCACGATTGGCGCGGGCTTTCATCATCTGGGCCGTGGCGATTGCATTGGTGCCCAGCGCCCACACCTCGACATCCTCTCCGTAGGTTTCCTTGATCCTCTTGATGATGGTGGTCCCGATCCCTCCACCCTGTCCGTCGATCACAGCAATGCAAGTCAAGGTTTTCCTCTTTTCCGGTCGTGGTTCAGGATAAGTTGGATTAAGCGTTGCGGGTTATGAGTTGCGCGTTTCCGTCCTCATGAGCCATGGGTTTGCCTGTTCTCATCATTCATGAGCCCCACGGCGGCAGCGATTCATCGGGAATAATGACATCAAAGTTTTTGCGTTTCAAGAGTTCCTTCACGTCCCAAAAGGGATTATGATGCATTCGGCGGCTTGTTCCGGTGCGAATACCCGCTTTTCAGTGTCCCATATTTTTGTTATGCAGTAAACGACAGTACCTGCAATCATTGTTTTTGTACGGTTACGGCTTCCAGCATCCCGTCGTGTTACAGCACCCCCTGTCGCGCCCGGAACTCGTAGCTGCACGGACAGGCAGGTTCGCGGTATTGTTTTCACAATTGCAGTTCAGTCAGGTGCTTGGAGCAAAACATCAGGCGTGGGAGAGAGAGAACGCGATGTCCGGGAAACAGGTTTTCAGCATTTGCGGCATGTGCACCGTGCGCTGCCCTATTCAGGTCCAGGTGGAAGATGGAGTTTGTGCGTTCCTGCAGGGGAACCCTTACGCGGATGGCGTCAAGGGGGCCATTTGCGCTCGGGGCGGCGCGGGTACCGCACTCATTGATGATGACGAAAGACCTCAGTTCCCGCTTATACGCGAAGGAGAGCGAGGCGAAGGGAAGTGGCGCCGGGCATCGTGGGATGAAGCCCTCGACTATGTCGCAAAGCGGTTGAAAGAGATTACCGCCACGTATGGAGGCCGCGGCATCCTCTTCTCGGACCGGGGAGGTCCGTTCCGGGACCTTCACCAGGCTTTCGTGCGTGGACTCGGGTCTCCGAACTACTGCAACCACGATGCTTCCTGTGCGAGAAACGTCCACCATGCGGCATTGTCGGTCTTCGGCTTCGGCCGCAAGGACGTTGTCTACGATTTCAAGAACTGCAGCCACGTGGTGCTGCAGACCCGCAACATTTTCGAGGCCATCAACGTGAAGGAGGTCAACGACCTTCTCGAAGGCATGGAAAAGGGCTGCAAGCTCACGGTGATCGATATCCGCGCCACCGCCACCGCCGCCAAAGCCGACCATTTCTTCATGATCCGTCCGGGCACGGATTACGCTTTCAACCTGGCCGTAATCCATGTGCTGTTGAACGAACGGCTCCACGACGCCGATTTCGCCAGGCGCTGGATCAAAGACATGGAGGAACTCCAGCGATTCGTACAACCGTATACTCCTCAATGGGCCGAAGCGGAAACCGGCGTCCCCGCCGACAGGATCGTCGCCTTCGCGAAAGACCTCGCCAGGGCAAAGCCCGCGGTCGTGTGGCATCCGGGATGGATGACCGCCAGGTACCGCGATTCGTTCTACGTGTGCCGGTCCATCTACATCATCAACTGCCTTCTCGGGGCCGTCGGCGCCAAGGGAGGCCTTCCGTTTTCGAACACTCCGGGCGACGTCGGCCGCAAGGGACTGAAGAAGCTCGCCGAACTCTTTCCCAAACCCGCGGACAAACGCGCGGACGGAGCGGGATGGAAATACGGCCACTTCGACTCCGGCCCCGGCCTCCTGCAACTGGCGTTCAAAGCCATCGAGACGGAAGATCCCTATCCCCTGAAGGCCTATATCGCCTATCGGCACGACCCTCTCATGGGATTCCCCGATCCCGAAGGATTGAAAAAGATCCTGAACAAGCTCGATCTGCTCGTTTCGGTAACGTTCAGTTGGTCGGATACGGCATGGTTTTCGGACGTCGTGCTCCCACTCTCGCCTTACCTGGAACGGGAGAGCATCATCGGCTCCAAGAACGGACTGAAGCCCTACTTCTTCATCCGCCGGAGAGCGCTCGAACCCCGATTCGATACCCGCGCCGACTGGGAGATCCTGTGCGGTCTGGCCTCTCGAATGGGGCTGGAGCCGCTCGGTTTCGGCTCCATCGAGGAGATCTGGAAATACCAGTTGGAGGGAACCGGAGTGGCGATCGAAGATTTTGACGCCACGGGGATGGTCAAGCTGGCCGAAAAGCCCCGTTACCGTGACTCCGCGGAGTTCAAGTTCAAAACGCCTTCGGGACGGATCGAGATCATAACCGACAGGCTGGAGAGCCAGGAAGTGCCTTCGCTCAAACCATACGAGCCAGTGCCGGTTCCCGAGGACGGGAAGTTCCGGATCGCGTTCGGACGTTGCGCGGTCCACACCCAGGGGCATACGGTCAACAATCCCCTGCTGAACGAGCAAATGCCGGAAAACGAACTGTGGCTCAACAAGAAGGCCGGGGAGAAGCTGGGGATTGCAGACGGCGAGGAAGTCGAAATTTCGGGCGGCGGCCATAGCGGCAGAATTAAAGTGAAGCTCACCGAATTCATCCATCCGGAAGCGGTTTTCATGGTTCATGGATTCGGGCATACGCTTCCGGTTGAGAGCCGCGCCATCGGCAAGGGTGTCCTGGACAACGCCTTTATGAGTGGAGGATTGGACGTCTGGGACCGGGCCGGAGGAGCCATGGCCATGCAGGAACATTTCGTGACCTTGAAGAAGGTGGGGCGGTGAGGGGGTGAGTAGGTGAATGGGTGAGTGGGTGAGTGGGTGAGTGGGTGAAGGGGGGAATCGGTGTTTCCCCTGCATAGGGTCTGCATACGCATGGGTTGAGAGACACTCCACCGGCTCATCTCGCTCATCACCCCACGCTCCCGCGCGCGCATTGGCGAAGGGAAACAGATTGCGCCTGGATTGCCTTCCTTGATCACGCTCCCGCGCATGCGCATTGGCGAAGGACTCGCATGGAGACCCGGCAGGGCGGGGTTTCGTCCCCGCCATCCCCACCCGGCATGCCTCCACCGGAGAACCAGACGACTCGGAGACAAACGACGGACCAATGGTAGGGCGGGGTTTCGTCCCCGCCATTCCCGCATCTTTTGCATACCTCTTGCGTTTTTCATGCGTGGCGCACAAGTTTTTTCAATCTGAACTGTCTAACAAGAAGACCGGACCGAACCGGTCGACAGGCAAGGGATCTCGATACGCTCCAGGGCGAACAGGCGCGAAAGCTATCCGGTCGGTAAAGTGTTTTGATATGACTGACTCCGATTATTCTCTGGTCGAAGCAATAGCCCGGGGAGATCATCAGGCCTTCGAGCGCCTGGTGAATCGCTATCGGAATCCTATGTTCAACTTCGTCCTCAGGCTGCTGGGAGACAGGTATGCCGCCGAGGATGTGACACAGGAGGTGTTTCTACGGGTCTACCGGGCGGCCCCGAGGTTCGAAGCGAAGTCACGGGTCTCCTCCTGGATCTTCAAAATAGCCTACAATCTCTCGATCAACGAAATCAAACGGCGCAGCCGCTTCTCGAGTCTTTCCGACGACGCCATGGTCATCATGGAAAGAAGCGCCGATCCGGCTTCGCCGTCGGATGAAGCGATGGCCCGGCGGGACCTGGAGGAGGAGTTCATGGAGACGCTGAACGAACTGAGCGAGGCGCAAAGGGCCGCGTTGCTGCTCCGCGTTCAGGAAGAGCTTTCGTACCGTGAGATTGCCGAGGTGCTGGACGTGTCCGTTCAGAGCGTCGAGTCCCTGCTGTTCAGAGCGAGACGGAAACTGAAGCATATTCTGCGCAAAGACAGGACCGGGGCGACGAACCGGGAGGAACGCCGGAGATGCGGCGTCGTGGCAGGTAGATGGGATGAAGGAAAAAACAGGGAGTAAACACATGAACTGCCGTGAAGTGCAAAGAAAATTATCCGCTTACATGGATTGTGAAATGGATGGGGCGGCTTCCCGGGAGATTGGCGCTCACCTGGAGGCGTGTTCGGAATGCCGGCGGGAACTGGAGACGCTAAGCGGTGTCGATGCCCTGGTGCGAGGTGCGCTCCGCTACAGCCCGTCCGCGGATTTTTCGAAGGAACTTCTGGCCGCGCTGCCGCAAAGAGCCGGTTCTTCGCCCTCGCAACTGCGAAAGGAGACCCGGCGCGGGAACTGTCACGGTTTCCACCGGGCATGGAAAGCCCTGCGCAATTTCCTGGAAGGCTACTACGATCTTCTCCAGGCTCGGCGCGTCCCTTCCGGCAGCCGGTCGCTCGATGAATTCGGAGACGTTCCCTCGTCATTCATAGGTCACGCCTATTTTAGAATCATGGGTACACAGCCCCGCGAGGTTTCCTGAAATGCATACGCCATCTTTCATCCTCGGGTTCATTACGGCTATTGTCTTTATGTGTATTGCGCTGACGGCCATTTATGTCCAACTGAAGCGAACTCGTGACAAAAAGGCGAACATCGAGGGATACCTGGATCTGATACCCGATCTTACGGACGTTCAACGCGCCCGCATCCAGGAAATCCGCCGTGTTTTCCTCCCCAGGGTGGAAGGAATCAGGCGGGAGATGCGCCTCAGGCGGGCCGACCTTGCGGAACTCCTTTTTGCCGATCCGCCGGACCGCCCGCAAATCTACGATGTGGCAGGGAAAATCCTGGAAAAGCAGTCGGAACTCGAGCGTGAAGTCATCGAGCACATAATCGAGGAAAGAGAGCTGCTGACGCCCAAACAGGATAGGAAGTTCTACGAGATCATAGTCGAGCAGTTCTCGTGGGGCGGTCTCGGGGTCCACGACCTGAGGGCGGGAAAGAGGGGCGGCAGCGCCCGTTGAACGACGGTCGGAGAATCCCGACCCTTCCCCCATAGGCCCCGCTCGTTTTCTCGTCATCGCCGGACAGCGCCCGGCGATTCCGCCCCCCGCCCGCTGCCGCCCGGGCAAGTGGGATCGTCAAGCGGGATCATGATGAGAAACAAAACCCTGCTCAGTCGCGCATGATTTTGATACGGATTTTTCTCGTTCGCGGTCCGTCGAACTCCCACAGAAAGATGCGCTGCCACGTTCCGAGCACGAGCCTCCCATTGTCGATGATGACATGGACGCTGTTCCCCACCAACACGGCCTTGATGTGCGCCGCCGAATTGCCTTCCATGTGCTTGTAGGCGGCTCGCCATGGCACGAGGGCATCCAGAGAGTGCTTTATGTCCTCCATAACAGCCGGGTCGGCGCCTTCATTGATGATGATCCCCGCGGTGGTGTGCATCACCGTTACGACGCAAATCCCGCCCCGGACTCCGCTGTCCTGCACTTTTCTGGAAACCAGGTCGGTAATATCGATCGCGCCGGTGTGGTCGGACGTATTTACCTGAAGCATCTCCAACATATGGAATAGACTCCTTTGTGGGTTGGACTTCTCGCGCATCTCAACGGAATCGGGCGTCACCGCACGGCGTCCGGTCCGGTGGAGACGAAACCCCGCCCTGCCATGGCGCCCCCGAGGAATGCCGGAACGACGTCACCGCGGGATGATCAATCCCGACTCCGACTTCGTGTAGGCGCCTTCCCCGTGCTCATGTTCCGGTTGCTCCCGGAACTCATCGGGCCAGTACAGCAGCAAGGATACGGCAACCATCCGGCGGACCGCCGGAACCGCGCTGCCGCCGGACTCGGACTTGAGATGCTGAGCCGTCCTCCATGCGAGCATGGCCAATTCATCTTCACCCGTCAACTTGAAGCCCAGCGCGTATTCCTCGAACGTCCTTTCGTACATCCTCTTCCTCGTTCCCGTGATTATGGCGTCCACGGCCCCATCCAGAATCGCCATTGTCCGCTCCTGTTGGACCTCGTGGGACACGATCAGGGTCGAGTGCTCCACTTCCTTGACTTTCTCGAAATAGGAAACGAGTTCCTCCCGCGGGAACGCCAGACCGCGAGCGGGTATGCTTCTCAACAGCTTATCGGTTTCGGAATCGCTGAGACTTCCGGCGGATTCCTCGGGCGGCGGCATCAGTTCATACGCATACGGCAGCCTGTCCGGCTCGTGGAACGGCTTGAGGGCATGCCGCGCTCTATCGGGTTCCCCCAAAATTCGGTCGCCTTCCACGGCCTCCATGAAATGCAAAGCATCGAAGAACAGCCCCGCGGCATGCCACAACGGCACTTCATAAGGTTTGCCGTCTCCGAAGTGTTCGGACGCCCGGTTCAGAATCTCTCTGTAGTTTTTCAGAGTCCCGTCGCTGAAATGGACATCGCCGAGCAGCATGGGCCCCGCGATGACAGCCGACATGACAGAGGCCGGGATAAGTCCTTCCCCGGGGATGAGCACATTGAGCATCCCGAAGACATCCAGATCTCCCGGAATCAGATGGGCGACGGCATTCCTCTTCTCGCTGTGAACCAGCGTCACGCTCTTCGGCCCGGTTTCGGCGGGCTTTTCCTCATAGCCCTTCTGAGCGAATCTGTAGGTGATCTGCTTGACCATGCGCCTGTACGTCTTGCTCTGAAAAAGGTCTTTCAAAGCCAGCAAGACCTGGAATCCGACACCGGAGGGTTGTTTGCCGACCCGTTCGATCAGGGCGGCCGCCAACGCCTCCCGGTCCGCCAGCGCCTGCCGCAGAGACCGAAGGTAATTGGGCAGGCTTTCCCCCTCGGGGTCTTGCACCTGCAGCCGATCCAGGATCATCTCCAACTCTTGCAGTTCCTCGGTCGAAAGAGCAGCACCTTCCACCTTTTTCTTCTTGTCCCGATCTTTTTTTCCGCTCACGGCAACATCCTCACCCAAAAGAAAAGCCCCAGGAACCAACCGGTTACTGGGGCCTGCACTAATCATGGGAGGAAGAAAGAAGCGGCTATTCCTCTTCTCCTTCCGCGCCCTCACGTGGCTCGATAATCAAGGAATCCGCCACCAGTTCCCAGAGGTACTTCACTTCGACATCCTCGAAGTCGTACTCTTTACGGAGGCTCTTCATGATCTGGTCACGGCAGTTGTGGCACGGAGCAATAAGGAGTTTGGCCCCGGTATCCTTAATCTGCTTCGCTTTTACCCGACCGTAGAAAATACGTTCCTCGTTGTAAGGCGATGCCCATGCGCCGCCGCCGCCGCCGCAGCAGAAGTTGTTGACGCGGTTGGGATACATTTCCACGAAGTTCTCACAGCACTGCTGAGCGACCCACCGGGGTTCCTCGTAGTACCCGTGGCCGAATGTACGCTCGCTCTTACGTCCATAGTTACAGGGATCGTGGTAGGTCGTCAGATGATGATGGATGGACTTATCGATTTTGATCGTGCCTTCCTCGATGTATTTCTTCAAGAGGTCATGAACGCTGAGGAACTTGACGCCTTCATTAGCATACCACTTTTGCAGACCAAGCCTGGTCGCATAATATGCGTGGCCTCATTCGGGTAAGACGAGATACTCGCACCCCAATTCCTTATAGTTCTTGACGATGCGCCCCACAACCTCTTTCATGGATTCATCGTCGCCGGTAAACAGGCCCCAGTTGACGCCTTCCCAGTTCTCGGAGGTCGTCGTCCACGACTCGTCGGCGGCATAGAGAATACGCCACCAGAACATCATGTCCTCGGGCTCGCCGAAAGGTTCCTTGGAGTTGATGGTGAAGAGGTACTTAGCGCCTTTCTTGTCGACCGGAACGGAGAACCCGGGCAATTCTTCCGACAGCTCAGCGCCAAGATCCTCGAGGAGGAAGAGAAAATCATCCTTCGGAATTCCGACGTTGTTTCCGGTCTTCAGGCACATCTCAACGCCCTTATGAAGAACGCCGGGCACCTTATCCCTTGCTCTCAGGCCGCGAGCGGAACGAAGCATAGCGTTCAGATCGATACCCATCGGGCATGCATGTTCACAACGGCCGCACACAGTGCACACCCATGGGAACCTGGAATCGATTACCTCCTGCTCCATGCCGAGCAGGACCATCCGCACGACTTTGCGAATGTCAAGCCCGTCTATCCCCGTAGCAGGGCAACCGCCGGCACAGGTACCGCATGTGAGACACAGGTCGGCAAACTGTGTGGTTAGTCTGCGCTTTTCGCGCTTAGATAATAGCAACGGCTCCATTGACTATCTCCCCTAATAAGTTTTAAGATACCTAGGTCTTCCTCTTGTAACACACATGTTTCCCGTTTTAAAGCCCTTTTTTCACAAACTTCGCACAAGGTCTCCGTCAGTACTCCGCGGGCAACGCCGCCAACTGCTCCAGCGTGAATACCGGCCCGTCCTTGCAGACGTACTCCTTACCGATGTTGCACCGCCCGCAAATACCGATTCCGCACTTCATGCGCATCTCCAGGCTCGATATGATGCGCTCCGGCGGGAACCCCAATTCCGTCAACACCGGCAGCGTGAACTTGATCATTATCGGCGGCCCGCAAATGACGGCATAAGCGTTTTCGGCGCTCGGCGCTTTCTGCTTCGTCACGGCCGGGACAAATCCGACATTGTACTTCCAGTCCGGGTCGTTCGTTCCGTCCACGGTTATGTGCATCTTGACGTCGTCGCGGCGTTCCCATTCGGCCAACTCGTCTTTGTAGAGCAGCAGGCCGGGGTTCCTGGCGCCGTACACCACCGTGATGTCGCCGAACCGGCTCCGGTTCTCCGGATGGAGCATGTAGACGATGGAAGAGCGAAGGGTCGTGAAAGCAAACCCGCCGCCCACGATGACCACATTGCTCCCTTCCAGCTTCTCCCAGGGATACCAGTTCCCCATGGGGCCCCTAACCCCCATGATTTCTCCCGCCTTCATATTGTGGAGGTGCGAAGTCACCCTCCCCACCTTGTTGACGGTGAACTTGATGAACCCCTTCTCGGTCGGCGAGGAAGCGATGCCGATGGGAACCTCCCCGTGCCCCGCCACCGAAAGCTCCGCGAACTGGCCGGGCAGGTAGGAAAACTTCCGCTCGTCCTCCTGGTCCAGGAATACCAGGTTGAGGGTTTTGAGATTTCGATCCTCCGTCTCGGTTATGATGGAATCGATGCGGACGGGATACGGCAGATAAGGATTGTCCACCTGTGTTCCTCCTCATGAGTTCTCGCCCGCTAAGCCGGGCAGGTACAGCCGGCCGACATAAGGCGCGCCACGTTTCGAATATCGATGTTCACCGGGCAGGACCGCACGCACCGCCCGCAACCCGTACAGGCCGCTCCATCGCCGTACTTATCCGGATAGTACTTGAGCTTGTGCATGAACCGCTGCCGCACCCGCTGCATCTTGTTCTGACGCGGATTGTGTCCGGAACCGTGCAGCGTGAAAAGCGGGAACATACACGAATCCCAGATGCGAAGCCGGTCCCCCTTCTCTCCGCACACCTCGTCCTGGATGTCGAAACACCAGCAGGTGGGGCAGACGAACGTGCAGGTCCCGCAGTTGATGCACGCGAACTGGACTTCCTCCCACAAAGGGGAATTGAAGAGCTCCATCATGGGCCGCCCGGTTATCGCCCCGGGATCGAACGCCTTGACCATCCGCCCTTCGGCAGCCGTCTTCAGGGCCGAGCCTTTTTCCGCGACCTGCGCGGGAACATCCGCCCCCTGGGCTATCCGCGAAAGGAGCTCCTCTCCCTTCTGCGCGCGCGCGCCGGCGATGAATCCCTCTCCAACGTCCGTCAACAGCACGTCGAGCCCCGCCCCATCGAAGGGACCGGAACCGACCGTCGTACAGAAGCACGTCCTGCAAGGCGAATTACAGCCGAGTCCGACGAGCGTCGTGGCGTCCCTGCGCTTCACCCACCACGGGTCCTTGAAGGTATTCGTATCGAAGTTTCGATCCATCAGACCGAGCGCGCGCGCATCACACGGGCGAATTCCCAGGACCAGGCGCGGCGAGTAATCCTTGACCGCTTCTTTCAATACTCCCGCCCGTGGATCGCCCGCGGCCAGCGAATACTCGAACATCCGCTCCGAATGCGGATGGAAAAGAGCCTTGGGGGAAAGCCTCGTATTTCGATAACTCAGATCAAGGTCGCCGGCGGACGTCAACTCACTGAACTCATGACAGCCTTCCCGCGCAACCGGTCCGAAGACCCGATACCGACTCATGAACCCTTCAGTGACTGCCGGGAGCTTATCCTTTGGAATATAGATTTCCGTCATGAACAGATTCCTTGCTGCAAGTTGCGGGTTACGGGATGCGAGTAACGGATTGCGGGTTGCGAGTCGGCGGACCCCAGCCGGCGCTATCGGATGAGCAGTCTCGCACCGGCTCTCGACACGATTGACTCTGCCGTATGTATTGTCCTCTCAGCTTCGAGTTTCGAAAGCCGAAACCCGCAAATCGGAACTCGCATCCCGCAACACTCATTTTATGAATTCTTCCGGATCGCCCGGCTTGTAGGTATCGAGCGGAGGACGCTCGTCCAGCGTCATCCCGGACTCGTACCCGTAAAGGTCCTTGATGTCCTTTTCGAGCTTCTTGGTGAACCGCCGCATCCTGATTCCCACGGGACAGGCTCGCTCGCACGCGCCGCAATCCGTACAACGCCCGGCGACGTGAAACGCCCGCAGAAAATGGAACGTCCGGATGTCCGTTGGATCGATGGTCTTTCCGACCCACTGCGGGCGGGATTCGTCCACGAAACACATGGGGCAGTAACAGAGCGGGCATGCGTTCCTGCAGGCATAGCAGCGAATGCACCCGGCCGTCAATTCCTCGAAGTAGCGCTTGCGCTCGTCCGCCGCCATGGCCTCTACCAGGCGGACATCCGCGTAGCGGTCCGCATCCGTTTGCTCATCCACCGGTTCGCCGATCAACTCGTCCGAGATGACCGGATTCCGATGGATACATATGGAGCAGTTCTCCTGGAGAAACTCCCCCCGGTCCAACACGAGTTCGAAATCGTCGCCGCCGAGCCGCAGCTTACCATCGTCGGTCTCGGCGACGAGAGCGGGTTCCTTCCCCTTCAGTTCATCCAGGATGCGCCCGCGGTCCAGCATTCCATGGCATGGAACGCCAAGGATGTGGAGCTGTTCCCTCCTGATCTGGTTCTCCAGCAGCAGGATGGTGATGCTTCGGGAATCGCACCCTTTCGCCACCACAGCCACCCGGTCCGTTCTCTTGGGCAGATAGTTGGCCAGATTCATCCCGCAATTGCCGTCCCAGCACAGCTCGTCAACCCGGTTCGCATCCTTCACCAGTACGGGCTCGTTCACCAGGGGGATACTCCCCTTCCGGTATCCGATCACCGCGTCCACTTGTTTTTCGGACAGCAGGCGCCTGGCGGCTTCTCGAATCTTTTCGGTATATCCTGACATTTCTACGCCACCTCAGCTTGCTTTTTGATGTAGCCCCGGGCCGGTCCAACGCTCCTGACCGCTTCCACCACTTCGCGGGCGACCTGCGCAAACTTGGTTGCTTCCGCCGAAGATACCCACGAGAAGTGGAGACGCCCGGGCTCCATTCCCGTGTGCTCCAG
This sequence comes from uncultured Syntrophobacteraceae bacterium, assembly GCA_964407285.1. Lineage (GTDB taxonomy): Bacteria > Desulfobacterota > Syntrophobacteria > Syntrophobacterales > Syntrophobacteraceae > CAYOVG01. The sequence continues at coordinate 13,175 of CAYOVG010000148.1, forward strand.
GAGGTTCTTCAGCAGTGCGAACTTGCGCCGCGCATAGTAGTTGCCCTCGATGTAGTGGCAGTCACCGGGATGGCAGCCGGAAACCCAGACACCATCCGCTCCCTGCCGAAAGGCCGCCAGGATGAACTTGGGATTCACGCGTCCGGAGCAAGGCAGCCGGACAATGCGAATGTTGGACGGGTACTGGAGGCGGCTCACCCCCGCAAGATCGGCCCCTCCATAGGAGCACCAGTTACATAGAAAGGCCACGATTTTGGGTTCCCAATCGGCCATACGACAACTCTCCTTGGCTTACAGATTTTCGATCATGGCAAAGATCTGAGCGTCATCGAAACCCCGCAGCTTTATGGCTCCCGAGCGGCACGACGCAACACACAATCCGCACCCCTTGCAAAGGGCGGGATTGATTTCAACCATCCCCTTGTCGTTGAACCGCGGCGCGCTATAGGGGCAGACCTCCGTGCACACGGCGCACTTGCTGCAAAGCATCGGGTTGGAGGAAGCCACGGTTCCGCTGAAATGCACCGTATCGCGGGCCAGAAGGGTGGCTGCCCGCGATGCGGCCGCCTGGGCCTGCGCGATGCTCTCGTCGATCGGCTTCGGATAGTGAGCCAACCCGCACAGGAAAACTCCATCGGTGGCGAAGTCGACGGGCCGGAGTTTCGCATGGGCTTCGACGAAAAACCCGTCCTCATTCAACGGCACCTTGAAGAACTGGGCCAGGGCGTCGTTTTCCGACGGAATCACCGCGGTCGCCAGGGACACTATATCGGGTTCCAGGGCGATGGGCCGTCTCAGAATGTGGTCCATCACCACCACCCGGAGTTGCCCCCGCGCCACCTGCACTTCGGGTTTGCTTTCGACGTCGTAGCGGATGAAGATCACGCCCAGCGCTCGGGCTTCCTTGTACAGGGTTTCTCTCTCCCCGTAACTCCTCATGTCCCGGTAGAGCACGTAAATGTTGCACGCCGGATTGATCTTCTTCAACTCTATAGCGCTTTCCAGCGTATGCGTACAGCACAACCTGCTGCAGTAGGGCCTCTGGGGCTCCCGCGAACCCACGCACTGGATGAACACGGCGCTCCGGATCTCCTTGAGCCCCGGATCTCCCCCCAGGAACAGACGATCCAGTTGCTGGTGAGTCATGATGCGCGGATCTTTTCCATACATATATTCGTCGGGAATCAGTTCCTTCCCGCCCGTCGCGATCACGGCCACACCGTGCTCGATCACCACCGGCTCCGCGCCGCCGGTTTCGACCGTGGTCTTGAAATTCCCCACGAACCCTTCCACTCCGATCACTTCGCTCGACATGTGAACGGTGATTTCCGGGTGGTTCATGACCTCCGCGGCAAGGCCGCGCACATACGCCCCGATATCCTCGCCCCGCCACGTTTTGAAGAGATGGCAGGCCTGCCCGCCCAGGTGGTCCGACCGCTCGACGATATGCACGGGATAGCCCTGCCCGGCAAGCATCTTCGCGGCAACCATGCCGGCTACGCCTCCGCCGACCACCAGCGCCTTCCGGGTGACCTTGAGTTCGGGTTCCTGCAGCGGTTCGAGCAGCGCAACCTTGGCCACGGACATGCGTACCAGGTCCTTCGCCTTTTCCGTCGCCTTGACGGGATCGGAACTGTGGACCCAGGAATCCTGGTTGCGGATATTGACCATCTCGAACAGGTATTTGTTCAGGCCGGCATCGGCCATGGTTTCCTGAAAGAGCGGTTCGTGGGTTTTCGGCGTACAGGCGGCCACCACGATACGGTTCAGATTGTGCTCCCGGATGACATCCTTCATGGTGACCTGGGTGTCCTGGGAACAGGTGTACAGGTTGTTTGCAACATACTCGACATAGGGAAGGGTCGCGGCATATTCACGCACGGCCGCCACATCCACCACTCCGCTTATGTTGATCCCGCAGTGGCAGACGAAAACACCGATCCGGGGCCGCTCACCGTATACGTTCGTTTCTACCGGCACTTCCTTCTCCCGCGCCATCGTGCCGCGCGCGGGGCTCAGCACGCAGCCCGCCGCGGCGGCCGCGGCGCTCGCCTCAACGACCGACTGCGGAATGTCCTTCGGACTCTGGAATGCGCCGCACACGAATATGCCCGGACTTCCGCTCGACACCGGATCGAAGGAGGAATGGTCGGCGAACTTGTGCTCGTTCAGTTCGATACCGAGCCGTTCGGCCAACTCCCCCGCGGAAGGCGCCAACTGGAGCCCCACCGACAGGACCACCATATCGAAGATTTCCCTTTGGACGATGCCCGCTTCGTCCACATAGGTGATTTCAAGGTCTTCGCTCCCGAAAACCGGATCGACGCTGTGAATCCTGGAGCGGACGAAGCGCACGCCGTGTTCGTCCCTGGCGCGGTTGTAGGTCTTCTCGAAGTCCTTCCCATGGGTGCGCATGTCCATGTAGAAGATGAACGTCTCGAGGTCTCCGCCCGAGTGCTCCCTGGCGATCACCGCCTCCTTGATGGCGTACATACAGCACACGCTGGAGCAGTAGGCGTGGTCGCAGTGGTGGATATCCCTCGACCCGACGCACTGAAGCCAGGCGATGCGTTTCGGTTCCCGATGGTCGGATGGACGCACGAGATGCCCCATGGTCGGTCCGGAAGCGGAAAGCAGCCGTTCGAACTCGATGGACGTCACCACGTTCGGGCGCCAGGGGTAGCCATAGGTGTCGAAAGGCTTGGGATCGAACGGTTCGAATCCCGGAGCGGCGATGACCGCGCCCACCCGCACCTCGC
>CAYOVG010000149.1:0-15679 GCA_964407285.1 uncultured Syntrophobacteraceae bacterium
TGGAGTATCGTACGATTCGGACCTGCGCAAAGCCATGGAACTGATACTGGACGCGGCCTCGGAAGTGGAGCGGGTGCTCGTTCAGCCCAATCCCATCTGCCTTGTCACGGGATTCGGGGAAAGTTCCGTAGACCTGGAGTTGAGGATGTGGATCAGCGACCCCAAAAACGGAGTATCAAATGTAAAGAGTGACGTTTTGCTGGCCGTGTGGGATAAATTCAAGGAACACGGCGTCGAAATACCCTTCCCGCAACGCGACTTGCACCTCAAGTACCCGCCGGCGCCGGCGCTCAACGCGGCATGGGGAGCAAAGGACCAGTCGTCCGACGACGATGAAACGGCTGCAAAGGTTGCCGGTATGTGAGCGGGCTTCGCGTTGCGGGTTGCGGGTTTCCGTAAAACGCGTTGCGGGTTGCGGGTTACGAGTTGCGGGTTGCGGGTTTGCGCAAATCATGAGTATATCTCCATCGTTCATGGGGCCCGCCCTGGGCTGATGAAAATCATCAGGCAAATGCAGCGTCAATTTCATCCCATTTTTGTTCCGGGCTCCTGTCCGATGAAAGGATCTTTCTTTTCGCTTGAACGGATTTTCCGAGCTTTTCACGGCGCCGCTCGATCACGTCTTTCGTGCGTACCGTTTCCATGGCCGTTCGGATAACCTCGCTTGTCGTTTTGGACACGATGGCGGCGATACTCGGAACAAGGGCTGTGAAGCCGCTGTTGGACCGGTTCTTTTCGATGTTCTCGAGCTTGCACAAAACCGACTCGATGATCTCGCTGCTTCCAAGGAGACGCTCATGGGCTTTGGCTTTACGCGATTTCTGCGCCACAAAGGCGATCAACTCCCGGCGAATCCTCTCCTCCCGGTTTGCTCCGTTGGAGCGTGAGTTTTCGGCAAGCCTGCCTACGCCGATTTTTTGGGGATGGATGCGCGGCGCAAGCCGCGGGCTCCGGCAGAGCGTACGCCGAGGGCGGGAGGCGTTACCGGCGCCGAGGGGATTCAATCTCACCTGGATTGGATGACGGTTCCGGATGGCGGAAACAAGATAGAGGTATGCGTTGCCCCGCGGGGGCATTGTCGGGCATGATCCATCAAAGACAACGGATATGAGTCCATGAAAATCGGTAGTGCCTGGGACTGGCTGCATAAACGAGGGCAGAACGTATTGACATGTATGAACAGAGGTCGGAGGTTGATGGTAGACCGCTACTGAGAGGTGGACCATGCAGCCGATTGACCATTTCTGTTGCCGGAACAAGGAATGTGAGGATCATGGGGTTCGAGGCAAGGGCAACTTGTGTTTCCGGGGTTGGAGTGGAAGAGCCGAACGGATTCGGATGATCCTTTGCCGCACCTGCAAAGCCCGTTTCTCTGAACGAAAGGGGACGGTACTGGGCTAGGGAGAATTTTCTCCTGTCGATAGTTGACGTTGCATCAAGGATTCCAACCTGATTTGGTGCTCAAATCCAATTTTGCATTCCAATCCAATCGTGAGTAGTCCAATCCAATCAGCGCTCCAATCCAATTAGCACTCAAATCTGTATGTTGACATGCATGAATGCCTTGATTAGAACGATTCCGTGGGCGATTCTTCCGGACTAATGGTATAAAGATACAAAATACCGAACGGCGCATGTCCGGGTCCGTGGGGGAGCGCCGCCGTTCCCGACGGGCGGCGCCGGGACGAACCGAACGGGAGTTACTTTTATGCCGAGGCAAACAAGCGCCGCCGTTCCCGACGGGCGGCGCCGGGACGAACGTCACCGTCAATCTCGCGGAAATCTCAATCCCGGACCGGATGGATGGAAGGGATGGAACCATGACCGGGAAGAAAGTGTCCTGTATGGAGAAGGAAGTTTCCCGTATGGAACGGTCGAAGGCGGAATGCATGAATCCGAAGTGCCCCGGACATCCCGTCCCCGTAGCCGGAGAAGCAGGCATGAAAATTGGCTGTGTTGAACTTAGTCGCTATGTACGGAACTTTCAGAGATTTTCGGGCCTTTGCAGGCCGAAAACCAGGGTTCGGCAACTCCTAAGAGCGCCGTGAACAGATCATAAGAGCATCGTAAACGTGTCGTACGATCCGCATGAATGCTCGGTTTGCGGGCTCGGAAATAAAAATTTCAACATGCCGTTCAACGACCCTGTATCAAAAGAAGTCAAAATAAACACAGACAAGAGGAGGTTGTCTCCAACACATTGCCGACCGGGGCCGGCAGCGCATCCGCAAATTCACGAACGAATCAGCCTTCACGTCTTCGCCGTTGCTGAATGCATCCGGTCGGGCTCCGATACCGGGGCGGGCGACAGGGGCGAGAATGATGCGGGACCGCTTCCCAGTTTCAAAGGCGAGGTCCATTGGCCATGTGTTTGAGGCGCCGCTCGAGAGGACTCACCGTCATTCCCGCGCCGGCGAATTGGCGTCAGGTTAAGAGGTTGGATAGTTTTTCATGATGCTTCTTCCTTCTCTTACGTGTTTCGTGGGCGCGGTTTCTGAGTGTTCAGCATAACCGGACACTGAGAGCCTGAAATCACATGCACGATGACGGCAGGATTGGTAACCGGTATTATCCCCTGTACCCCGGAAAAATGTCCGGTGGCGAAGTCTTCAGTTTGCATTTGCCGGGAGCAAACAATGACGCATCAGAAGTTCAACGACAAAATGGCTATCGAGTATCCGGAGGCGCCGTTGTTTTCGGAACACATAAATTGGCGCCGATATCAGCAATTCAAAAGCAATTGGGAATTTTCCCGTGGAATACTGGTGAAGCTGAATGCCAGGCTGAACAGCCTGTTTCAAGATGATGACAGCTTCTCCGTCATAGTTGCCGGCTCCTACGGACGAATGGATGCTCATGATAAATCCGATCTGGACTTTATGATAGTTCACAATGGGCATCTTACAGACGACCAGGCCAAAGTCGACATAGTCAGAAGCGTAGCCGAAGAACTGAGGATAGGCGCTCCCAACCCTGAGGGAGCATTCTCGCGCCCGATACACATAGATAAAATGCTCAATACGATTGGATCGAGAGAAGACGATCTGAATTCGACGGCGCAACGCTTGCTCATACTAATGGAAGGACGGGCTATTTACAACCGGGCTCTCTTTGACGTCATCGTGACGTCCATTTTGGATTATTACCTGAAATATGTACGTGAAGAACCGGACAAGGAAGCCCTGGTCCTGTTGAATGATCTGATCAAGTACTTTCGCAATATCTGCATCAATGTAGAGTTCAGCTTCTGGCAGGATGAATCGAAATGGGGCATCCGCGGCGTAAAGCTGCGGCACAGCAGAATACTCATCTACGCAGGCCTGCTGTTGCTCATACTTACGTCCAGTAAGCACAGGCGAAACAAGATCGATTTCCTGAAGAAACACATCCATGCTTCTCCGATAGATAAGCTGTATGTCGCCTACGAGGAAAACGGCGACGGCAATTTCGAGCGCATAATCGCTACATACAACATTTTTCTCAGTAAACTCATCCGTGACGATGTTAGAGATGAACTAAAATGCCTGGAATATGCGGATAGATTCGCATGTAACAGCTATGCGGAGTTAAAGGCGAACTCCGAATTCCTGCAGTCGGAGTTGACCCGGTTCATACTGGAAAACCGCGCCAACTGGACCTCAAAAGCTTTCGAGTACCTGGTCTTCTGATCGATCGCTTGCGGGATAGCTCGCTTCGCCTTACCTTGTCTCCACCTGCTCGTTGCAGCGCGCCGTGCGGCTATTTGATTTGAAAAATCCCGCTTTATTCAGTATAGTTCGGGCGAACGGATTACTTCGGACAGACTGCCATGGGATAGAGGCATACGGAGATCGAGGCACTCGAAAAATGGGCAAAAAATCGTCATCTCGCGGCCTTCAGCTTTGCATTCCTTACGAACCGCCATCAGGATCGAGGGGGAGCCGGCTCTCACCGGCCGGGACCGTTTCGCAACCCTTTCAGCTATGGATGCACGGCAAGGCTCCCGTACCACCTTGCCGCCCGAATCCCGCGGACTTCCCCATACCCCTTCCCCACACCGTTGAACTCCACTTCATGAGGCACGGCGAAAGCGTGGCCAATGCCGAGAAACTGGTGACGGGCACAAGCAACGTTCCCTTGACGGCAGAGGGCGTCAGGCAGGCGAAGGAAGTCGGCAAGAGTCTAAGCCGTCACTACGATGCCGCATTCACATCGACTTTGCTTCGTTCGCAGAAGACTCTGATGGTGGCGCTTCGAAGCCGCAGGATCAAGGGGGTGGCCATTCAACAGAGTGCGTACCTCGATGAGCGCCGGCTCGGGGAGATCGAACTCAAACCCAGCCGTCCAATCCCGGAATATTCCGCCGGGGATTTCTCGTTCGCGCCTCCAGGCGGTGAGAATTACCAGTCCGTCACAAGCAGATGCTTGAGGTTTCTGTCCGACATCGCCCATTGGATTCGCGAGGAGCGGCATCAGCATCAAAGGAAGATCCAACGCATCCTGATCTGCACTCATATGGGGCCTCTGCGAATCTTGGCCGGAATTCTGACCGAGGAGTCCGATCCGGCGAAAGTACTGGCTCTTTCTTTCCGGCCGACCGAGATGTTCAGGTTCAACTGGACGCGACTGGCGTATCCTAAGTTCCAGGATTCCAGTATCATGGATCAACGGCATTCCCGCATCTCGCCTCAGCCCTCTCCTTACGCGAGCCCGACCGGCTCCGGAACATACCCGGCCACGCGATTCGACCAACACTGAGCAAACGAAAGCCATGCATGAACAGGTACGCTGTTTTCGGCATTTTGGACGACCGGGCGCTTAGAACAATTCGCGCTTATCAACGGGATATCTCTTCAATTACCGGCAACACGCTCGCCCTGCGATTCCCGGTGCATGTAACCCTGCGGGGACCTTTCCGGATGCGCGCGTCCGAATTGGGGTCCTTGATCGGCGACCTTCACAGGTGTTGCCGCCGGCATGAAGCTTTCGACGTGGTTCTTGACGGCCCCGTCGTTGTCGATCCGGACTTGTGCTGGTTCGAGGTCAAGGCCGGTTCGCCCGGCTTCTCGCGTTGCCGTGATTTGCATATTCTTCTGGAAGACGGGTTGAACCGGCAGGTCGGCATTGACGATGTTTCGGCAAACCACAAGCTGGCGTGCTATCGACCGCACGTAACGCTTGGCTGGGATGTAAACCGCGCCATGCAATACATCCGTAACCTGGAACCCGCCACGTTGACCGGGACCGTCACCGACATCGCCCTGGTTTCTTACCCGGCCATGTGGCCGGCGCAAGGAGCCGTGCGGGTAATCGAGTCGGTTTCACAGCACAGGGGTTCCGGTCCTCCAGGGAGCGAAAGCTGAGGGGAACAGGCGCGCTTCGCCCCCTGCTGTAATCGTTTTTAACGGATCTTTTCATCTGATGTGTTATCCTTGTTGAGATAATTGTGACAGCCGGATTATATACGAGACCGGCATCGAAAACGGATTGAGAAGGACGCTATGACCACGGAGAATAAATCACGCGTTGTCGTTTGCGGTGATGTCGCTATCGACTGGATTGACTCGCCGATCCCCCCTGTTACCCGGGGAGCAGCCGGTGGAGGGGCTGGAGAGGATTTTCGCAACTGGCGGCTCCGCCCCGGAACCAGACGTGTGGACGTGAAGGGTGGAGCGTGGATGCTCGCGGACATCGTCCGCGAAACACTTGAAGATTGCGCTGTTGTCCACGGACCGCCCACGAATCCTTTGGGCTGGACCGGCCCCGATTCCTGCGTTCAATCGTACTTGAGAGTTGCCGGGTTCGGAAAGGAACCGCCTGAGGGATGCCGGCGCGTGATCGAATATTGCGGCTTCGACGGTCCGCAGGATCCTCAAGCCAAACTCGACGCCCTCTACGGAGACTCCATGCGCGACATTGCCGGGCCGGTGGACCTCCTGATAGTCGATGACGCGGCAAATGGACTCCGAACCTCCACATCTATTGCCGACCGTCTGTGCAGCTTCATCGGTTCAACTACGAAGGCCGTGGTCTACAAAATGAGCCGTCCGCTCGACGGTTCCATGTCCACCATCAATCAGCCTCCCTGTCCCTTATGGAACCGAATAGTACAGGCTTGCAGCAAGCAGAGCGGCGCCGTCCTCGTCGCCGTTCTTGACGCCAACGATCTGCGGGCTGAATGCGCGCAGATCAGCCGTGGACTTTCGTGGGAGAGATCGAGTTGGGAGATCATGCGTCATTTCCGGAACATCAATGACCAGCTTCACAATGCGGGGGACGATGAAGCGCGCCTCGCACTCTCCTGTTGGATCGTGGTGCGCATGGGTCTCGAGGCGGCATTGATCCTGCCGCCGGAATGGTCCATTCCCCATGATGATTCCCCGGCTGATTCGCCCCGCGCCTTCCTTGTTTACGACCCCGTCCGGGCGGAGGATGACTACAATAGAGATTTCGACGGCTCAATGGTCGGATTCTCATCGGTTTTCGCCGCAGGTCTCGCGTGCTCATTCCTTCGTTCCCCATGCTCCGACAATGAATGCTCCGCGCGGATAGACCGCCTTGCGCGGGGTGCGGCCCTCGGCCTTTCCGGCGCAAGGGAGTTGTTGAGTCGTGGCTTTCAGGGACGGGATGCGGCTCGCATGTATCCTGTGGGCGCGGTGGGGGCCGTTTTGCGCTCTTCGGAACCATCCGCGAATATTCATTCAGTCGCCGTCCCTCCCCTGGAGGGAGATTTCGGACCGGCCGAAGAGTGCTGGTCCATCGTATCGACCAGGAAACTGGCTGCCATCGAGCAGATTGCCCGTTCCATCGTTGAATCCGGTCTGGAGCACGGGGCGGAGTCGATCCCCGTCGCCCGGTTCGGCGAATTTTGTGCCGTAACCCTATCCGAAATCGAAAGTTATCGATCCATTCAGCGCTTGATTCGCGAATACTCTGAAGCGGGGGTCCAGGACCGCCCTCTGTGCATCGCTGTTTTCGGGAGGCCGGGTTCCGGAAAATCGTTCGGCGTGAAGCAGGTGGTCCGCCACATCCTTGGAGCCGATACCAAAGCCCTGACATTCAACCTATCCGAATTTCGCGACATCACGGAACTCTCGCGAGCGTTTCACCTGATCCACAATCAAACGCGTGACGGAGCCGTCCCTCTCGTCTTCTTCGACGAATTTGACTGCTCGTTCGGTAAGGGCGACGAATACGGCTGGTTGAAATATTTCCTGGCGCCGATGCAAGACGGGGTTTTCAACGATGGTGCCGACATCCACCCCGTAGGCAGGGCCATTTTCGTATTTGCCGGAGGAACGCGCCAATCTTACAACGAGTTCGCCGGGCAGGCGACTCGGAAAGAATTCATAAATGCTAAAGGACCGGATTTTCTCAGCAGGCTCAGAGGCTCCATCGATATAATCGGCGCCGAACCGACCGGGCTGAAAGACTATGCCTGCCTGCTCCGTCGAGCCGTCATGCTGCGTGTCTGCCTCGAGGAGCGCGCAAGGAAGACACTCGGCAACAAAGCCTACTGGCTGCTCGCCGCCGACGGAAAGATCAATATCGACTCCGGTGTGTTGCGCGCTTTCCTCAAGGTCCCGTTCTACAGGAATGGGGTTCGCTCCATGACGGCAATTATCGAAACCAGCGAACTCAGCACAAGCCGGGGATTCACGAGAGCAGCGCTCCCGCCCGATGCGCTGCTCAACATGCACGCCGACGCGAGCGCATTCCGTTATCTCGCAATGCTCCCGAACCTGCAAGAGCCCCTATTCCTGCCATCCAGAGAAGAACTTGCGCAGCTCGTTCACGCGCAATACTGCAACAGGCATCCCGATTCGGATACGAACGTCCCCTGGTCGGAACTCGCGGAGGACATCCGCGAACAAAACCGCCTGCAAATCGACCGGTATCTGCGGCATCTGTCGGCAATCGGTTGTACCGTGGAGCTTGCCGGGCTTCCCGGCATCACGCCATATGATCTTACGCAGGCTGATATCGATGCTCTCGCGAAGTTCGAGCATGAAAGATGGTATCGCGACAAAAAAGCACAGAAATGGCGACATGGAGAGCAAAAGGATCCTGAGAAACGGACGCATCCGGACCTGCGACCCTGGGAGCATCTCCCACCCGATGTGCAACGTAAGGATGTGGAGGCAATGAGCGACATCCCCAAGCTCCTCGAGCGTGTCGGGCTTTGTGTGGTAAGGCCTTGAAGTATCGCCTCGAGCTTATGTACTGCTCACCGGCAGGCTCTCTTCGCCTTTCATTCAACAAACGCATTCCATGACGATCGAAAGAATTGACGCACTCAAAGGAGATGCAGCTTATGGCCGACAAAATCGACCCGGAACGACATAAAGAGCAGGTTAGACTCTTCGTCGAAGAACGGAAGTCTTACATAGACTATTCCCGCATCTTGAAAAGGGTCCTGCGCGCCGCTTGCAAGCTCCATGCGCCACTGTCGGTCGTCGAGGCGCGAGCGAAGTCCATCGCGAGTTTTGCGGAAAAAGCAGCCCGGAAATCTGAAAAGTACAAAGACCCGCTCCATCAGATCACAGACCTTTGCGGAGCGCGCGTCATAGTGAGCACCGAAGACCAACGCGAGGCTGTGTGCCGGTTTATCCGGGACAACTTCATCATCGATGAAGCCAACAGTCTGGACGCAGGTTCGCGATTGAAGGAGTCGGAGTTCGGCTATCATTCATTCCACTTCGTTGTCCAGATCGGACAAACGAATATTTTGGGTGTAGACATACCATTGGAGAAGATCGGGAAACGCAAAGCCGAGATCCAGGTTCGAACCATCCTGCAGCACGCATGGGCAAGCATCACGCATGACCGTCTCTACAAGAGCAGCTTCAAGGCGCCGCAACGGCTGAACCGCCTTGCGCATCGCGTCGCGGCTCTCCTCGAAAGCGCGGATAGCGCATTCAATGAATTCGAGCGAGACATGCACACGTATTTGGGTTGTTATACCGCCTATATGAGCAATGACGAAATCCGTCATGAAATGGACATTCTGGACATGGTCCTGAGCGTTGAATCCGAGGACGAAAACAAGCCTCCCATTGCCCTACGGATCGCCCGGCTTGCCCGGGCGGCCTGTGACATCGACAAGGCCATTTCAACGCTGGCTCCATTCAAGACGGTAAACGGCCCATGGCGTCTGCCTATCCTGGTGGAACTTGGAATCAGCCTGGTGGAGAAGTGCCATGGCGACCAGGCGGACCCCCGTTTCGAGAGTGGACGAGAAATGCTGCTTGAAGCGGTCGGAGGGTCCGTTGCATGTGCGGGAGCCGGAACCCGCGACTCCGCCGGCGACAGGAAACTCCGTGCTTCTGCCGCCGCGGCGCTTGCGGCCTGCTCGGTGCGTCACGATGCCTGTGCTTTCTACACCGATGCGTTGGAGTTCGATGCGGATGACCCCTACATTCTCTGCTCTCAACTGGCATTCAATCTCAAGCACACCGGCTGCCGCGCCATAATCGACAGCGCCCGTTCCGCGATACTTCAAGCCATCGATGTATGCCGGAAACACCTGGACGCCGGACTCGAGCTTCCGAGGGCGTGGTTCACCATGGGGCGGCTTTACTTGCTCCTGCGCCGAAATGCCGACGCTCTGGACAGTTACGCAAAGGCGATTCATTTCTATCTTTCCCACAAGGAAATACCCTGGTTCAAGGAGAGCTTTCAAGCCGAACTCGACTACCTCGAGTACGTCCAGGAACACGGGAAATCCGGATTGCCTGAAATCGGATGGACGGATCAGTTTCTGAGAATGGCCTATTGGCTCAAGAACGGCCGGAACGGATCGGTGACGCGGATTGCCAAACAAAGAGCGAATAAGTACAGCGGTTTTGAATTCTTCCCCGAATCCCCACGTGTTCTCATTGTGGCCGGCGGCGCCAGGGAGGATTTGCAGAAACAGATGGAAAGCTATCACAACCTGCTCAAAGCCGCCATAGATAACTTCGACGGTATCGTCCTCTCCGGGGGCACGACGGCGGGTATCCCCGGCGTACTGGGAAATGTGGCGGCGGAGCTTAAATCGGAAAACAGAAAAGCATTCATTCTGCTCGGATACCATCCCACGTTTTTGCCTGCTGCCGTAACGATAAGCGAGCACTACGACCAGCATATTCCGAGCGGCGGGAAGGAGGGTTTGGGGTTCGCCGAGCCGCTTCAGATGTGGCTGGACCTCTTTGCCGCGGGCGTCGAGCCCGAAAGGGTGAGACTGCTCGGCATCAACGGAGGGGATATCAGCCGCTTCGAATATGCCCTCGCTCTCGCCTTCGGCGCAAGGGTCGGACTGATTCAGTCCAGCGGCCGTTCGGCCGACCATGTGTTGCTGGACCCCGACTGGTCAAAAGATATGATGCTTTTGCCCCTCCCCGATGACGCCATGACGGCGCAGGCTTTCGTTCAAGTCGGAACGGAGGATGTCCCGGACGCTAAGTTGGAGATTATGGGCAAGTACGTACACGATCAATATCGGAAGGACTCGAAACCGGATTACCTGAAGCCCAACACACTGCCCTGGGAGTTCATACCCGAGGATTTCAGGAGATCGAGTCGGGAGCAGGCGGCATTCGCCATCACGATGCTCCGCAAGAAGGGCTACAAGGTAACCGGGGTGAGCGCGCCCCCACAGGTTCGCCCCATCCTCGACAAGCACATTGAAAGCCTGGCGGAAATGGAGCATGGCCGATGGAACGTGGAACGCCTCTGCGCGGGGTGGCGATTTGCCTCGGACAAAGACAACGAGAAGAAACTCTCCCCTTACCTGGTTGCGTGGTCACAACTGCCCCAAGGAATCCGCGATTATGACCGCAAAGCCGTCCGATTCTTCCCCGAGGTGCTGGCCGCCGGTGGATATGAACTTGAAGCTCCCGAGGATGATGGCCGATGAGTCCCACTGTAGTGCAGTTTCGGTTAATCCGGGTGCTTGAGTTGCAGATGAAGGATCGCTACCGTTCAGGCTGATGGGCAGGCCGGCGACACGGAAGTGAAAGCGTGGATTGCACGCCGGGGAACTCCTAAGAATATGTGGAAACAGATCAGACTCCGCGGAAAGATTTGAGATGCCGAAAGCAACGATCATGATCGTCGAGGATGAACCCATCATCGCCACCTACATCGAGGCGACTCTCATAGGGATGGGCTACGCGGTGTGTTCCACAGTCCCTTCCGGTGAAACGGCGCTGGAGAGGCTGGAAGAGGACCACCCGGATCTCGTCCTGATGGACATCCTCCTCGAAGGCGAACTCGACGGGGTCGAAACCGCTCGCAGGCTGCGGGAAATCATGGACATTCCGGTCATTTTCCTGACGTCCCACACGGACGAACATACCGTGGAACGGGCGAAACTCACCGACCCGTCCGGTTATCTCGTCAAGCCGTTCCATGCCAGGGAAATCAACATTGCCCTCGACATGGCGCTGTACAGGCACCGGATGGAGCGGGCAATCCGGGATGAGGTGGAGCATCGCAGGAAGGCCGAGGAAGCCCTCCAGCAGGCGTTGAACGAATCCAGGCAACGCAACAGGGAGGTTTCCGCCCTGCTGGGGGCCGCCCGCAAGGTGCTGGACAGGAAGGATTTCCCGCAAGCCGCCAGGGAGATCTACGAAACCTGCAAGACTCTGCTCGGCGCCACCGCCGGCTACGTGGCGGTCCGAAGCGTCGAAGGAAAAGCGAACCGCATCCTTTTCTTCGACACGCGCAACGAGCAATGCGCGGTCGGGAGCCATCGGAGCATGCCCTTTCCTCCCGGAGGGATTCCCCTCGAAGGGATGCCCGCCGGCGCCCGTTACAGCGCCGATACCGGCGCCTGCGACGCGGTATTCCCCCTCAGCCGCGACAGCTTTCCCCACGAGAATGAGTGGACATGGTTCGCCCATGCGGGCCACATCAGGATTGAAAACGTTTTGTTCACTCCCCTCGAATACGCCGGAAACGTAGTGGGCGTCGTTGCCCTGGCCAACAAACCGGGGGGATTCAGCGACCACGACTCCCGGATAGCAACGGCGTTCGGCGAACTCATCGCCATCGCGCTCCGGAACAGCAGGGTCATGGATGCGCTGCAGGAAAGCGAGCAGAAATTCCGGACCCTCTTCGACCACATCCCTTCGACGGCCTTCGTTATCGATTCCGAACACAGGCGTGTCGCCTACAACCTTGCGTCTCCCGAGAGAATCAAGAGCCAGATCGGTGTGAAGACCCCGGATCTGACGGGCCTGCCGGAAACCGTCAAGGACTTCTGGTACTCGGCGGAAAAGCAGGTGATAGAGTCCGGGGCGGCATCGTCGTTCGTGGAAATGGTCCCCCTTTCCGAAGGCTATATCTACTATGAGACCAGGCTGCAGCCCATCAAGGACCGGGCCGGCAACGTAACGATGATCATCGGCATCAGCCAGGACATTACGGACCACAAAAGCCTGATCGATGCGCTCAGAAAAGCTCACGAAGATCTCGAAAGGCGCGTGGAAGCCCGCACTGCGGAACTCAAGGCCGCCAACGAGCAGTTGAACCAGGAGGTGGAGGAGCGTAGACGCGCGGAGGATACGATCCAAAAGAGCAAGGCCATGCTGCAGAAGATCTTCGACGGCATCGCCGAGCCTCTCGTAATGCTCGACAGCGACGGCCTCGTGAAGATGCTCAACAAAGCGGCTCTGGATTACTACCGCCTGGACGACTACGCCGGTTCCATCGGAAAGCCGTGCTATGAAGCCTTTGCGGCGCTGCCCGGTCCATGCCCGGATTGCAGACACCCTTTCACCAGCCTCGACGCCCGTATCGGCACGTTCGAACGCAAAGGCGCAAAAGACCCGGGGCGGCTCGAACAGGTGGTGGTGTATCCGCTGAAGGATGAGGCGGGCAGACACGACGCCACCATCGTGCGCATCAGCGACATTACGCAGGCGAAGATGATGGAGAGGCAACTCATCCAGAGCGAGAAGCTCGCATCCCTGGGCCTTCTCGTGTCCGGCATCGCTCACGAGATCAACAATCCCAACAATTTCATCACCTTCAATATCCCTATCCTGAGGGACTATCTGAGGGAGCTGATGCCGATCATCGACCGATGGGCCGAGGCGCAGAAGCCGGACCTGGAGCTGTTCGGCATGTCGTACGAGGAGTTCAGGACCGACATCTTCAAGCTCGTGGACAATATCGAACACGGCTCCGCCAGGATCAACACAACCGTATCGGGACTTCGGGCTTTTGTGAGCAGGAAGGCCAAATCGCAACGGCGCCGGGTGGAACTCAAACAGGTGATCGAGCAGGGAGCGGCCATTTGCCGTAGCGAAATCAGGAAGCGGACCAGGAACTTCGAAATCAGCGTGCCGCCCGGCGTCCCGACGATCTACACGGACCCGGAAGCGCTGGAGCAGGTGCTCATCAACCTGCTCATAAACGCGGCCCACGCCTCCGACAAGGAGGATTCCTGGATCAGGGTGGCGGTCCGCCACGCCGCCGCCACGGCTGCCGGGTCAAAGAAGCGCGTCGCCATTGAAGTGAGCGACAACGGCGTAGGCATAGAAGAAGATGTCATAGACAAGATCTTCGATCCGTTCTTCACCACCAAGTCGCCGCAGATGGGGACGGGCCTGGGGCTCTACATTTGCCATACCCTGATCGAGGGCATCGGCGGGCGCATCGAAGTGGAGAGCCGGCCCGGCGAGGGAAGCACCTTCAGGATCGTTTTCGATATCGGATAGATACCCCCCTTCCGGATTACGCCAGTCCCGTTACAGCTCCCTGAAAACCTGGAAATCCTATTCAGGCGGGAGAAGCCGGCCGGAATGGATTTCTTCGGCGTTCTTCAAAGCGGGAATCACCCCGGCTCCGTTTCTCCCGTCGCCGTCCCTGCCGCCATGCGGCATAACAATCGCCTTTGCGAAGACCGGATTTCCAGCGCCCGGATGGCGTCCACGCTCGCCGCCGTCACTTCGGGAGTCGTCCTCCTGCCGGTCTATCCCGCACGCCTTCCCGCCGATAAGGGCCAGGAGCTCCCCGACGAATTCCCTCAGATGCTCTGCCTGCGCCCTCATCTGCTCCGCCGCGGCGGCAGCCTCCTCGGCGCTGGCCGCATTCTGCTGAGTGGTCCCGTCGATCGTCCCGAACGCCTGGTTCACCTGCTCGATCCCCCGGGCCTGCTCCTCGGATGCGGAAGCTATCTCCACCAACAACTCACCGACCTTGACCACGGCTGAAGCAACCATCGAGAACGCATCGTTCGTCTTCGTCACCAGGTCCGAACCGTCATGGACCCGCCTGACCGTGCCTTCGATCAATCCCTCCGTATTCTTCGCCGCTTCCGCCGCACGCAGGGCCAGGTTCCTCACCTCCTCGGCCACAACGGCAAAACCGGCGCCCGCCTCGCCCGCCCTGGCCGCCTCGACCGCGGCGTTCAAAGCGAGCAGATTGGTCTGGAAAGCGATCTCGTCGATGGTCTTGACGATCTTAGACGTTTCATCGCTTGCAGAGGATATGTCCTGCATGGACCGGATCAGATCTCTCATGGCGCCGTCGGCGTCGGCCACAACCCGTCCGGCATCCTGCATGAGCTGATTTGCGTGCGCCGCATTTCGAGCATTCTGCCTGATGATGGACGCAATCTCCTCGATGGCCGAGGACGTCTCTTCGATCGATGCGGCCTGTGTCGCCGTTCCATCGGCGGTAGTACGGCTCGAATCGGCGGCCTGTTCGGAAGCGGCTGCAACCTGGCACGCCACATCACCGAGCCCGTCGACGGCTCTGCGTATCGGTCTGTTGATCGTCCGATCGACGAGGAAAAACGCCGGCACAACCACGCCGAGGGCCACGAGCAATGCCGTGACGATAGCCGTCTTGGAGGCCCCGGCAACCTCCGATACCCTGTTCAGACTCTCGTTGAGCTCCTCTCTGGCCTGTTCCGTAGCCTTTATCAGACCGGCGGCTTCCTCGCGGTTCCCGGCGTTCGCCCTGGAAATCTCCACGCGCGATGCTTCAAGCTTCTCCGCCCTGGCCACCACCTCTTCAGCCTTTGCAAGTATTTCCTCCTGCTGCGATACGGCCTGGCTCGCATCGCGGGCTACAGCCAGCACCCCGAGCAGCTCGGCGCGATCGGAAACGAGCGCCTGGTAGGCAACGGTGTAGGTGAGGCCCCCCATCGCCACCTCCTGCGCCCGGAGGAAACGGTCGCGTATGGACCGGGCATCGATGGGCTTCCCCGTCTTTTTCGCCTCTTCCTTGAGCGCGATCAGGTCCTCCTTGAATCCCGCCGCCACTGCGTCGGGCAACGGCACATCCGTGAGCTGTTTTCCGTTCCGATCCACGACGGTGGAGTATTTCGCCTTGCCGAGGTTCATGTTCTCATCGGCCGGAAAGAGTGCGAGCCGGGCCTTGAGGTCCTCCGAGAGGAACCTGAGGGCCCTCGAACTGGCGTTGAATTCGACCGGCAGCGTTACAAGCTGAAACAAGAGCACCGCGCCAAAGAGAATTACCCCTGCGAACGCGAGGTCGAACGAGCCCAAGAGCAGCCCGATGATCACAATAAACGGCGCGGCCTGCGAGCTAAAACTCGCCACCGGGAGTATCGCGTTACGGATACGGATCGGCAAGTAGTTCTGCTCATACTGCATCACGTGGCCGATCTCGTGCGCGGCCACCGCGAGCGCCGCGACCGAATCTGAATCGTACACCTGCTCGGAAAGGCCGACCACTCCGGTAC